>DATFRD010000431.1:0-21441 GCA_035263645.1 Candidatus Dormiibacterota bacterium | reverse complement strand
GCCCGCCGGGCACGGGTTGTTCGGCAGGATCTGGCGGAAGTCGTTGATCCGGTTCACGGTCGCGCCGTGCCCGCCGAAGGCGAGGTAGACCTGCGACAGCAGCGGCCCGTACTGCACGTTGCCGCCGTAGTCGTTCTGCGTGAAGCCGGGGATGAAGCTGCCCTCCGCCCAGCGGCACTGGCCGCCGGAGCGGCCCAGGCTGAAGAACGGGTAGAAGTCTGCGGCGACTCTGTCGTCCGTCGTCGGGATGAGCGTGCAGCCGACTCCAGTTGTGCGGTTGCACGTCGTCAGCTCGACCCGGGGCAGGTCGGTCTCGAACGCCACCTGGCGGTAGTTGGTGTCGAGCTCGCGACCGGTGCGCGGGCTGGTGAACTCGACGGACGTGGGGTGCAGGTCGGTGTTGCCGTCCGGCCAGGACAGGTGGTACGGGACCCCGTCGAAACCGTCGTTCTCGCCGTTGCAGCCCGAGACCTGCACAGAGGGGGGCGGCGGCGGGTTGAAGCAGGAGTCGTCGTCACCGGCGGGGTGCGGCCCCTCGGCGGCTTCCTGGTCGTTCACCGTGTTGGAGTTGGCGTGGGGGTCGCCCTCGTGGGCGGTGGTCGGGCAGGTGCCATTGGCCGCGACGGCGTCGCAGTAGTCCCAGTGGCCGAGCTCGTCCGAGTAGGCGATGTTGTAGGAGTGCGCGGCCCAGGGCACGCGCGTCTGCGTCGACGACGTGCTGTACATGGGGTGGAAGTCGTAGGGCATGACCGTGCAGGATGTGCCCGTCGGGGCGAACTGCATCTGGCCGAAGTTGTTGGCAGCGCTGGCCACCATGAACCCGCTCTGGCCGGTGGTCAGGTCACGGAGGTCCGTCCGCAGGCCGTGGGCCGTGTCGGACATCGTGATCTCGACCCGGTCGCCGGGGTTCATGAACAGATCCCTGGCCGAGTCCGGCGCGCCCCCGACTGCGGGGTTGAAGTCGAGCGGGTTGGGCGCGCCCTGGGGTACGCCGTTCTTCGTGACGAACGCGAAGTTCACGTACTCGATGCCGCCCAGGATCTGGTTCTGGCAGGTCTGGTTGAGGTCCTGCCCGTTCACCGGGTCGCGGGACAGGCTGTCAATGGTGAGGGCGGCGCACCAGCTGGTCACGTCGCAGCTCTGGCTCGCGAACTGCTTGACCCAGCCCGGCGGGTAGAACTGCAGCTCCATGAACGCCGTGCCCGGGTGCTGGGCGAGCGGCGTGATGTTGGTGTCGCTGTCCGGTGTGCAGGTCGACACCTGCTCGGGGTACGACTGGGTGTCGCACATCGCCATGCCGAACCAGAAGGCGGGCCGCAGCTGGAAGTTCCAGGTCCGGCCCGGCACCACGGCGTGCGGGGGGTCCTTCGGCATCGTCACCACCCAGCGGTTGTGGTTGCCCGCGCCCGCGGTGTTCGAGTAGAAGAGCGCAGAGGGCTCGTCGTGCCCGACGTAAGTGCCCGCGCCGAACACGTCCTCGCTGTCGTACACCTCCGTGCACAGCATCGTGTTGCTGGAGCACCTGGGGACGTTCCTGGGTGCCGTCGACGACGCCGAGTGGGCGGCCGGCGTTGGCGCTGCCGTGACCACGGCGGCCGGCATCGCCGCCGCATACGACGAGCCGCCGCTCAGCACCGCCGCAAGCCCCGTCGCCGCGACGAGCGACACCAGCGACCTGAGTCGTTGCATGGACCTCCTCCTCACGAAACCGCCGGCACCGATACCCGACCCCCCGGCCGGCGACCCGCCCACTGTATGCGCACGTGCAGGCGGCCGCAATAGGCCAATCAACCCCGCTTGACGCCGTCCCCGCTCCTAGGAGTCGCCTGTCCGGGGCGAGGCGGCGCGCGGGGCGCGCTCGCGGGGAAGGGTGGCTGGAGGTGTGGAGGGCACCCGGACCTGTATGCGCGTCCCCTGGCCAGGTGCGCTGACGACCTCCAGCGAGCCACCCGCTGCGAGCGCGCGCTCGCGCATGGAGGGCAGGCCGAGGTGGCCGGTGAACGTGGCGCCGGGGTCGAAGCCGACGCCGTCGTCCGCGACCTCCATCACAACGCTTCGGCGGAGAGCCCGGAGGCGGACGTCGACCCGGCCCGCGCGCGCGTGCCTGACGGTGTTGGTGAGCGCCTCCTGGGCGATCCGGTACAGGGCCTGCTTCACCTCGATCGCGATCTCCGGCTCTGCGTCGAGCACGGTCCGGCCGGCGATGCCGTACCGGGAGCGCACCGCCTCGGCCTGCCGCTCGAGGTTGAGGGCCAGGCCGTCGGCCGCGAGCGACTCCGGGCGCAGCTCGAAGACCAGCGCTCGCATCGCCGCGTGCGCCGCCTCCGCGAGCCGGATGACGTGATCGATGGGCTGGGCCGCGCGGGCCGGATCCGCCGCGAGCCGCTCGCGCGCGATGCTCGCGCCCATGTGGATGCCGTAGAGCGATTGGCTGACGGAGTCGTGCAGCTCGCCGGCCACCCGCTGGCGCTCCTCCAGCGCCATCTTCTCGCGGGTCGCCGACACCAGCCGCGCGTTCGCCGCGGCCATCGTTGCCTGGTCTGCCAGCGTGGCCAGGAACGTGGTCTCGGCCTCGTCGGGAAGCTCCTTCTCCCGGTACAGGGCGGTCAGCACCCCGACCACGGCGCCGCGGTAGATCAGCGGCGCGAACGCGGCGCCCTGCCAGGGGAGAGACCGCAGCGAGCGGGCGAGGGCCGCCGTCCTCAGGTCGCGCTCCACCTGCTGCCGCGCGTCCGCGTAGATCAGCACCCGCTGGCCCATGAGAGCCTGCGTGAACATCGGACAGCCGGCGCGGGCCTGGGCCGCCGGGCCGATCCGCTTCCGGAACTCCGCGGGCACTGCGGCGGCCCCCACCCTGGCGCCGTCCTCACCGTCGAGCGTCAGCCAGGTGGCCAGCGCGCGCGTGCCGCGCAGGGCGCACTCGGCGATGGCCTGGACCGTCGCGTCGATCGAGTCGCTCACGGCGACGCTGGCGGCGGCCTGGGCCAGGACGGCGGCCTGCCGGGCCTGATGGTGGCGCTCCGTCACGTCGCGGAAGGCGGCCACCAGGAGCCGCCTGCCCGGCAGGTGGAGCGCGGTGGCCGTCAGCTCGATCTCCTGCTCGACCCCGTCCGGCCGGCGGGCGGCGATGGCGACGGCCGGCGAGCTGCCGCTGCGGGCGGCGCTGGCGAAGAGCGTCAGGACGGTCTCCCGCTCCCCTTCGGGGACGAAAGAGAGCCAGTCCGCGCCCAGCAGGTGGTCGAGCGGATGGCCGAGCACGGCGCAGGCCGCCGGGTTCGCGTACACGATGTGGCGCGAGGAATCCACGATGGTGATCCCGTCCGCCGAGGCCGTGACCAGCGCGGCGAGGACGTCCAGCCCGAGGCCCTCCGCATCCCAGACGCGCGGCCGACGCGCATCGGAACCGCCCCGCCGGCGCCCGCGCGCGGGCTGCCGCGCCGCCTCGGGCGGGGACCCGGGCGACTCCTCCACACGTCTGCCCACCTTTGGTGACGCTACCTGCCGATGGCAGGCGCCGCGACTCGCAATCGTGCGATCCGGCGCTCCTGCGTTTGGATGGTGGATCGCATACGGGACGCGCTCCCGGGTCTGGGGGCGCCGCCCGGAAACCTGGAGCCGCGCCTCCCGGCGCTCGGGGCCCGGCGCGCCCTCCCCCTGGCTGAGCCGGAAGCCTGCTCAGCCGGCGTCCGTCGGGCGCTGGCCCGCCGCGGCGCCGTCGTCCATCAGCGGGTCCGACCGGCTGGCCATCTCCTGGTCGAGCCACCGCCGGCCCAGTACGTAGGCCACGCCCAGCAGGGCGAGGACCAGGATCGCCATCGGGATCGTCAGCCGCCCGAACGTGCCGGCGATCCGCTCGTAGTTCTGCCCCAGCCGAAAGCCGGCGTAGGCGAGGACCAGGTTCCAGACGACCGAGCCCGACAGCGTCATCCCGACGAAGAGGGCCAGCCGCATCCTGACCAGCCCGGCCGGGAACGAGATGTAGGTCCGCACGATGGGGAGCAGGTTGCCGATCAGCACCGCCGGCGGTCCGAAGCGCACGAAAACGCGGTCGGCCAGGCGCAGGTGGCCCTCGTGGAGCCCGAGCCAGCGGCCCGGGCCGAGCAGCAGCCTCTGGCCGTAGCGGGCCGAGAGCGCGTATGCGACGAGCGAGCCGATCAGGTTGCCAAGGATCGCGGCGGCGATCACAGTGAGCAGCGGGAGCCTGCCCTGCGAGGCCAGGGCACCGCCGAGGGGGACGATCACCTCGCTGGAGAGGGGGACGCCGGCGCTGCTGCCGGCCATGGTCGCGAAGATCGCCGCGGCGCCCGCGACGGCTATGAGCCGGACGAGGAGGGAGGACACGCCCGCCAAGGCTAGCAGCACGTCGCGGCGCCCGGCCGGGCGGCGGCGTCACAGCGGCCGGCGACCGTGACAGGCTCGCTCGGCCGAGTGGCCCGCGATCGCTGCCCTCGACCGACGCCCGGCGGTCGACCCGGAGCCGCAGCCGCAGTCATGCTTAGGGGCGGTGGCCCCGGACGCGCGCCTGCTGGAGTTCCTGGGCGTCGCGGCCCTGCTCGTGGTGACACCCGGCCCCGACACCGCCCTGCTGGTCCGCAACGCGCTCGCCGGCGGGTGGCCGCGCGGCTGGCGGACCGCTGCCGGCGTGGCCACCGGCCAGGTGGTCTGGGGCCTGGCCTCCGGGGCCGGCATCGCCTCCCTGCTGGCGGCCTCGGCGACGGCCTTCGCCGTCGTGCGATACGCCGGGGCCGCGTACCTCGTCTACCTCGGGGTCCGGAGCCTGCTGGCCACCGGACGCGCGGCCCCCTCGGCCATGGCGCGGGCGCGCGGCGGTCCGTACCTGCAGGGAGTCCTCAACAACCTGCTCAACCCCAAGGCGGCCGTGATCTTCGTCAGCGTCTTCCCGCAGTTCGTCCGGCCGGGCGACCCGCCGGTGCGGCTGGCGGCCATGGTCGCCGCGTTCTCCCTGATGACCCTGCTCTGGCTCGGGGCGTACGGCGCTGTCCTGGGCAGGGCGCGCCGCAGCCTCGGGCCCCGGCTCCGCCGGGCCCTCGACTCCGTCGCGGGCGGGGTGATGATCGCGCTCGGCCTGAGGGTCGCGCTGGAGCGAGCGTAGTGGTGCGGCCGAAAACCCAGCCGGATCTTTGGGCCCCATGCACCCCATCTCCGGCGTTGCCTCCTGCGGTGCTCAGTCACGCCCTGGAGGGCGCTCCTTCCGCTCCTCGTCGGCGCCACCGGATCTGTGGCACCTGGAACCCAAATCTCTCGGCCAGGTTTCCGGCCGCACCACTAGCGGGCCTGCCCGGCCGATTCGTTCAATACGGCCGGGGCGCGGATGCACGACCGTTGTCGTCATGGAACGTCTGGACGGCCCCCGGATCGACGCGGCCGAACGCTTCGTCTGGCTCTTCGGCCGGCTTCTCGACCGCCGCCGCTTCGCCTACCTCTTCCGCGCCGGCGACCCCGAGGCGGTGGTCGCGGCGCTGCGGCCCTACGGCAACCCGGACGGCGGCGTCGGCCATGCGCTCGAGCCGGACCTGCGCGGTCCGAGCAGCCAGCCCGTGCCGGCCGAGCACGCACTGCGGGTGCTGGACGAGGTCGATCGCTTCGACGACCCCCTGGTGGCCGGCGTCTGCGACTGGCTGACAGGCGTCAGCCGCCCCGACGGTGGGGTTCCGTTCCTGCTGCCCACGACGCCGCCCGAGCCCAGCGCACCGTGGTGGCAGGCCCCGGACGACCCGTCCGGCTCGCTGAACCCGACCGCCGCCCTGGCGGGGCTGCTGCACGCCCGGGGCGTCGCGCATCCCTGGCTGGTCCCGGCGACCGCCTTCTGCTGGCGGGGGATCGAGGCACTGGAGCGCGCCGAGCCATACGAGACTCGGGCCGTGCTCACGTTCCTGGAGCACGTCCCGGACCGGCCGCGCGCCGACCGCGCGCTGGAGCGGGTAGGGGCGCTGCTGCTGGCCGGCGACGTGGTCGAGCAGGACCCGGAGGCGGCCCGCGACCTCGAGTCGCACCGGCCGCTCGACTTCGCCCCCACCCCGGCGTCGCCGGGCCGCCGCCTGTTCTCCGGCGAGGTCATCGAGTGCAACCTGCGGGCGCTGGAGGCGGCCCAGGAGGCGGACGGCGGCTGGACCGTCGACTGGCCCGCCTGGACCCCGAGCGCGGGGACTGAGTGGCGGGCCTGGCGGACGGTGGAGGCGCTGCAGGTGCTCCGCGCCTACGGCCGGTGAAGAGCGGCTGGGGTGACACCGGCCAGACGCCGGCACTCGCGGCTCAGGTGGGCCTGGTCCGCGTAGCCGGCCGCCAGCGCCAGGTCGGCGAGGCTCGCCGGCCCGGCGGCCGCGAGAGCCAGGAAGCGGCGGAACCGCAGGACCCGGTCGAGCGTCTTGGGCCCGTAGCCGAACGCCGCCTCGCAGCGCCGGCGAAGCTGTCGCTCGCTCAGGCCGAGCTCAGCCGCGAGCGTGTGCAGGCGGCCCGGCCGGCGCCCCAGGACCGCGACCAGCGGCATGGCCAGCGGCTCGAGCGCGGCGGCCCGCGGCAGCCGGTCGGCGAATGCGTCCTCCAGCGCCGCGGCCGGGTCGGGCGCCGCCCACAGCCGTTCGGCCAGCTGCCGGGCCTCGGCCGGCCCCCACAGCTCGGCCAGGTCCACGCGCTGGTCGCGCAGCGCGCTGGCCGGCACGCCCAGCAGGGCCGGGGCCGCGCCCGGCTGGAAGCGCACACCGGCGTAGGTCACGGCGGCCGGCGGCGCGACCGGTGCGGGCCCGGTGTCGGGCCCCGCCACCTGGAGCTGGCCGTCGCTGCGCCAGATGACGTCCAGGCAGGCGTCCGGCACCACGCGCACGACGACCGGCTGCCGCGCCGGGATGGTCCGCCCCCATGTGCAGGCCAGGTGTTCGCGCAGGGCCGGCGCCGGCGGCCGCTCCACGTACGCGGTTGTCACCGCTCGATGGTAAGCGGCCGCCCGGCGCCGCCCGCAGAAGCGCGCCGGCCCGTGGCGGTCTCCTCACGGCCGGCGGGCGACGATCACGTCGCGCCGGATCGCCTGGTCGACGCGGTGCCCGAAGCGGTCGAAGGGCGGCCCCTCCAGGACCTCCAGGCCCGCGCCGCGCATCCGCTCCGCCAGGCGCTCGCGCTGGAGGACGCGCGTGTTCCAGGCGAGACAGGCTCCGGAGCCGGGCCGAAGGACCTCCAGCCACGCCGGCAGGGCCGATTCGAGCAGCGCCTCCGGACCGCGCTCGCGGCGGCCGGCGCCCCGGCCGGCGTGCTGCACGCCGTACGGCAGGTCGCAGACCAGGGCGTCCGCGCTCGCCCGGCGCAGGTGCTCGCTGGCCAGCGTGCTGTCGGCGGCCACCATCCGTACGCGCTGCGGCCGGCCGCGCTCGAGCTCCTGGCGGCTCGGCGATAGCTCCACGTCCAGCACGTGGGCCACGGTCCGCCCGTCCCGGCGGACCGCCCGGTACTCGAACCGGTGCTTGAGGCGGTGCGCCAGGAGCCAGGTGCGCAGGAAGTGCGCGTAGGCGTCCACCGCCCGCGTCTCGATCTCCATCCCGAGCGCGTCGAGGCCGTGCAGCAGCGCCTGGTTCAGGGTGGTGCCGCGCCCGCAGGCGGGGTCGAAGATCGTCGCCCGAGAACCAGGACCGACCCCGGCCGCCGCCGTCGCCAGGTTGAGCATGAGCCGGGTCAGGTGCTCGCTGGTCTTGCCCTGGTAGCGCTGGATCGTGACCAGGTCGTCCGGCAGCCGCTCCAGGACGGGCAGTTCGATCGGGGTGAGCGACCCCTGGGACAGCTCGAACGCCGCGTAGACGGTGGAGACGGAGGCGACGACCGCCAGCGCCCGGTCGTCGAGCGCAGCGCACTCGAGGCGGTGATAGACACGGCCGCCCATGGTCACCGGCTCGGCGGCGCCCAGGCGCCCGCCAAGGAGGAGGCGGTCCAGCGCGGCCAGCTCGGCCAGACCGAGGTCGGCCGCGGCCCGGCCGTAGACCCGGTTCTGGATGGGCCTGGTGAGGAGGGCGTATGTGGGCACCGCGGCGGCGTCCCCCAGGGTGGCACAGCCGCCGGGCCGCGCGCCGCTCACCGTCCGCGGCCCAGAATTGACGCCATGAACAGCGACGATCACCCTGGCGACCTGGCCAGGGGCTGGCTCCGGGGCCGGCTCACGCGCCGGCAGGTACTCGCGCGGCTCGCCGCCACCGGTGTCTCGCTCCCCGCAGCCTCCGCGTTCCTGGCGGCCTGCGGGGGAGGCAGCGCCGCATCCACCTCGACCCGCACCCGGCTGACGGTCGGCATCATCCAGGAGCCGACGGTGCTCGACCCGACCGTGGACGCCACGGCCTCGATCGCCCTGCTGCTCCGGGACAACGTCTACGAGGGCCTGGTGCGGCTGGGCCCCAACCTGAGCGTGGTGCCGGGCCTCGCCAGGTCGTGGGACGTCAGCGCGGACGGCCGGACTCTGACGTTCCACCTCGTCGGCGGCGTGCGGTGGCACGACGGGTCGCCGTTCACCGCCGGGGACGTGGTGTCGTCCTGGACGCGGGCCATGGACGCCAACTCCAAGCCGGTCAACCCGCACGTCGACTACTGGGCGCCGGTGCAGTCGGTCCAGGCGGCCGACGACGCGACCGTACGCGTCTCGCTGAAGCAGTACAGCGACAACTTCCTGTTCCACATGACCTCGGGCGCGGCCAGCATCATGAGCCCGAAGACGGCGGCGACCAACGTCACCAGCCCGGTGGGGACGGGCCCGTTCCGGTTCGGCGCCTGGAACAAGGGCGCCACGCTGAGCCTCACGCGCAACGACGCGTACTGGGGGAGCAAGGCGAGGCTCAAGGACGTGGTCTTCCGGTTCATCACGGACGCCAACGCGATGAACAACGCGCTGAAGGCGGGCGACATCGACGCCATCGGCCAGGTCGGGGGACCGGAGCAGGTCGCGGGCTTCAAGAGCGACAGCCGCTTCCAGGTGCTGGTCGGCGCGCCCGTCGGCAAGGTGATCGTGGCGATGAACAACGCCCAGGGGGCGCTGAAGGACCCGCGGGTGCGGCGCGCGATCTCCATGGCGATCGACCGCAGAGCGTGGATCGACGGCATCCAGGCCGGCTACGCCGTCCCGATCGGCTCCCACTCGGTGCCCAACGCCGGTGAGCCGTACTACGTGGATGAGACCGCGGTGAACCCGCACGACCCGGCGCAGGCGAAGCAGCTGCTCCAGACGGCCGGCTACGGGGGCGGGCTGAGCCTGCGGCTCGCCCAGATCACGGACTTCCCCTACGCGGTCCGGGGCACCGACATCCTGCTCAGCGAGCTGAAGGACGTCGGGATCGGGCTGTCGGTGGACCAGATGACGTTCCAGCGCTGGCTGAGCCAGGTGTTCCTGGGCTCCCAGGACTACGACCTGACGATCATCAACCACGCCGAGGAGCGCGACATCGGCAACTACGCCAACCCCAGGTACTACTGGCACTACCAGAACGCGCAGGTGACGCAGTGGCTGGCTCAGGCCGACGCCGAGCAGACCACCTCCACGCGGCAGAGCCTGTACGCGCAGGTGCAGCGGCAGCTCGCCGCCGACGCCGCCAACGGCTACGTGATGTCGCCCAGGACGCTGGCCATCATCCGCTCGGACGTCAAGGCCTACCCGACCGTGTCCCTGTCCTCGCCGCTGCTGCTGCGCGACACCCATTTCTCCTGACGAGGCTGACGAGGCCGGCCCTGGCGTGATGCGTTGACGGTTTCGCTGATCGCCAGGGCCGGGATCCTCGCCGCCAGCCTGGCGGTGGCCTCCGTGCTGGTCTTCGGAGTGGTCAACGTGCTGCCCGGCGACCCGGCGGTGGTCATCCTCGGCACCGACGCCACCCCGGCTACCCTGCACACCCTGCGCGAGCAGCTGGGCCTCGACCACCCCGGCTGGGAGCGCTACCTGGAGTGGGTGGCCGGCATGCTGCACGGCGACTTCGGCCGGTCGGTGATCTCGAAGACCCCGGTCGCCCCGGACCTGCTCGAGAAGCTCACCGTCAGCGGCCCCCTCGCCGTGATCTCGATGCTGGTGGCGGTGGCGGTCTCGCTGCCCCTGGGCCTGCTGGCCGGAGTCCACCACCGCCGGCTCAGCGGGGCGCTGGTCGGCGCGATCAGCCTGGGCGGCATCGCGATCCCGGCCTTCTGGTTCGGCCTCCTGCTGGTGACGGTGTTCGCGGTCCGGCTGGGCTGGCTGCCGGCGGGCGGCTTCACGCCCTGGGACGAGGACCCGCTGCTGGCGCTGCGCTCGCTTACGCTCCCCGCCGCGGCCCTGGGCCTCATCCAGGCCGCGGTCCTCACCCGCTACGTGCGCGCGGCGATCGTCGGTGTGCAGCGGGAGGACTTCATCCGCACGGCCCGGGCCAAGGGCCTGACCCGCTGGCAGGCGCTGCGCAGGCACGGCTTCCGCAACGCCGCAATCCCGGTGGTGACGGTGCTCGGCGTCCAGCTCACGTCCCTGCTCGTGGGGGCGATCGTGATCGAGAACGTGTTCGTGCTGCCCGGCCTGGGCCGCCTGCTCCTGCAGGCCATCGGCAACCGGGACCTGGTGACGGTGCAGGACCTGGTCATGCTGCTGACCGCGGCCGTCCTGGTCGTGAACTTCCTGGTCGACGTGTCCTACCGCCTGATCGACCCACGGATCAGGGTGTCGCGATGAGTGTCCGCCGGCCGGTCTCGCCCACGCTGGTGGCGGGCGCCGTGCTCGTCGGGGCCGTGGTCGCGGTCGCCCTCGCGTCCCTGCTCTGGGTCCCGCGCGACCCCGCCCACGTCTCCGTGCCCGACCGCTTCCTCGGCCCCGGCCAGGACGGCTACCTGCTCGGCTCCGACGAGCTGGGCCGCGATGAGCTGAGCCTGCTCATGGCGGGCGCCAGGAACACGCTGCTGGTGGGCGTCGTCACGGTCGTCATCGCGATCGCGGCCGGCGTCCCCGCCGGGGGCCTGGCGGCGCTCCGGCGGGGGCCGGTGGAGGAGGCCACGATGCGGGCCAGCGACGTCCTGCTCGCCTTCCCGGCGCTGCTGCTCGCGCTCCTGTTCGCCGCGGTGTTCCGGCCCGGCACCGTCACCGCGATGGCGGCGATCGGCATCGCGTTCGTCCCGGTCTTCGCCCGGCTGGTGCGGGGGGCCGGGCTCCAGGTGATGGAGCAGGACTACGTCACCGCGGCCCGCACCTACGGGAGCGGGTCGCTGTGGCTGCTGCGCCGGCACCTGCTCCCCAACGTGGCGCCGGTCGTGATCGTGCAGTCGGCGGTGGCGTTCGCGATCGCCATCCTGGCCGAGGCGGCCCTGAGCTATCTGGGCCTGGGCACGCCGCCTCCCACGCCGTCGTGGGGCCGGATGCTGAGCGAGTCCCAGAGCTACCTGGCCCAGGCACCCCTGCTGGCGCTCTGGCCGGGACTGTGCATCGCGCTCACGGTGCTCGGCTTCAACCTGCTCGGCGACGGCCTGCGGGACCTCCTCGACCCCCGGCTGGTCGAACGGGTCGGCCCGCCGTGAGCGAGGCGCTCCGCGTCCGGGGCCTGACGGTGAGCGTGGGCGGGCTGGAGGTAGTGCGCGGGGTCAGCTTCGGGCTGGAGCGGGGTGGCAGGACGGGGCTGATCGGCGAGTCGGGCTCCGGCAAGACGCTGACCGCGCTGGCGATCATGGGCCTGCTGGCCGACGGCCTGACGGCCCGCGGCGAGGTCCGCCTCGGCGAGGAGGACCTGATGCGGCTGCCGGAACGCCGCCTGTGCCGGCTGCGCGGGGACCGGCTGGCCATGGTCTTCCAGGAGCCGATGACCGCGCTCAACCCGGTGATGCGCATCGGCGACCAGGTGGCCGAGCCGTTCCGGGTCCACCGCGGCCTTTCCCGCCGGGAGGCGCACGCGCGCGGGCTGGAGCTGCTCGAGCGCGTTCGCATCCAGGACGCCCAGAGCAAGCTCGGCGCCTATCCGCACCAGCTCTCGGGGGGCCAGCGTCAGCGGGTCATGATCGCGATCGCGATGGCGTGCTCGCCTGAGGTGCTGCTGGCCGACGAGCCCACCACCGCGCTCGACGTGACCGTCCAGGCGCAGGTGCTCGATCTGCTGAGCCGGCTTGTCGACGAGGAGCGGTGCACCCTCCTGCTGATCACCCACGACCTGCCCGTCGTGAGCCAGCTCTGCGACCGGGTGCTCGTCATGTACGGCGGCCGCATCGTGGAGGCCGGGCCGGCGGGAGAGGTGTTCGGGCGGCCGCTCCACCCCTACACGGGCGGGCTGATCGAGACCATCCCGCCGCTGGACGAGGAGCTCCCGGGCCGGCGCTTCCGGGCCATCCCTGGCGTCGTGCCCGGGGCGGGCGAGTTCCCCGCGGGGTGCCCTTTCCGCAACCGCTGCGCGCGGGCGGACGAGCGCTGCGTCGAGATGCCACCGCTGACCGGCGACGGCCATCAGGCCGCCTGCTGGCACCCACTGTGAACGTGCGAGGCGGGGCGGGCCTCGCCGGTGACTCCCCTCCCTTCGGGGGAGGGGTCCCCCCCTCCGGCCCTGGCGGGCCACCTCGCCCGCGAGGGGGGAGGGACGGATCTGGGGCGGTGCTGTTCGAGGTCCGCGACCTGGCCAAGCGGTTTCGGCTGCCGCGGACGCGGCTGCTCCGGGCGCCGGGGGCGGTCACGGCGGTTCGCGGCGTGAGCTTCGACCTGACCGCAGGCGAAAGCCTGGGCGTGGTCGGGGAGTCGGGGTCCGGCAAGACAACCCTGCTCCGGCT
The DNA here is from genome assembly GCA_035263645.1 of Candidatus Dormiibacterota bacterium. Classification (GTDB taxonomy): domain Bacteria; phylum Chloroflexota; class Dormibacteria; order Dormibacterales; family Dormibacteraceae; genus CF-161. Next base: position 8,703 of record DATFRD010000431.1, on the reverse strand, counting down.
GCTCCTGGGGCTGGAGCGTCCGGACGCGGGCTCGGTCGCCTACCACGGGGGTGCGCTCCGTCGCGAGGTCCAGGCAGTCTTCCAGGACCCGGCCAGCGCGCTCGACCCTCGGATGAGGGTGGCGGACATCGTGCTGGAGCCCCTGCGCGTCCTGCACATCGCGGGCGACCGGCGCGCGCGGCTGGCGGAGCTGCTCGACGCGGTCGGGCTGCCCGCCGCCGCCGCCGGACGGTATCCGCACGAGTTCTCCGGCGGCCAGCGGCAGCGGATCGCGATCGCCAGGGCGCTCGCGCCCCGGCCCCGCGTGCTGCTGGCCGACGAGCCGGTCAGCGCCCTGGACGTGTCGGTGCGCGCCCAGATCCTGAACCTGCTGGCCGACCTGCGGGCCGGCTTCGACCTGGCGCTGGTGCTGGTCTCCCATGACCTCAGCGTGGTCCGCCACCTGTGCGACCGGGTCCTGGTGATGCTCGGCGGCGAGATGGTCGAGGCCGGGGACACGCGGGCCATCTTCCGAGCTCCCCAGCACGAGTACACGCGCACGCTGCTGGCCGCCATCCCGCGCTTGCGCCGGCGCCCCGGATAGGGCCGCGCGCGCTCCTCACATCTCCTCGAGAGCCATCAGGGACTCGGGCAGGACCTGGCCGCCGTCGACCACGATCGTCTGGCCCGTGATGTACGCCGCCTCGTCGCTGGCGAAGAAGAGGACCGCATGGGCCACGTCGTCGACGCTGCCCAGCCGGCGGAGCGGGATCGACTCCTCCATCCTCCGCCGGTAGTCGGGGCCCATCTCGTCCAGGCCCTCGGTGGCGATGTTGCCGGGCAGGACCGCATTGATCGTGACGTTCGAGGGCGCCAGCTCGATGGCCGCCGTCCGGAGAAAGCCGAGCTGTGCCGCCTTGCTGGCGCCGTAGTGGGACCACCCGGGGTACCCGGTGATCGGTCCCGTGATCGAGGAGGTGAGCACCACGCGGCCGCGTCCGGCGCGCTCGAAGGCGGGCAGGCAGGCCCGCACCGCCAGCATGGTCGCGCGCAGGTTCACGGCCAGCACCTGGTCGATGTCGTCCGCGGTGATGTCACGCAGCCGGGCGGCCGGGAAGACGCCGGCGTTGCAGCAGAGCACGTCGACGCCGCCATGGCGCTCGACTGCCGTGGCCGCGAGCGCCTCGGCCGAGCGGGGCTCGGCCAGGTCGGCGAGGAGGTAGGACGCCTCCCCGCCGCCGGCGGAGATCTCGGCGACGGCCGCCCTGGCCGCCGTCTCGTCGCGCGCCACGACCAGGACGCGGGCCCCGGCCCCGGCGAATACTCGGGCGATCCCGCGGCCGATTCCCCGGCTGCCGCCGGTCACGATCACCGACCGACCTGTCATCGGGCTGAACACGAGGCCTCCTCCCCTTGGCTGGCGGGCGCTACGCGAGCGGTGGCCTCGCCGGGACCTGCTCGGCGTCGACCCAGGTGCGCAGGAACTCCTCGGCCACCGCGCAGCCGCCGGCGAACGGGCCGTCCGGGTGGGCGAGCGAGCGGCGCGTGAGGTCGGCTACGGTGCTCTCGACGAGCTCGGCCACCGCGGCCTCACCGGAGCCGGCCGGGGCCAGGTAGCTGAGCGTCGCGCCGCAGTTGCACACGAAGTCGGGCAGCGCGAGGACGCCGCGACCGGCCAGCGCGCGCAGCCCCGCCTCCGTGTACGGCACGTTGGCCGCCGGCGCGACGACCCGGGCCGGCACCCGCGCCGCCCGCTCGTCGTCGAGGGATCCCGTGCGCGCTCCGGGGACCAGCACGTCCGCGGGGGTCTCGTACAGGGCTCCCGGCGGCAGCAGCTCGGTGCCGACGTGCTCGACCAGGCGGTCGCCGTGGCGCTCGCGAAGCGCCAGGAGCTCGCCGGCGTCGAAGCCGTCCGGCCGGCGGACGCAGCCGTGGACGGTCGACACCGCCACCAGCCGGGCGCCCCTCGCCGCCGCGGCCTCGGCGGTCGCCCCGCCCACCTTGCCGAAGCCCTCCAGCGCGATCCGGGCCCCCTCCAGGCCGCCGAGCGCGACCTCAGCCGCCACCACGACGCCCAGCCCGGTCATCGTGAGCTCCACGCCGGGGTTGGGGCTCTCAGCCTCGGGCAGGGCAGCGAAGTCCTCCGGGTACGTACCCAGGTCGGTGGAGGTGAGGAAGCGCCGCGACCGGACCAGCGGCAGGATCTCGGCACAGTACCGGCTGATCGCCTCCCGGCGCTCCTCGGGCCGGGCCCGGATCGCCGCCTTGGCCCCGCCGAGCCGCGCGCCGAGCACGGCGAACTTGTAGCTCATCGCCCTGGCCAGCAGCTTCACCTCCTCCTCGCTGACATCGGGGGCGAGCCGCGTGCCCCCGCCGCTCACGGGGCAGTCGAAGTCGAAGGCGATGAAGGCATCGGTGGTCTGGAGGCGGTGCACCCTCACCCGCCCAGGGTACTGGTCGGGCGGCCGGATACGACCCGGCGTCTCAGTGCCGCTGCGGTGGCTGCGCCGGCGGAGCCCCGGGCCCGTGGACCGCCGGCTCGCTCGGCGGGTACCACCAGCCTGGCTGCCAGTGCCCACCCGGCTGCCGGTACCAGGCCTGCGCCCACTGCTGGTGCTGGTACTGCTGCCACGCCTGGAGGGCGGCGCGCCGCCGGGCCCGGCGATTCCGGACCGTCCAGCCGAGCAGGACGGCCCCGGCCACAGCCAGCGGCAGCAGCAGGGGCGTGAGCAGCACCGCCAGGACAAGGACCACGGCGGCCGCGTCCTCGAACGCCGACACCACGGGGCCCAGCAGCACCAGGTTCGCGACCGGTCGCGCAGTCGCCCGCGTCAGGTGCACCGCCGTGGCCGTGCCACCTCCCATCAGCAGGCCCAGCAGGACTGTGAAGCCCGGGTCCACCTGGCGGATGGTGCCGGCCTGCGACGCGAAGACGATCGCTCCCGAGATGGCCGCCAGCGGGGCCATGAGGACGTGGCCCGCCGAGTCGAGCATCGGGACCTTGTCCATCCCGAACTCGACGACGGCCACGCACAGGAGACCGTAGAACGCCACGTCGGACCCGAGCACGTCGAAGGGCGGCGCCAGGTGGACGAGGCCCGCCCGGGCGAGCGCGCTTACGACCAGGAGCGGGAGGCTGGCGTTCAGCCCACTGGCTCCAGCCAGACCGAAAGCCGCCGGCACGGCGAGCAGCCTCGGGTCCATGCATCCATTATCCGGCGCTCAGTCGGATCCACCGACGGCGCTATTCAGTCGTCCGGCTCGTCCTCGGTGTCGGGCTCCCAGTTGTCCACCCAGTCCTCGAGCAGAGCCCCGAGCACGATCTCGAATGCGTCGTCGCGGTGCTCGGGGCTGGCCATACCGGCCGCCCCCGCGGCGTCCCGCACGAAGCGGCCGAGGGTCTCTGCATCGTCGGGACCGAGGCCGCTGGTGTCGTTCTCCACCGCATCGCGCAGCACCGCGGAGAGCACAGCGCGGTACGTGAGGCGGCGCCAGGACACGGGCGAGCCGGCCGGCAGCACGCTGGTGACCCGTTCCGCGAGCGTGACGGTCCGCGTCAGGTAGCCGGCGTCGTCGGACCAGCCCTCGCTGAGATCCGGGGGATCGGTTGCTGACATGCGGGCAAGCATAGGCAGCCTCCGGCCGCCGTGCGGCGCGGCGGCACGCAGGTCACCATAGCGACATGGGCGAGAGCGCGGCCGCGGGGCGCCCCCTGCAGGTGGTCACGACGACCGACTCCCGTGAGGACGCCGACCGGCTGGCCCGCCTGGCGGTGGAGGCACGGCTGGCGGCGTGCGCGCAGGTGGTCGGACCGATCGCCAGCACCTACCGCTGGCGGGGCTCCGTGGAGACCGCGGAGGAGTGGATGGTCGTGATGAAGACCGGCGCCGGGCGGGCTGCGGCGCTGACCGAGCGGCTGCAGGCCGAGCATCGGTACGAGCAGCCCGAGATCGTGGCGACCGAGATCGTAGGCGGCAGCCCGGGCTACCTGGCCTGGGTCGAGGAGGAGACCCGCCCGTAACCTGGAGGCGCAGCGCAGCTCCCGAGCCGGTGCCCGTTGCCTTCGCGGGGGCCGGGCGAGGACAATGCTGCGACTGAAAGTAGCGAGCGTGGCGGCTCGGTGCTCCCCCTGTCCGCCCCTGACCTCGGCGGGTGCAGCGGTTCGAGGGTCTATCTCTGCCGCATGTCTTTCGAGAGGAGGTCCCGATGAGCCCGTACGAGAGGTCGTCCGCATCCGACCGGGGGGTGGAGGTGCCTGCCTTCGCCGTCGCGATGCGCGGGTACGACCGCCAGCAGGTTCACACGTTCCTCGAGGAGCTGACGGCCCGGCTGGCGGAGCAGCGGCGGCGGGCGGACCGGGCGGAGCGGGAGCTGGCCGAGCAGCGGCGGGAGGCCGAGAGCCTGCGCAACCCGGCGCCGCCGTCCTTCGAGCACCTGGGGATCGAGGCGGGGCGGATCCTCGAACAGGCCGGCCGCTCGGCCAAGGTGCTGGTCGAGCGGGCCAAGGCGCGGGGCGAGGACCTGGTCAGGGAGGCCGAGGCCGAGGCGGCCGAGGTGCTGGAGAGGGCGGCGCAGCAGGTGGCCGACCTCGAGGCGACCGCCCGCGAGCAGCTGGCCGAGGCCAACCGGGAGCGCGACCGGATCCTGGCAGAGGCAGCCGCCGACGCCCATGAGCTCCGGGTTCGCGCCGAGCAGGAGGCGCACAGCTCGCTCGAGGACATGCGCCAGGCGACCGAGGCCATGCGGGTCCGGGCCGAGGTGGAGCGCGCCGCGATGGAGGAAGAGACGGCCCGCCTGCAGGACTCGCGGGACCAGATGCTCGAGTACCTGAACAGGATGCACGAGAACCTCGGCGTCCTGCTCTCCGCGGCCCACGCCGGCGGCCCCGAGGCAATCACGGCGGCGGACGCCGGCGCGGTCCCGGACGGCGCCGCCGAGGTGCTCTCGAACGGGGGCGGTGAGCCAGAGGACGACCAGCGGCTGGCCGAGTCGGAGCCACTGGTTGGGTAGAAATGCAAGAGGGGGCGGGCCCCCCCTTCCGGAACCCCCCCTCATTCTGGGATCTTGGGGGCGCCTTCGGCGCATCCCTTCGGGGCTACCTGGGGCTTCGTCGGCGTCGGGATCACGGACTCACACGCTCGGGGCAAGCCCTTGCTTACGCTGCGGTCTTAACCTTTCCATTTGGAGGTTGGATGACGACGGCTGACGAGATTCGGGCGCTGGCGGGCGCGCAGGTGTCCATTCGGCTCTCCCCGGCGGCGGGAGGCGACGTGGTGGATGGCCGCCTCGTCGGGACGCTCGAGGCGGACGACGGCCTGGCGGTCGTCGTCGAGCCGGCGGGCGCGCCCGGCCGGCGCCTGACCTACCACTACCAGCACATCGCATCGATCCAGCAACGAGCCTGAGCCGGATTCCCCCGCGAGCGGGCTAGGAGCGCGCCACGTGTCGTCGGCGGAATCCGGCTGACCGGCGCGCCGTCAGCTCACAGGCACGGTGGGCAGCTCCTCGACGGCGCGGTCGATGCGCTCCTGCTGCAGGTCCAGGTCCTCCAGCCGCCCGGCCAGGAAGGCGTCGTAGGCGGACATGTCGAAGTGGCCATGGCCGCAGAGCCCGAACAGGATGACCCGGGCCTGGCCGGCCTCCCTCGCGTCGGCCGCCTCCTCGGCGACGGCGCGCAGCGCGTGGGACGGCTCCGGCGCAGGCAGGAAGCCCTCGGTCCTGGCGAAGCGGACCGCCTCCGCGAAGCACTGGTTCTGCGCGTACGCGCGTGCCTCCACGATCCCGCGCTCGACAAGCAGGCAGAGGGACGGCGCGTCGCCGTGGTAGCGCAGGCCGCCCGCATGGATCGGGTCCGGCACGAAGTTGTGCCCGAGCGTGCGCATCAGGACTACCGGGCCGACGCCCGCCGTATCGCCGAAGTCGTAGGCATACACGCCCCGGGTGAGGGTCGGGCAGGCTGCTGGCTCGGCCGCGATGAACCGGGTGGCCGGCCGGCTCCCGTTCAGCCTGTCGGCCACGAACGGATAGGCGAGACCGGCGTAGTTGGAGCCGCCGCCGACGCAGCCGATGACCACGTCCGGGTACTCGCCGGCCATCTCCATCTGCCGCTTGGCCTCGAGGCCGATGACCGACTGGTGCAGGAGCACGTGGTTCACGACCGAGCCGAGAGAGTACTTCGAGGTCTCGTGCGTGGCGGCGTCCTCCACCGCCTCGGAGATCGCGATGCCGAGGCTGCCGGGCGAGTCTGGGTCCTTCGCCAGGATGGCGCGGCCGGAGTTGGTCAGGTTCGTGGGCGATGCGTGCACGGTGGCGCCCCAGGTCTCCATGAGCGCGCGGCGGTACGGCTTCTGCTGGAAGGAGACCCTGACCATGTACACGGTGACCTCGAGGCCGAAGAAGGAGCCAGCCAGCGCCAGCGCCGAGCCCCACTGGCCGGCTCCGGTCTCGGTCGTGAGCCGCTTCACCCCCTCCTGGGCGTTGTAGTACGCCTGGGCGACCGCCGTGTTCGGCTTGTGGGACCCGGCCGGCGACCCCCCCTCGTACTTGAAGTAGATGTGAGCCGGGGTGTCGAGGGCCTTCTCCAGCCGCTCGGCGCGGTACAGCGGGCTGGGCCGCCAGATGCGGTAGATGTCGCGCACCTGCTCGGGGATGTCGATCCAGCGCTCCTGGGACACCTCCTGCTCGATGATCGCCTGGGGGAAGATGGGCGCCAGGTCCGCCGGGCCGAGCGGCTGCATCGTCGCCGGGTGCAGGTACGGTGCCGGCGGCTGGGGCAGGTCGGGGACGATGTTGTACCAGCGGTCGGGAAGATCGGCTTCGGTCAGCAGGATCTTCTTCATGGCTCGCCCTCCTGTCGGCTTGCGCCGGTAAACGTCGGCGACTATGGTCGCATGAGCTGTCGGCCCTGGCTCGGAGGGTGGCATGATCAAGCCCTACACCGCTGTCGGTCTCGTCCCCACGGTTCGTGGCATCCGCCGTCGCGCCGACATCCGGACCAACCTGGAGCACCTGGAACACCTCACGAAGGCCGCGGCGTGGCTGTCCAGCCTCGACCTGCCCGTCCGCCTGATCGCGATCCCCGAGGGTGCGCTCCAGGGATTCAACGACGAAGTGCTGGACCTCGACCACGTGACGTTCGCGCGGGAGTGCGCGATCGACGTTCCCGGCGAGGAGACCGAGGCGCTGGGCAGGCTGGCGCGTGAGTACGGCGCCTTCGTGATCGCGCAGGCCAAAGCTCGCCACCCGGAGCTGCCCGACCGCTACTTCAACGTCGGGTTCGTGCTGGACCCGGCCGGCAAGCTCATCCTTACCCACTACAAGGTGTCGCCCCTTTTCCCGGTGGAGCACTCCGTGTGCCCGCACGACGTCTGGGACTGGTGGGTGGAGCGGTACGGCCGGGGCCTCGACGCGTTCTGGCCGGTGGTGGACACGGAGATCGGCCGGCTGGGGATCATGATGGCCAACGAGGGCTCCTACCCCGAGAACGCGAGGGCGCTGGCGCTGAACGGCGCAGAGGTCGTCTACCGCGGGTCCTACCCGCATCCGGCCACGGGCAACGGCATGTTCGAGATCCAGAGCCGGGCCCGTGCCCTGGACAACAACTTCTACGTGGTGGCGCCCAACATGGGCACCTACTACCTGTTCCCGGAGGACACCACCGCCATCGATCCCTTCGGCGGCCAGTCCCTGATCATCAACTACCGGGGCGAGGTCGTGGGCCAGCAGCGGTACGGGTCGGGCTCGACCTACGTGGCGGGCGTGGTCGACGTCGAGGCCCTCCGCGACCACCGGGCCAGGGCGCAGTGGGACAACTGGCTCAAGGACCTGCGCACGGAGCTCTACCAGGTGCTGTACGAGCAGCCCATCTATCCGAAGAACCTGTACCTGCACCGGGCCCCCATGAGGCACGCGGAGTACCGCAACCTCGTGATCGACCGGCAGGTCCGGCTGATGCACGAGAGGGGCACCTGGGTCGAGCCCGGCCGTTGAGCGCATGCCTGGAGTGTGCCGAACGGATGTTCCGGTCGCAACGTCCTTAACCGGGGCCGCCGGGAGTGGGGGCGGCGCCGCCCTTTACAGGGGCCGCATTGTGTTCCCGGCGGTTGTCGCATAACCTCGTGGGCGTCGTCTGCGGCAGCTTCGTCCGGGAGGTATGAATGAGCGGGATCTGCGACGGTCGCGTGGTCATCGTGACCGGGGCCGGACGTGGCATCGGCCGGGCCCACGCGCTGGAGTTCGCCCGCCAGGGGGCGCGCGTGGTCGTCAACGACCTGGGCGGCGCCAGGGACGGGACCGGCACCTCGCAGGTGCCCGCCGCTGAGGTCGCCGAGGAGATCCAGGCGCTGGGCGGCGCCGCCGTCGCCAACACGGATGACGTCGCCGACTGGGACGGCGCCAGGCGGCTCGTGCAGACGGCCATCGACACGTTCGGAGACCTGCACGTTGTCGTCAACAACGCCGGCATCCTGCGCGATCGCATGCTCTTCAACATGAGCGAGGCCGAATGGGACGCGGTGATCGCGGTCCATTTGAAAGGCGCCTTCAACACGAGCCGCGCAGCCTCCGTCGTCATGCGCGAGCAGAAGGGCGGGCGCATCATCAGCATGTCCTCGGTGTCGGCGCTCGGCGCGCCCGGGCAGCCGAACTACGCCGCCGCGAAGGCCGGCATCATCGGCCTCATGTGGTCCACCGCCAACGCCATGGCCAAGTACGGGGTGACGGCCA
>DATFRD010000430.1:0-4397 GCA_035263645.1 Candidatus Dormiibacterota bacterium | reverse complement strand
CAGCCATACCAGACCTGAGGCCGCACCCCCAGAGGTGCGGCCGAAGACCAGGTTTCCGGCCGCACCTCTCGGGCTGGGTGGAGCGGAGACCCTCGCCGCTCAGCCGGGGCGCGTCCGCTTGACGAACCCCCAGGGCGAGCCGGGGAGGAGCGCGGCGGGCCCCGCGGCGAACGTCAGCAGCATGTCGACGATCTCCTCCAGGTCGGGATAGCGGCCGTCCAGATGGCCGCCGGCCAGGGTCTCCGTCAGGGCGATGTAGCCGTCGGCGATCATCTCGACGCGGCGCCGCTGGCGCTCCGTACCCAGCGGGTAGCCGAGCATGGCCAGGTCGTCCACCAGCTCGCGGCGGTTGCCGGCCAGCAGCTCCCGCGCGGCCGCCCCCAGCGGAGATGCCGGCTCGTGCCGGGCGCGCTGGGTCAGGCGGAACAGGGCCGGGTGAGCGGTCATGCCCTCCAGCGGCAGGCGGAACGTGGCCCGCAGCCGCTCTTTGTCGGTCGGCGCCTCGCGGGAGCGGCGGCGCGCCTCGCGCACCGCCCGCCGGAGGTGGAGCAGGACCTCGTCGCCGAGGGCCGAGAGCAGGTCCTCCTTGTCCCGGAAGTGGACGTAGAAGCTGGACTGGGCGATGCCGGCGGCGCGTGACACCGCGCTGGCGGAGAGGCCGCCTTCGCCTCTCTCCTCGAGCAGGTCGAGGGCGGCCTCCAGGAGCCGGCGGCGGGTGAGCTCCTTCGCCTCCCGGCGGCGGAGCGGCCTCGGGCTGCTGACCGCGCCGGCCGACGGCCGGCTCATCCGCCACGGCCCCCGAAGGGCCCGCGTTGGAGCCTTGTCATTTCAACTAACCGATACTATCCTCGGCGAGTGATCATCGGGGGAGGAGAGGGAGGTCCATGAGGTTCGTCGCCGCGCGGCTGGCGCAGCTGGTCATCGTGCTGATCGCCGTGTCGGCCGTCTCGTTCCTGCTGCTCAACCGCCTGCCCGGAAACCCGATCATCACCCTCCTCGGCCCGGCGGCCACGCCCGAGGCGGTGGCGCAGCTCTCCCGCCAGCTCGGGCTGGACAAGCCCGCCTGGCTGCGCTACTTCATCTGGATGGGAAACCTGCTCCACGGCGACCTGGGCAGCTCGTACGTGAACCACCAGTCGGTCGGGACGGCGCTGAAGCAGCGGCTGCCCGTGACGCTGGAGCTGCTGGTGCTGTCGCAGATCATCGCGCTCGCCATCTCACTGCCGCTCGGCGTCCTCTCGGCCCTGCGCCCCAACCGGTTCCTGGACCGGCTCTCCTCGGGCGCCGCCTTCGGGCTGCTCAGCATCCCAGGGTTCATCCTGGCGGAGCTGCTGGTCTACCTCTTCGCGGTGCACTACAACATGTTCCCGGCCACCGGGTACGTGCACCTCACCGATGATCCCCTCGGCAACCTCCGTTCGCTGACACTTCCATCGGTGACGCTGGGGCTCGGCTCGATGGCGGTCTACATGCGCGTCCTCCGGTCCGACATGATCGCCACGCTGCAGCAGGACTTCATCACGATGGCCCGCTCCAAGGGCCTGCCGACCTGGTGGATCCTGCTCCGGCACGCGCTGAGGCCGTCGACGTTCACGCTGGTCACCGTCGGCGGCCTCAACGTGGGTGCGCTGCTGGGCGGCGCGTTCATCGTCGAGTACATCTTCCAGGTGCCGGGGGTGGGCCTCCTCACGATCAACTCCATCTACGCCCGCGACTACCTGGTGGTCACGGACACCACCGTGCTGGTGGCGACGGGGTTCGTAGTCGTCAACTTCCTGGTGGACATCCTGTACACGTTCCTGGACCCGAGGGTGCGAAGTGCGCGATTCGCAAGCTGAGAGCCAGCTGACCGGCGCGGCCGTGGTGGCCACGGCCCCTGTCGTCGCCGCGCCACCCGGCGTCAACGGCGCGGCCGGCGTGCCCAGCGCCTACGTAGCGCGTCGCCTGGGCCCGGCCTTCTGGGTCTCGGCGGGCTGGGTCGGGCTGATCATCCTGCTCGCGCTGACGGCGGGCTTCCTGCCGCTGCAGGACCCGACCGCCATCGGCGACAACGCACCCCGGCTGGGGCCGACGGCCGGCCACCTGCTGGGGACGGACGAGCTCGGCCGCGACCTGCTCGCGCGCGTCATCTTCGGCTCCCGCACCTCGCTGACCGTCGGCTTCTTCGCCATCGCGTTCGGGATCCTGGTGGGCGGCGGCCTGGGCATGATCGGCGGCTACTTCGGCGGCCGGCTGGACACCCTGCTCAACGGGTTCGGCACGATCCTGCTCGCGTTTCCGGCGCTCATCTTCCTGCTCACGGTGGTGGCGTTCCTGGGCCAGAACCTGTTCGATGTGACGTTCACGCTCGGAATCCTGTCCATCGCCCCCATCGCCCGTGTCATCCGCGCCAACACGATCATCTATGCCAACCGGGAGTTCGTGCTGGCGGCGAGGGCGCTGGGCGCCCGCAGCCACCGCGTCCTGCTCCGGGAGATCGTGCCCAACGTGGTGCCGACCGCATTCGCGTTCTCGCTGGTGGCCGTCGCGGTCGTCATCGTGGCCGAGGGCGCGCTGTCCTTCCTGGGGCTCTCGGTCCAGCCGCCGACGCCTACCTGGGGCGGCATGATTGCGGAGGGCGGCCAGGTGCTGGCCCAGGCGCCGCTGGTGGCGCTCTGGCCCTCGCTGGCCATGTTCATCACCGTGCTCGCGCTCAACTTCGTCGGGGACCGCCTGCAGACCTACTTCGAGGTCCGGGAGGGCGGCCTGTGAACGGCACCGGTCCGCTCCTGCAGGTGGAGGACCTTCGCACCCACTTCCTCACCGCGAGGGGTGCCGTCCGCGCGGTGGACGGGGTGTCGTTCAGCCTGGAGCGCGGCCGGACCCTGGGTGTGGTGGGCGAGTCGGGCTCGGGCAAGACCGTGCTGTCGCGCTCGATCATGGGCCTGCTCCCGACCCTCAACGTGGCCCGGAGCGGGCACGTCGACTACGCCGGGCAGAGGATCTCGGCCATGCGGCCCGAGGAGCTCCGGTCGATCTGGGGAGCCGAGATCAGCATGGTCTTCCAGGACCCCATGACCTCGCTCAACCCCGTGGTCCGGGTGGGCAGGCAGATCACGGAGACCATGCGGTACCACCTCGGGATCTCGCAGAGCGAGGCGACGAGCCGCGCGGTGGAGCTGATGCGCTCCGTCGGCATCCCGGAGCCCGAGCGGCGCCTGCGCGAGTACCCGCACCGGCTCTCCGGCGGGATGCGCCAGCGGGTGACGATCGCCATCGCGCTCGCCTGCGGCCCCAAGCTGCTGCTGGCCGACGAGCCCACGACGGCGCTGGACGTCACGGTTCAGGCCCAGATCCTGAACCTCCTGGGCCGACAGCAGCAGCAGCGGTTCATGGGGATGATCCTGGTCACCCACGACCTGGGGGTGGTCGCCGGCAGGACCGACGAGATCGCCGTCATGTACGCGGGCCGGATCGTCGAGAAGGCGCCGACGCCGGTGCTCTTCTCCGACATGAAGATGCGCTACACGCAGGCGCTCTTCCGGTCGATCCCCCGCGTCACGGACATCGCGCACAAGCGCCTGCAGACCATCGGCGGCAGGCCCCCGGACCTGGTCTCGCCGCCCCCGGGCTGCAGCTTCGCGCCCCGCTGTATCTACGCTCGCGACCGATGCCGGGTGGAGACGCCGCCGCTGGTCGAGGCGAACCCCGGCCACAGCTACGCCTGCTGGTACCCGGTGGAGGCCGGCGAGCTTGAGGCACCGGCGCCGCCCGCCGTCGGGGGGGTGGCGCGCTGATGGCGGGCAGCGGCACCGCGCAGCTGCGCGAGGGGGACGCGCTGCTGCGGGTCGAGCACCTGGTGGTCGAGTTCCCGGCGGGGGCGGGACGGAGGGTGCACGCCGTGTCCGACGTCAGCCTGGACGTGCTGGAGGGGGAGACGCTGGGCCTCGTCGGCGAGTCCGGGTGCGGCAAGTCGACCGCGGGCCGGGCAGTGATGCAGCTGCCGCGGCCGACCTCTGGCAGCGTCCGCTTCGAGGGGCGGGAGCTGACCGCGCTCTCCGGCGACGAGCTGCGCCGGACGAGGACGCGGCTGCAGATGATCTTCCAGGACCCGATCTCGTCGCTCAACCCGAGGCGGCGGGTGAGGGACATCGTCGGCGAGCCGCTGGCGATCTGGGGGATCGGCACCCCTGAGGAGCGGCGCGGCAAGGTCGCCGAGGTGCTGGAGGCGGTGGGCCTCGACGCCGGGGCCACGGGCGACCGCCGGCCGCACGAGTTCTCCGGCGGCCAGTGCCAGCGGATCAGCATCGCCAGGGCGCTGATGCTGCAGCCCAAGCTCGTCATCTGCGATGAGCCGGTGTCCGCGCTGGACGTGTCCGTCCAGGCCCAGATCCTGAACCTCCTGGAGGACATGAAGG
>DATFRD010000429.1:0-31130 GCA_035263645.1 Candidatus Dormiibacterota bacterium | reverse complement strand
ACCTCCGGGTGCTCGCGCAGAGACGCGACCGCGGCGGCGATGACGTACGGGAGGTATGTCAGCGAGAACCCCTCGCGCTGCTGGAACTGCGCCTTCACGGCGTTCCGGTTGGCCACGACCCCGCTCATGTCCACCTCCTGCGTCTGCCAGGCGTGGGGGATCGTGGTCTTGGAGCGGGTCATGTTCTCGGCGATCAGCTTCCGCATGCGGGTCAGGGGGACGACCTCGTCCTGGGCCCCGAGCTCGGCCCGCACGGTCGGCTGCGCCTGCGGCGCGGGTCGCGGCGTGGGCGGCGCAGGCACCGCGGGCGCTGCGGGCCGCACCGGGGGCCGCGCGGGCGGTGCGGGCCGCGTCGCAGCCTCGCGAGCCTCGACCGCGAGGCGCACGTCGCGCTTCGTCACCCTGCCGCCGAGGCCCGTACCCGTAACCGCCGCCAGGTCGACGCCCTGCTCCTGAGCCAGCAGCATCACGCCGGGTGAGTACCGGTGCTCGCCGCCCGGCTCGCCCTGGGCTCGCGCCGGCGCCGGGGCCGCCGCCGCCGGGGTTGCCGGCGGCGCCGGTGCCGCCGGCGCCACGGCCGGGGGAGCCTCAGGGCCGGCAGCACCGGCTCGGGCCGCGCCTGCGTCCGGGCCCACCGGCACCGCCTCCTCGGGTCGCAGCTCCACCTGCGCCGGCGCCTCGGCGCCCGCCTCCAGCTCGACGACCGCGATCTCGGTGCCGGCGGTGACCGTCTCGCCCTCGCTCGCGAGAATCTCCTTCAGGACGCCCGTCACCGGCGCCGGGACCTCGGCATTGACCTTGTCGGTGTCGACCTCGAGCATGGGCTCGAACTCGACCACGCGCTCGCCCGGCTTCACCAGCCAGCGGGCGATCGTGCCCTCGTGGACCGACTCCCCGAGCTGCGGCATCGTCACGCGGGTGGTCGCCATCAGAACGCCGCCAGCTCCCGGAGCGTCTCCGCGATCTTCTCCGGATTGGGCATGAAGAAGTCCTCCATCGGCTGTGCGTACGGCATCGCCGGGACGTCGAGGCCGCCCAACCGCTTCACCGGCGCGTCGAGCCAGCGCCACGCTTCGTCGGCGATGAGCGCCGCGACCTCGGAACCCACCGAGACGCTGTAGTTGTCCTCGTAGACGACCAGGCACTTCCCGGTCTTGCGGGCGGACGCCACGATCGCCTCGCGGTCGAGCGGGTACACCGTGCGGAGGTCCACCACCTCCACACTCCAGCCCTCCTGCTCCAGGGTTCGGGCGGCCTCCAGGGCGTAGTGGACCATCAGCCCGTAGCAGAACACCGACAGGTCCTCGCCCGGACGGGCGACCCTGGCCTGGAGCAGCGGGATGAGGTAGTCGCCCTTCGGCACAGGCTCCCTGAACATCCGGTAGAGCCGCTTGTGCTCGAAGAACAGCACGGGGTCGGGATCGCGCATGGCCGCCACCAGCAGGCCCTTGGCCTCGATTGGCGTGGACGGGATCACGATCTTGAGCCCGGGCGTCGCGAAGCGGGCCTCGATCGACTGGGAGTGGTAGAGCGCGCCGTGGCTGTGGCCGCCCATGGGGGCCCGGATCACCATGGGCACGGCCCAGTCGCCGTCCGAGCGGTAGCGGAACTTCGCGATCTCGTTGGTGACCTGGTTGAAGGCCATGTGGGCGAAATCCGTGAACTGCATCTCGGCCACCGGCCGCTTGCCTGCCAGCGCCAGTCCGAGTGCGATGCCCGCGATGGACGACTCGGCGATGGGCGTGTCGATGACCCGCTGCTCGCCGAAGCGGGCGTGGAGGCCGTCGGTCGCCAGGAACACCCCGCCCTTGGGCCCGACGTCCTCGCCGAGGACGACGACGCGCTCGTCGCGCTCCATCTCCGCAGTCAGGGCCTCGCGGATGGCCTGGACCATGTTCAGGTCCTCGGTATCGCCCGCCGGCTCGATCGCCCTGGGGACGTCGATCGAATAGACGTTGGTGAGCGCGTCCTCCGGCCTGGCGTCCGGGGCGTCGAGGCCCTGGCGGGTGGCTCCGGTCACCTCCTCCCGGACCTGGTCCTCGTGCTCCTGGAGGGCCGCGGCGTCAAGGATCCCCTCCTCCTGGAGCCGCTTCCGGAAGCGTTCGAGGCAGTCGTTGGCGGCGAGCTGATCGAGCTCCTCCTGGCTTCGGTAGCGGCGCTGGTCGTCCTCGGAGGAGTGCGCACCCAGGCGGTCGACCAGGCATTCGATCAGCGTCGGGCCCTCGCCCGCCCGCGCCCGCGCCACCGCTTGCTTGGCGACGTGGTAGCAGGTCACCGGGTCGCGGCCGTCGACCGTGACGCCCGGGAAGCCGTACCCGACCGCGCGCTGCGCGGCGTGGGCGACCGCGTACTGCCTGGAGAACGGGACCGAGATGGCGAAGCCGTTGTTCTGGCAGACGAAGATCACCGGCAGCCGGTGGATGGCCGCGAAGTTGAACGCCTCGTGCGCGTCACCCTCGGAGCCGGCGCCCTCGCCGTAGCAGGTCATCACCACCTGGTCCGTGCCGTCCATCCGGAGGGCGTAGGCGACCCCCGCGGCGTGGACCATCTGGGTGGCAACCGGGGAGCCCCCGGAGATGATGTTGAGCGCGCGCTCCGAGAAGTGCCCTGGCGTCTGCTTGCCGCCCGACGCCGGGTCATCAGGCTTGGCCAGGACCGACAGCATCAGGTCGAGCGGCGTCAGTCCCATGCGGAAGCACAGCACCACGTCCCGGTAGTACGGCGCCAGCCAGTCGTGCCGCGGTCTCAGCGGCCAGCCGACGCCGATCTGGGCCGCCTCGTGCCCGGCGCACGAGATGATGAACGGGGCCCGGCCCTGCCGGTTCAGCACCTGGCAGCGATAGTCGATCTGCCGGCCCAGCAGCATCAGGTGGAACCACTCGACGAGCGTCGCCTCGTCGAGGTCGGTGTCCCGCCAATCGACCGGCTCCTGGAGATGCCAGTCCGCCCGGAACGTCTCCTTCACGACCTTCTGCCTGGTCTGCGCCATGTGCTCCGTTGCTCAGATGTTCAGCGCGGCACCGTCCGCGGCGAGGGACGCCTCGCCGATGACCTCGCTGAGGGTGGGGTGGGGGTGGACGTTGCGGCCGACCTCCCAGGGGTCGCCGTGGAACAGCCTGGCCAGCGCCGCCTCCGCGATCAGCTCTGTCGCCTGCACGCCGACCACGTGAGCGCCGAGCAGCTCGCCGGTGTCCGCGTCGGCCACGACCTTGGCGAACCCCTGCGTGTCGCCGTGGATGACGGCTCTCGAGTTGGCGATGAACGGGAACCTTCCGACCTTCACCTCGTGGCCGGCCTCGCGGGCCTGGGCCTCGGTGAGCCCGACGGACGCGATCTCGGGCGTGGAGAACGTGCAGCGGGTGACAAGGTCCTGCTCCATGGGCTGGACGCGCCGGCCGGCCGCGTCCTCCACCGCCACGATGCCCTCGTGCGTGGCTGCGTGCGCGAGCAGGAAGCCGCCGGCGACGTCGCCGATCGCCCACACGCCGTCGGCGCTCGTCCGCATCCACTCATCGACCCGGACGTAGCCGCGGGCATCCACCTCCACCCCGGCCTCTTCGAGACCGATCGAGCGCGAGTTGGGCACGCGCCCCACTGCGACCAGGAGCTGCTCCGCCGAGACCTCGCCGTCTTCCAGCTCGACCGTCACCTGCCGGTCGGCGACCCTGGCGCCCCGCACGGTCGCCCCCACGCGACAGTCGATGCCGGCTCGCCGGAAGGCCTGGAGCAGGACGCGCGAAACCTCCTCGTCCTCCAGCGGGACCAGGCGGTCCAGCGCCTCGATGAGCGTCACCCTGGCCCCCATCTGGCTGTAGAAGGTCGCGAACTCGACGCCGACCGCCCCGGCCCCGATGATCGCGATCGAGCCGGGAAGGCCGCGGGCGAGCGTGGCGTGGTCCGAGTTGATCACCCGCACGCCGTCGAACTCGACGCCGGGCAGCGAGCGCGGCGAGGACCCGGTGGCGACCACGACGGCCGCCGCGCTGACGGTGCGGTCGCCCACCGCGATGCGGCCGCCGCTCTGCAGCACCCCGCAGCCCGGCACCACCTCGATCCGGTGCTTGCGCATCAGGCCCTGGACGCCCTTCCAGAGCTGATCGACGACGCCGTCGCGTCGCGTCGCGATGCGCTCGTAGTCGAACGTCACCTCCGCCGCCGCGATCCCGTACTCCTGGCCGCGGTCGTGGAGCTTGTGATACAGGCCGGAGGACTCCAGGAGCGCCTTGGTGGGGATGCAGCCGCGGTGCAGGCAGACCCCTCCCAGCTTCTCCACCTCCACGATGGCCGTCCGCCTGCCGAGCTGGGCGGCCCGGATGGCCGCGGTATAGCCCCCGATGCCACCGCCCAGGACGGCCACCTCGACCTCGAGGTCAGCCGGCACCTCGACCCTCCTTCGCACGCTGCGGCACGAGCCCAGTGTAGGTTGGCCGCCCCCCAGCCGCACCCCACCCCATTAAGAGGACAACCAGCGGCAGCGCAAGCAAGGGCTTTGCCCGAGCGTGTGAGTGCATCTTCCCGACGCCGACGACGGCACAAAGAGCCCCGGAGGGCTGCACCGAAGGTGCCCCCAAGATCTGGAGAGAGGGGGGGTTCCGGAAGGGGGGCCCGCCCCCACTTGCACGTTTAGGCGGTGACCACCGCCCGCTTGTCCGGGTCGGGGCCCGTCCACTGCGAAGCGGGCCGAATGATTCGGCCGTCCTTGGCCATGTACTCGAGGATGTGCGCGCTCCAGCCCACCATCCGAGACGTCGCGAAGACCGACGCGAAGTACTCCTTCGGGAAGCCGGCCGCCGCCAGGATGCCGGCCGAGTAGTAGTCGACGTTCGTGGCGTTCGGCCGCTCGGGGTGCCGCGCCACCAGCTCGCGCAGGGCCACCTCCTCGACCTTGAACGCCACGTCGTAGAAGTTGCGGTTCGCCTCCCGGCAGAGGTCGCGCAGGATCCGCGCCCTGGGGTCGTAGGTCCGGTAGACGCGGTGCCCGAAGCCCATCAGCCGCTCGTGGCGGTCGAGGGTGCCGATGACGAACTGCTCCGCCCGATCCGGTCCTCCGACCCGCTCCAGCATGTCCATGGCCGCGGCGGCGGCGCCGCCGTGCGCCGGGCCCTTCAGGGCCCCGACCGCCGCGACGACCGACGACCAGAGATCGCTGCCGGTCGAGCAGACCACTCGGGCCGTGAACGTCGAGGCGTTCAGCCCGTGGTCGGCGAGGAGGACCAGATAGGTCTGGAGATAGCGGACGCTGTCGAGGTCCGGCTCGCGGCCGTCGAGCATGTAGAGGAAGTTGGCCGCGTGTCCGAGGTCCGCGCGCGGCTCGACCGGGGCCTGGCCACGCTGGTGCCGGTAGTAGGCCGCGATCGCGGTGGGCGTGACCGCCGTGGCCGCGATGGCGTCCTCCAGGCTGGGCTTGGGGCAGTTGGGGGCGGCACCCTGGGCCGAGAGCAGGGTTCGCAGGGCGTCCATGGGGTCGGCGTCGGACGGCAGGCCGGCCAGGGCGGCCCGGGCCGCGGGTTTGAGGGCGGCCCCGGCGGTCAGCCGGCTCCGGAATCGCGCGAGCTCGTCGCCGTCCGGCAGCGCGCCCGTCCAGAGCAGATGCGCGATCTCCTCGAACGTGCGACCGGCGAGTTCCTGGATGAGGTGGCCGCCGCGATAGATGAGCCGCCCGTTCTGTCCATCGACCTCGCTGATCTCGGTCTGGGCCGCCACCACACCTTCGAGTCCCGGACTGTATGCGACGGTCATCGGTACGTAAGTGTACGGCCGTTCGGGACGTAGAGTGGCAGTCGAGGAGGCGTCGGACGCACTCCTCAGGGGTGGTGCGGGGCCCCGTCCCCTTCTCCGACCGGACCCGGCCGGTCGTGGTCGGGGTGGGCGCCGTGGCGGTGGGCCTCCACGCCTGGGTCCATGTGGATGTCCACCCTGGCGCCGGGCAGGACGTGCGCGACCTCGTGCTCGACGCGCTCGGCCACCGCGTGGGCCTCTCGCAGCGACGCGCCCGCGTCGCAGTCGATGTGCAGCACGGCCACGAGCTCCCGGCCGACCCAGCGGGCCCGCACGTCGTGCACCCCCAGCACGCCGGTGACGCGCGCGGCGGCCGCTCCCAGGTCGTCCACGACCGAGGGGTCGACTGCATCCATCATCCGCAGGAACAGCTCGCGCAGCGTGCCGCCGAGGATCCACACGATCGCCAGGGTGATGGCCAGCCCGGCGACCGGGTCCGCCAGGCGCAGCCCGAGCGCGGCCAGGCCGATGCCCGCGAACGCGCCCGCGGAGACCAGGGCGTCGATGCGCGAGTGGACCCCGTCCGCCTCCAGGGCGGTGGAGCCGGTCGACCGCCCGACCCGCACCTTGTACTCGGAGACCGCCAGGTTCGCGGCAATGCCGACGGCCGCCGCCAGCAGGCTGAGGGCGACGCTGCCGTACGGCTCCGGCTGGAGCAGCCTGCGGACGGACTCGAACGCGGCCAGCGCCGCAGTCACCACGATCACGACCACGATCAGCAGCGTGGCCACGTCCTCGATGCGCCCGTAGCCGGACGGGAACCGGCGGGTGGCCGGTCGCCTGGCCAGCCAGAACGCGAAGAGCAGGATGAACGTCGTGACCACGTCCCCGGCGTTGTGCAGGCCGTCGGCGAGCAGCCCGGCGGATCGGCCGACGATCGCCACCGTCAGCTCGACGGCGGCGGCGACGCCAAGGACCACCGCGCTGACCAGGACGGCGCGGACGGCCTCGTCGCTGCCATACGTGCTCCCCGCGTGCGAGTGACCGCCGCTCACGCCCTAAAGCATGGAGGACCAGAAAGGCGCCAGGTAAGCAAGGGCTTGCCCCGAGCGTGTGAGTCCTTCATCCCGACGCCGAGGACCCCACGGTGACCCCCGAAGGGATGCACCGTAGGTGCTCCAGAAATCCCAGACAGAGGGGGGATTCCGGAAGGGGGGGCCCGCCCCCTCTTGCATTAAAACTGCCGGCCGACCCCGGCCACTTTCGACAGCAGCTCGTCCGGCTGGATCTCCCCGGCCGTCGCGCCCGAGCGCACCTTCTCTTCCAGCGCCCGCCGCACCGTCTCCGCGACGTCGGCCCCGCTGAACCCTTCCGTGGAGTCCAGGAGCGACGACCACTGGTCCGGGTCGAGGTCCGCGAACAGCGTGCGGCGCGCCCTCCTCTCCGCCCGCCGCATGTGCACCTGGAAGATGGCCCGGCGGCCCTCGCGGTCAGGGAGCGGCACGTCGACGAGGCGGTCGAAGCGGCCCGGCCGGAGCAGCGCGTCGTCGACCGCCTCCGGCCGGTTCGTGGCTGCCAGCACGACGACGCCCTCCACCTCGCGGAGCCCGTCCATGTTCTCCAGGAACGTGCTGACGATGCGGTGGGTGGCTTCGTGGGAGAGCTGCCGGTCGCGGGCCAGCGCGTCGACCTCGTCGAAGAAGAGGACCGCCGGCGTCTCGGCGCGGGCCCGGTCGAACGCCTGCTGAACCCGGCGCTCGGCCTCCCCGTACCACTTGGAGACCACGTCCGTGGCCCGGACGTGGATGAAGCGGGCTCCGGCCTCGTGCGCCAGCGCCCGCGCCAGCATGGTCTTGCCGGTCCCCGGCGGCCCGTGGAGCAGGACGCCGCGGGGCGGGCGGGCGCCCCACGCCCGGAACGCGTCCGGCTGCCGCACCGCGAGGCAGATCGTCTCGAGCTCGGCGCGGGCCGCGTCCTGGCCGCCAACGTCGTCGAACCGGGTGGGCTCCTCGCCGGACGCCGCGTCGGCGGCCGGGTCGTAGACCTCCCCCGGCGGGCGGCCGCCCTGGACGCGTGAGAAGAGGTCCGCCGTGCCCCTGGTGACCTTCCGGAGGCCGCCCAGCGCCGTCCCCACACCGACGCCCGTCGGCGTCAGAGCCAGGCGGTAGTCGGGCACCGGCATCGCGTCCGCCTCGTACACGGCGTCGACCACCGCCTCGACGACCTGGCAGAAGGCGGCCAGCTCGGTCCGGACCTGGTCCCGGTCGGCGACAGGCCGGGCCGGGGCGCGCGGCCCGGCGAGCTGCATCAGCACCGGCCAGGTGCCGCAGCTGACCGTGGTCTGGCGGACGATCCCCGAGGCCACCAGGAAGCGAGGCTCCCCGTCGTCGTCGAGCACGAAGAAGCCGCCGCCGCCGACCGGCCGGCTCCGGAAGCGGGCGGCGGCGTCGCCGGGGACACGGGTGGCGGCGGGGTGGGGGCCGAGGCCGAAGGGACCGAGCGCCACCGCCCCACCACGGGCCGTGGGCACCAGGACGGCGGCCAGGGCAATCCGGCCGTCGGGCTGGGTGTCGCTGCGCCCGAACACGACCAGGCGCGACAGCGGCTCGGGGAGCCCGAGCTGGCCGAGGACGGTGAGCGCCAGGCCGCCGAGCAGCCGCTCCACCAGCGCCGGGTCCCAGGAGAGGCGTTGGGCCATGCCTCCCATCATCTTGCCTGTCCCGGGGGCCGGGCGGGAAGCCGCGACCGCTAGCCGTCCAGGACGCGGACCCGCGGGTCCGGCGAACGCCAGCGCCGGTCGAGCGTCAGGAGCTGGGTCCTAGATCGCGGTCCTGGCCAGCCGCTCGTACACCTTGACCATCGCCGAGTTGTCCAGCTCGCCGTCACCGTCGGCGACGAGGGCGTTGAAGTGCTGGGCGGCGACGGCCGTGACCGGCGCCGATACCGCCAGACTGCGGGCCATGTCGATCACGATGTGCAGGTCCTTGTCGTGGAGACGGACGAAGAAGCCGGGTTGGAACGCGTGCTTGATCATCCGTTCGCCGTGGACCTCCAGGAGCCGGCTGCCCGCGTAGCCGCCCATGAGGGCCTCGCGGATCAGCGCCGGCTCGACGCCAGCCCTGGCGCCCAGGACCAGCGCCTCCGCGATGCCGGCCAGCGTCGCCGCGATGACCATCTGGTTGCACGCCTTCGTCACCTGGCCGGCGCCCAGGTCGCCGACGTGGACGATGGTCGTGCCCATGACCTGGAGCAGCGGGCGGCAGGCGTCGAGGACCTCCCTCCGGCCGCCGGCCATGATGGACAGCGTGCCAGCCTCTGCTCCCGGGGGGCCGCCGCTGACGGGCGCGTCGAGGCATTCGACGCCGCCGGCCGCGGCGGCGGCTCCCAGGCGGCGGGTCACCTCCGGGGATATCGTCGACATGTCGATCCAGGTCGTGCCGGGGGCGGCGCCGGCCAGCAGGCCGTGCTCTCCGGCGACCACTGCCTCCACGTCGGGGCTGTCGGTGACCATCGTGATGACGATGTCGGAGCGCTCTGCCGCCTCGGCCGGCGTGGCGGCCTGCTCCGCGCCCTCGGCCACCAGCGGCGCGGCTTTCGCCGCCGTGCGATTGTGGACCGTGAGCCGAAAGCCCGCCCTCAGCACCCTGCGGGCCATCGGCAGGCCCATGAGCCCCAGCCCCACGAACCCGACTCGCGTCCTTCCCGGCTCGGCAGCGACCATCCGTCGTCCTCCAGCGTTCAAAGTCGGCGCTGAGGGTAACGCCGCCGCCGGGCCGTGCGAGCAGGGCCTCGCCATGAGCCCTGCAGGCCCGTCAGCTCGCCGCTGCGGTGACCCCGTCCGCTGCCATGAGCAGCTCGTCCTCTCGGACCGGCGACTCCGGGCAGAGCCGGCCGCCCTCCAGCAGCGCCTCCGCGATCACGCCCCGAATGGATGTGAGCACCTCCGACCACGCGTAGCGCTCCATGATCGAGCGCCGGTGCCGGACCGAGCGCGAGCGGAGGACCCGGTCCACGACGGCGGCGATCTCCTCGCCGTTCGCGTGCCTGGGGAACAGCTCGACGCCGCCGTCGGCCACCTCCCGGAAGACCGGGATGTCGCTGCAGACGAGCGGCACCCTGGCCACCGCGGCCTCCAGCAGCGGCAGCCCGAACCCCTCGCTCTCGCTGGGGATCATCACCACGTCGCTGACGCGGTACAGCTGGGCGACGTCGGCCAGGCAGACCGGATGGCAGCCGCCCTCGCCGGCCAGCTCGTAGAGGAAGCGGACGACATGGTCCAGGCCCAGGCGGGCGCGGAGCTCGAGCAGCTTGTCGGCGTAGCGGCGACACGCGAGGTGGTGCGGGTCGACCGGGCCCGTGACCACGACCCGCAGGTCCGGCCAGCGCGGCACCAGCGCGGCGGCGGTCTCGATCGCCAGCTGGAGGCGCTTGCGGGCCGTGACCCGCTGCGGCACCAGGAGGAGGGGGTCCGCCGGGGCGGCGCCGGCCCTCCGCAGCAGGTCCCGCGCATGCTGGCCGACATCCCCGAACTCGAGCACGTCGATGCCGTTGGGCACGACCGGCACGGCATCGGGGTCGATGCCCATCGTCTCCACCATCTCGCGGCGCCGGGTGTGGGAGATCGCGACGTACCTGACGCCGGGCGCAGCGCGCCCGGTCAGCCCCCAGGGCCAGTCCACACGCTGGAAGGGCACGTAGGCGGAGTTCGTCCAGACCAGGTCGTGGGTCCACGCCACCCGGGGCAGCGGCAGCCGGCGGAGGGCCGCCGCCAGGGGCAGGTTGAACGGCATCGTCAGGACGTTGTGGGCGATGACGAGGTCGCGGTCGCGCAGCGCGTCGCGGAGACGTCCCTCGATCCGGTCTGCAAGCCTGCTGAACGTGGCCGGCACGACGCCCGCCTGCAGCGCGCGGGTCACGGCCAGCACCTCCGGGTGCGTGGAGTCGAGCTCTGGGATAATGTGGGCGTCGCCGCGGCCCGCCACGACCCGGACGTCGTAGCCCGCCCTGCGCAGCAGGCGGGTGTGCGCCTCGAGGATCGCCTCGACCCCGCCGGTCACCGGTGGCGCGGTGTAGTGCAGCACCGCCAGCCTTGGCCTCCTGCTCGTCCTGTCCATTCCTCTACCGCTTATGCCAGTGTAATAATAGGGCTAAAAGCAAGTACATGACTATAACAAAAAGCACTGGCAAAGTGTTCCACAAGGCGCTACCGCGGACGGGCCGGCACGGGTTCGCAGGGACGCGGCGTCTCTACGCTTGGTGCCATGGACCCCACCCCTCCGGCGAGCGATGAGGCGGCGGCCCACGCGAGCCACTCGCCGACCGACCTGGGCAGCTCGCTGTCCGCCAAGTGGAGCTCCGTTTTCGCGATCACGAGCGCGAACGGCGACATCGACGGGCAGGCTTCCCGACCGGACGGGATCTACTTCCACGACACGAGGTTCCTGAACCGCTGGGCCCTGCGCGTGAACGGCGAGGCCCTTTGCCCGCTCCTCTCGGACGCCACCGGCGGCACGCTGGTCTTCCAGCTCACCAACCCGGACATCCAGCTTCGCACCGACGGGATGCTCGAGCGCCACCGGGTCGGCGTGCGGCGTGAGCTCGCGCTCCGCGAGGAGGTCGTCGAGACCGTCCAGGTGGCGAACTTCAGCCGCTCCCCGATCGAGCTGCGGCTGGAGTACGAGTTCGGAGCCGACTTCGAGGACATGTTCGTGGTCCGGGGCGAGCGGCGCGGCCGCCGGGGGAAGCTGCATCCCCCCGCCTGGGAGCAGGGCCACCTCCGGTTCCGGTACGACGGGGCGGACGGGCGCCAGCGCAGCGCGCTCCTCGGCTTCTCCCCGGAGCCCGACTCCCGCGACGGCTGCGTCGCATGCTTCCGTCAGGAGCTGCCGCCCGGCGGCCACGGCACCATCCGGATCACCGTCTCGCTGCTGGACGAAGGCGGAGGGGACCTGGAGAAGTCGCCCCAGGCGCCCACCGGCCGGCCGTTCGCGGGGGTCGAGGTAGAGACGGACAACCAGCTCTTCGACCGCACGCTCCGGCAGGCGTTCGACGACCTCCGAACGCTGGTGACCAGAGAGCGGGGGGCCACCTACTTCGCGGCCGGGGTGCCGTGGTTCGTGGCCCTCTTCGGCCGCGACTCGCTGATCACGTCCCTGCAGACGCTGCCGTTCGACCCTTCGATCGCCGCCCACACCCTGGAGATCCTGGCCAGGTACCAGGGCACAGAGGTGGACGACTACCGGGACGAGCAGCCCGGCAAGATCGTCCACGAGCTTCGGGTGGGCGAGATGGCGACCCTGGGCGAGGTGCCGCACGTCCGCTACTACGGGACCGTCGACGCCACGCCCCTGTTCGTGGCGGTGGTCGCCGAGTACGTCCGCTGGACCGGCGACCTGGACCTCTGGCGCCGCCTCCGGCCCAACGTGGAGCGGGCGCTCGACTGGGTGGATCGCTTCGGCGATGGCGACGGCGACGGGTTCACCGACTACCGGACGCGGTCCAGCCGGGGCTCTCGCAACCAGGGCTGGAAGGACTCGGACAACGCCATCGTCAACCGCGACGGCTCGCTGGCGCAGCCTCCGATCGCGCTGGTCGAGGTCCAGGGCTACGTGTACCGGGCCTGGCTCGACGCCGCGTGGCTGCTCCGGCTCGACGGGGAGGAGACCAGGGCCGATGAGCTGGAGGCCCGGGCCCACGACCTGCAGCAGCGCTTCCGCGACGCGTACTGGATGCCGGGCTCTGCCTACCTGGCCCTGGCCCGGGAGAGCGGCGGCCAGCTCGCGGACTCCATCACGTCGAACCCCGGCCACGCGCTGTGGTCGGGGATCGTGTCGCCGGAGCACGCGCGGGCGGTGGCCGACCGGCTGATGGGCGAGTCGATGTTCTCCGGCTGGGGGATCCGCACGCTGGCCGAGGGCGAGGCAGCCTACAACCCGGTCGACTACCAGGTCGGCGCCGTGTGGCCGCACGACAACGGCCTGATCGCGGGCGGCCTCAAGCGGTACGGACGGGACGGAGACGTGCTGCGGGTGTTCACGGCGCTGTTCGACGCGGCGACCCGCTTCGAGCGATATCGGCTCCCGGAGCTCTTCGCGGGCTTCTCCCGCGACAGCTATCCGTCCCCCGTCCGATACCCGGTCGCCTGCAGCCCCCAGGCGTGGGCCTGCGGCAGCCTGGTCCAGCTGCTGGTGACGACGCTCGGCCTGCGCGGGGACGCCACTCGCGGTGTGCTCGTGGTCGAGCGGCCCCGCCTGCCGGACTGGCTCGACCGGGTGACGCTGCGCGGCGTCCAGGTCGGCCACAGCCGGCTGACCCTCTCCTTCCAGCGCTCCGGCACGGCCACCCTGGTCGCCATTCCGGAGGGGAGCAGCGGGATCGACCTGCGGGTCCACGCGTGAGTCTTCCCGGCTGAACTCGGACCGGCGGCGGGCGCGTGCCGGGCCGGCCGGGCCCCGAGGCTATGCTCATACCTGCGCTGACACGTCGTATGCGCCGCCGGCGTGCGTTTGCGCCCACCGGCGGGGTGGAGGGAAGACGATGGCGACCAGGGCCGGCGCGAGCAGCGCGGGTGTCCCGGGAAAGATTGCCGACGCGCTGAACGAGGTCATCGCGCGCAGCGCGGAGCTGGCCCGGCGGACCTCAACCGGCTGCTGGACCTCCTCGGGACATGGCTGAGCGGGTGATAGGCGACGGGCTGCGGCACCCGGCGAGCATCCTGCTGGTCGACGACGAGCCGGCCAACCTGGTCGCCCTCGAGGCGGTGCTGGCGCCGCTGGGCCAGCGGCTGGTCACGGCCACCTCCGGCCGGGACGCGCTGCGCCACGTGCTCCGCGAGGACTTCGCCGCGATCCTCCTGGACGTGCGCATGCCCGGCATGGACGGCTTCGAGACGGCCGAGATCATCCGGTCGCGGACCGCGACGCGGAGCACCCCGATCCTGTTCGTGACGGCCTTTCCCGAGGCCGAGCGCGACCTCCCGCGGGCCTACCGCATCGGCGCCGCCGACGTGATGTTCAAGCCGTTCGTGCCCGAGTTCCTGCGCACGAAGCTGCGCGTGTTCGTCGATCTCCACCTCCAGCAGCGATCGATCCGGGAGCTGCTGATGCGGGCCGAGGAGTTGAGCCGGGCCAAGTCCGAGTTCCTGAACATGGCCGCGCACGAGCTGCGGACGCCTCTGGCCGTGATCGTCGGCTACCTGTCCATGCTGGGCGACGGCACGTTCGGAGAGCTGGACGAGGACCTGCAGCGCGTTGTGAGCATCCTGAACCAGAAGGGGCAGGACCTGAACCACATCGTCGACGACGTGCTGACGGCTTCACGGCTGGAGGCCGGGACGGTGCCGGCCAGGCTGGTCGAATGCGACCTGCGGGAGGTGGCGCGCCAGGCCGTCAGGAGGGCCACGGCGCAGGCGCAGCTGCAGGAGGCGGCGGTGGAGCTGGACCTGGCGAGCACGCCGGTCATCGTGATGGCCGACCCGGGCCACCTGGCCCGGATCGTGGACAACCTGATCGGGAACGCGCTGGCCTACTCGCGGGGTCGCCCGTGGGTCAGGGTGGCGGTCCCCGCGGGGGAGCCGGCGCTGCTGACCGTCGAGGACCACGGGATCGGCATCCCGCCCGACATGCGCGAGCGCGTCTTCGAGCGATTTCTCAGGCTGGAGCCGCCGGGTGAGGTGCTTCCGCCCGGGACCGGCCTCGGCCTCTACATCAGCCGGGAGCTGGCGCGCCGCCACGCGGGCGAGGTTCATGTCCTGGACTCCGAGGTGGGCCGCGGCTCCACGCTCGCCCTGCGGCTCGGGCGCACGCGGGCGGCGGCCGAGGCTTCGCCGGCCTGAGCCGGGGCTGGAGCGCGCTCCTGCGGCGCCGGCGCGATGCCAGAGGTCGCGCTATGCATGATAGTATTTCTGTAATACTTTATCCTCTAGGGGAAGGAGGGAAGCGATGACTCTCGATCATCTGCTGCTGATCCTGCTGGTTGGCCTGGTGGCGGGGTTCCTGGCCTCGCACCTGGTGGCCGGCCACGGCTACGGCCTGAGGGGCGACCTCGTGGTCGGGATTGCGGGCTCGCTGATCGGCGTCCTGCTGCTCGGCGGCTTGATCGGGACGTACATCCTGGCGCCGCTGGGCATCCCGGCCGAATCGGTGCTGGGCATGATCCTCGTGTCGTTCATCGGCGCGGCCGTCCTGCTCGTGGTCCTACGCCTCGTGACGCGCAGCGGCTTCGCCCGCCGCAGGCGCCGCTGGCTCTAACCTGACCCCCCTGGGCGGGCCGGGTTTCGGACCCGGCTCGCCCTCTCTTCACCTCTCCCTGCAGGGCCCCCCATCGGGGACGAGGCCCGGCGAGGGCCGCACCCTAGGCTCCGACGCGGTCTGGTCGCCCGCAATACGATCTGGACGTGGCGGTCGCGGCTCGCGTCCGGGCGCCGGGGCTGGATCGGCTGTCGCTCGGCCTGCTCGCCGGCGGCCACTTCAGCGTGGACCTCTGCCAGGGCTGCGTCCCGGTCCTGCTGCCCTTCTTCGTCCGCGACCGGCACCTGTCCTACGCGGCGGCCGCCGGCCTGGTCCTCGCCCAGACGATCTCCTCGTCGGTGCTGCAGCCGCTCTTCGGCGAGCTGACCGACCGCCGTCCCGCGGCCTGGCTGATGCCGGCCGGGGTGGCCGTGGCCGGCGCCGGCGTGGGGGCGGCGGCGCTCCTGCCCACGTACGGCTGGATCTGGCTGGCCATCGCCATCTCCGGCGTCGGCGTGGCGGCCTACCATCCCGAGGGCGCCCGGTACGCCAGCTACGCCTCCGGCGACCGGCGGGCCACCGGGATGAGCATCTTCTCCGTCGGCGGCAACGCCGGCTTCGCCGCGGGCCCGGTGCTGGCCACGCCGCTCCTGCTCCTCCTCGGCCTGCGCGGCGGCTGGGCCATGGCCCTCGTCCCCCTCGCCGTCGCGCTGGCGCTCGCCCTGAACCTGCACCGGTTCGACGCGAGCAGGGACGCCCGAGGGCGCGCCGCAGCGGCCGCCGCCATCGGGACGGGCGAGAACCGGTGGGGGGCGTTCGGTCGGCTGACCGGCGTCCTGCTGAGCCGCTCGGTGCTCTTCTACGGCCTCAACACCTTCATCCCGCTGTACTGGATCGGCGTGCTCGGTTCGTCGCCCGCCGGCGGTGGCGCCGCGCTGGCGACGCTGCTCATCGTCGGCGCGGCCGGGACCCTGCTCGGCGGCCGGCTGGCCGACCGCTTCTCGCGGCGCTCGGTCGTCATCGCCGCGGTCGTCTCGACCGTGCCGCTGCTCGGGCTGCTGGTGGCGATGCCGGCGCCCGTGCCCGCCAACCTCGCGCTGGTGCCGCTGGCGCTCGCGATGTACGTGCCCACGCCCATCCTGGTCGTGCTCGGCCAGGAGTACCTGCCCGGCCGGGTGGGCACCGCCTCAGGCGTCACCCTCGGCCTGGCCGTGAGCGTGGGCGGAGTGGTGACGCCGGCGCTCGGGTTCGTCGCCGACCACGAGGGCCTGCGGACCGCGCTCGCCCTCCTGCTCGTCGTGCCCATCCTCGCCTCGGCCCTGGCGCTCACGCTGCCGGCCTCCGACCCGGTCCGGCGGGCCCCGGAGTCCGGCCCGGCGGCCCGGGCCCCGTGAGATGATCCACGCTGGGGGATGAGGGTGGCGGCGCCCGCCCGGGTCCGCGGCATCGCGACCGGAGGAGGAGGAGGCTGATGGCGATCGTCTCGGTCAACCCGGCCACGGAGCAGGAGCTGGCTCGCTTCGAGGAGCACGGCTGGGCCCAGGTCGACCGCGCGCTGCAGCGCGCGTGGGAGGCGCGCACGCGCTGGCGCGACACGCCGGCCTCCCTTCGGGCCGTCCGGTTCGCGGAGGTGGCGGCCTGCCTCCGTCACGACAAGCCGCGCCTCGCCGCCCTGCTGACCGCCGAGATGGGGAAGCCGATCGTCGAGGCGGAGGCCGAGGTCGAGAAGTGCGCGTGGACGGCCGAGTGGTACGCCGAGCACGCGGAGGCGATGCTCGCGCCGCGGCAGGTCGCCAGCACCGGCGCCGAGAGCTACGTCCGCTTCCAGCCGCTGGGCGTGGTGCTCGCCGTCATGCCGTGGAACTTCCCGCTGTGGCAGGTCTTCCGGGCCGCGATCCCGGCCGTGGTGGGTGGGAACGTGATGGTGCTCAAGCACGCCTCCAACGTGCCCCAGGCGGCGCTGGCCGCCGAGGAGACGTTCCGGTGCGCCGGCTTCCCGGACGGCGTCTTCCAGGCGCTGCTGGTCGGCTCGCCGATGGTCGGGCGGATCATCCGCGACCGCCGCGTGGCCGGCGTCACGCTGACCGGCAGCGAGGCGGCCGGCGCCCATGTGGCCCGAGTGGCGGGGTCCGTGCTGAAGAAGTCCGTGCTCGAGCTGGGCGGCTCCGATCCGTTCATCGTGCTCGAGGACGCGGACATAGCGGCCGCCGCCCGGACGGCCTGCCGCGCCCGCAACCAGAACAACGGGCAGTCGTGCATCGCAGCGAAGCGGTTCGTAGTCGTGGAGGCGGTCGCGGACGAGTTCGAGCAGCAGTTCGCCGAGGCTGTCGCCGGCCTCCGGGTGGGCGACCCGATGGAACGCGACACGAACGTCGGGCCCCTGGCCCGCGTCGACCTGGTCGACGAGCTGGACCGCCAGGTGAGCCAGTCGGTGGCCATGGGCGCCAGGGCGCTGGTCGGCGGGAGCCGCCTGGACGGGACCGGGTTCTACTACCAGCCGACGGTGCTGACCGGGGTGACGCGCGACATGCCCGTGTTCAGGGAGGAGACGTTTGGGCCGGTCGCGGCGGTGGTCCGCGTGCGCGACGAGGAGGAGGCGATCGCGGTCGCCAACGACTCCGACTTCGGGCTCGGCTCCAACCTCTGGACCGGCGACACGGAGCGGGGCAAGCGGCTGGCCGCGCGCATCGAGGCCGGGCTGGTGTTCGTCAACGGCATGGTCGCCTCGGACGCCCGCCTGCCGTTCGGCGGCGTCAAGCACTCGGGCTACGGCCGGGAGCTGTCGGAGTTCGGCCTGCACGAGTTCGAGAACGTGCAGACGGTGTGGGTGGGACCGGCCCGGTGAGCCGCGCCACGCTCCCCGTCGGGCCGCGGCGCCCCGACTGGCTGCGGGCCTACGCCGACATGCTCCGCATCAGGCTCTTCGAGCAGCGGGTCGACGAGCTGTACCGGGCCGCCAGGATGCCGGGCCTCGCCCACCTGTACATCGGCCAGGAGGCGGTCGCCGTCGGCGTCTGCCACGCCCTGGGCGAGGACGACTACATCACGAGCACGCACCGGGGGCACGGTCACTGCCTGGCCCGGGGGGCCTCCGTCGACCGAATGTTCGCCGAGCTGCTGGGCCGGGCGCACGGCTACTGCAAGGGCAAGGGCGGCTCCATGCACATCGCCGACCAGGAGCGGGGCAACCTCGGCGCCAACGCGATCGTCGGGGCCGGCGCCGGCATCGCGACGGGCGCAGCGCTGTCCGCGCTGCGCCGCGGCACCGGCCAGGTGGCGGTCTGCTTCTTCGGCGAGGGCGCCCTGGGCCAGGGCCTCCTCTACGAGGTCATGAACATGGCCGCCCTCTGGAGGCTCCCCGTCGTGTACGTGTGCGAGAACAACCTCTACAGCGAGTACACCCATTTCCGGGAGACGACCGCGGGCACCATGCGAGCCCGAGCCGAGGCGTTCGGCATCCCGGTCGAGGAGGTGGACGGCCAGGACGTGCGCGCGGTGCACGCGGCGGCCAGCCGGGCGGTGACGCGGGCCCGAGAGGGCGGCGGCCCGTCGTTCCTGCACTGCCACACCTACCGGCAGCGCGGCCACCACGTCGGGGACGTCGACCGCGCCTATCGGACCCGGGACGAGGAGCGGGACTGGGCGGAGCGCCGCGACCCGCTCCGCACCCTGGCTGCCTCGCTGCTGGCCGAGGGCGCGGCCTCGCCGGCCGATCTGGACAGGCTCCAGGAAGAGCTGGAGACCGAGGTGGGCCTGGGCGTCGAGTTCGGCCTCAATGCGCCGTACCCGATGCCGGAGGAGGTGACGAGGGACGTGTACCCGTGACCGCCCCGGTCGAGACGCGCGAGCTCACGATGGGACAGGCGGTGCGGGAGGCGCTGGCCGAGGAGATGCGCCGCGACCGCACGGTCCTCCTGATCGGCGAGGACGTCGCCGAGGCGGGGTCGCCGTTCAGGGTGCTGGCCGGCCTGGTCGACGAGTTCGGCACCGAGCGGGTGATGGACACCCCGATCTCGGAGCCCGGCTTCACGGCCATCGCGCTGGGCGCGGCGATGACGGGCCTCAGGCCGGTGGTGGACATCATGTTCGGCGACTTCCTGACGCTCGTCATGGACCAGGTGGTCAACCAGGCGGCCAAGGTGCACTACATGTCGGGCGGGAAGCTGCGGGCGCCGATGGTGGTCCGGACGACGCTGGGCGCGACCCGCCGCTCGGCGGCCCAGCATTCCCAGTCGCTCCACGCCTGGGTGTCCCACGTGCCCGGCCTCAAGGTGGCGCTGCCCTCCACCCCGTATGACGCCAAGGGCCTGCTCAAGAGCGCGATTCGCGACGACGCCCCGGTCGTGTTCTTCGAGGACAAGATGGACTTCGCGGTGCGCGGCCCGGTCCCCGAGGAGGAGTACCTCGTCCCGCTCGGGGTCGCGGACGTGAAGCGCGAGGGAGACGACGTGACGATCGTGGCCACGAGCTCGATGGTGCGGGTGGCGCTGACCGCCGCCGACCTGGTGGCGGCAGACGGCATCTCGGCGGAGGTGATCGACCCGCGGACCACCGTCCCGCTGGACCGCGTGGCGCTGGTCCGCTCCGCCGTGAAGACCGGGCGTGCGATCGTGGTCGACGAGGGCTGCGAGCGCTACGGGGTCACCGCCGAGCTGGCCGCGGTCATCACCGAGGGCGCCTTCTACCACCTGGACGCGCCGGTGCGGAGGCTGGGCGCGATGGACGTGCCGGTGCCGTTCTCGCCGGTCCTGGAGGACCTGACCGTGCCCACGGCCGACCGCCTGGCCGACCAGCTGCGCCAGCTCGTCCGCCCAAAATGAAGATGCTCCAGCGGGAGCGGAAGCAAGGGCTTCGCCCGAGCGTGTGGGTCCGTCATCCCGGCGCCGATCAGAGTGCCAGTACCCCCCGAAGGGACGCACCGAAGGTGGCCCCGACAATCCCAGAAGGAGGGGGGTTTCGGAACGGGGGACCCACCCCCCCTTGCCCGTTATGGCCGTAGAGGTCGTGATGCCCGCCCTGGGCATGGCCCAGGAGACGGGTCGCCTGGTGCGCTGGCTCCGGCGCGAGGGCGACCGCGTCGTGAGCGGGGAGCCGCTCATGGAGGTGGAGACCGACAAGGCCGTGGTCGAGATCGAGGCGCCGGGGTCGGGGGTGCTCTCCGGCGTGCGTGTGCGAGAGGGCGAGGAGGTCCCGGTCGGCACGGTGATCGCCTACCTCCTGGCGCCCGCCGCCCGGCCCCTGACGGACTCGCTGGAACCGCCGGCGCGGCGTCCGGCGGCCTCCCCGAAGGCGCGGCGGCTCGCCGCGGAGCGCGGGCTCGACCTCTCCCGGATCATCGGCAGCGGCCCCGGCGGCGCCGTGGTGGAGGCAGACGTGCTCGGCCTCACGCCGGCCGCCGCCCCGGCCGGCGTCGGGCCGGCCGCCACGCCGGCACCGCCGGCGCCGCCGCTGACCGCCGGGCCGCGGTGGCAGGCCATGGCGGAGACCACCGCGCGGAGCTGGCAGCGCGTGCCGCACTTCTTCCTGTTCCGGGACGTGGACGCGAGCCAGCTGGCGGTCGCGCGGAGCCGGCAGCCTGCCCCGGTGACCTACACCGACCTGCTGGTGAGGCTGGTCGCCGTCACGCTGGCCAGGCACCCGCTGGTGAACTCCGGCAGCCGCGACGTCAATGTGGCGCTGGCGGTCGCGGTCGAGGACGGCCTGGTGGCGCCGGTCATCCCGGCCGCCGACCGGCTCGACGTCGTCTCGCTCGCCTCTCACCGGGCGGAGCTGGTGGCACGGGCCAGGGCGGGACGCATGCGGGCCCAGGACCTGGCCACGCCCACGTTCACGGTGAGCAATCTCGGCATGCACGGCGTGGACGCGTTCCTGCCGATCGTGACCGACGGCCAGGCGGCGGCCCTGGGCGCCGGCCGAATCGCCGACCGCGTAGTCCCGGTCGGGGGACGCCCCCAGGTGCGCCCGGTGCTGTCGCTCAGCCTCGCCTGCGACCACCGGGCCCTGGACGGAGCCAGGGCCGCCGCCTTCCTGGCCGAGCTCGCAGAGGCCCTGGAGGAGCCGGCGCCGTGGCTGTGATGCGTTGACGGGGGCAGACAGATCAGGTCCCCGGCGTAAAGCCCGCACGCCGCCTGGAACCGCCTGCTCGGCCAACCCGCGCAGGCTCAGCTCACTCCCGAAAGCGCCGGTTCTCGGGGCCGAGCAGGCCCTTCAGTCGTGCAGCCACTGGACGCAGGGCTCGGCCGGGTCGGGTCGTCGTCCTCGCGCTGCCGGTGGTCGAGCTCGGCCAGCCAGCGGGCGCTGAGCGCGTCGAGCGAGCGCTGCACAGAGGCGAACCACTCCAGGTCGCTGTGCAGGCAGTCGGTGGAGAGCTGCTCCGGTTCGCCTTCGTCTATGAGCGAGAGGCCCTGCTCGACAGTGGGGAAAGGCGGCTGCAGGTATGCGTCCGACGCCTGCGACATGAATGAGAGTGCCGCATCAGTCGCAGCAATCGAACCCATGTTCGCAGTGTACCAGACACCCCCCAGTGTGTCGACCCCCGGCAGCCGATGGCACCCTGGTCCTGCCCGGCGGGTGTGGGGCCAGGGCCGCCGGCTTTCTGGCCGACCTAGCCGAGGGGATACAGGAGCCGGCGCCCCGGCTCCAAGAGGGCAGGCCTGTCGTCTGGAGCGAAGGCGGTTGCTCCCATGCGGCATGGGAGCACTGCCTAGGCGTTCATGGTCGTTCGAGCCCATTGACGGTGCCCGGGGCTCACCGCATACTTGCCCCAGTTCGCTCCGGGGAACTCGACTTCGTCGCGGCCGGGAAGGACGTCGCACATCTGCGGTTCGCAGAATCGCTGTTGCCAGTGCCGCGCGAGGGACG
Organism: Candidatus Dormiibacterota bacterium; assembly: GCA_035263645.1. Classification (GTDB taxonomy): domain Bacteria; phylum Chloroflexota; class Dormibacteria; order Dormibacterales; family Dormibacteraceae; genus CF-161. The sequence goes on along the minus strand of DATFRD010000429.1, from coordinate 9,324 downwards.
GCGCGATATGCACGAGGAGCCGTTGTCGTGGGTTCGGCACAGGTGCCCTGGTCTGGCTCCGGGAGAGGTCTTCGCCCCACTGCCTCCCGCCCGATCGACGGTCGATGGCGGCTCGGCCGCACGGGTTTCGCGCTGCTGGCCGCCTGCCTCTGTGCCTGCGCCACCACGACCGTGGGCACGGTCAACAATCCGCCGAACACAGTGGGCATGTCGTACGACCAGGCAGTGACGAAGCTCAACCAGTGGTGCTCGAACGTTGTCATCCGGGTGGAGCCTCAGGGTGCGCCGCCACCGGGGGCGGTCGGAAGCCAGCTGTTCGTACACAGCCAGGTCTACACGCCGCCGTCTGCCCCGACCACCCCGGTCTCCAAGCCGCCGGCGGACCTGGTCGTCCGGATGTCCTCACCTTCGCCCGGCCGACCCACACAGGCGACATCGGTGACGCCGGCGGCCCCGCCGTCGCCCGGCCAACCGACCTGCGACACCAGCGTCGCCCACACAGTCACTCTGACGCTCGTCACTTCAGTGCCCGAGGTCAGAGGGCAGTCCGTCGGTCAGGCGAATGACCTTCTCCGCCCGCACGGCCTTGTGTCCGAGGTGGTTTGCGGTCCCCGCGATCTCGCCAGCGTCGTGCGCACCCAGGTTCCAGCGAGCGACACACAGGTCGACGTGGGGAACAAGCTCAGTCCGGTCAGGGTCACCACGAGCGCAGCGTGCACGTCCCCCACTGCGACACCGACGCCCGCGGTCACACCGACGCCGACGCACGGGGTCGGGCCCACCGCCACGCCCATCATCTCGCCCGACCAGCAGCGCACGTCCGTACCCAACGTGGTGGGCATGGCCGAAAACGACGCCTGCGGCAGCCTGTCCGCGCACCGGCTGCAGTGCCACGTCAATCCGACCGGGAGCGGCCCCCAGCCGGGCACGGTCAAGACGCAGAGCCCGGCGCCCAACTCGCTCGTGCCCACGAACAGCCAGGTCGAGCTGTCCGTTCTGCGCCGCATCCCGGTACCAGATGTGAGGAACTCCAGCCCTGGCCAGGCCTGCACCACGATCAACAGCGCCCACCTCACGTGTGTGACCCCGGCGGCCCAGGGCGGCGGCCCGCCCGGGCAGGTCATGACCCAGGACCCGGCGCCGGGCACCCTCGTCGACGACGGCACCCCGGTCACGCTCCAGCTGGCGTCGGAGCAGCAGCCGTCTGGCGTGCCCCCCTGGCTCATCCCCGTCGCGCTCGCGCTGCTGGTCGCCGCCGGGGGCGTCGTGCAGCGCTACCGCACACGCCATCCACCACCTCCGCCGCAGGTCGAGGTGAGACTGCGTCCGGGCTCACCCCAGGTGCGCGAGGACGAGGCGAGGGAGTGGTAGGCGCGTGACGACCGCCGGCATGATCCTGCAGGACGACTTCGCCGCCATAGCGGCGCGCGCGGCCGGGGTGCTCAACAACAGCCAGGCAGTGCTGCGACTGCCTCAGGTCAGCCGTGACGCGGTCTTCGGCCAGGTCCAGTCCTCGCTCGGCGCGCTGCACGACATCGATGTCCGAGACGCGCTGCTGGGGGCGTGGGACGCGAGCCGGACCCTCAACGAGGCCGCGCGCCGGTCCCTGGCAACGAACGCTCCCGAGCCCGTGCACCTGGATGGCTACGCCATCCCGATCGACTACGAGCCCGAGCTCGACGTCCTCGTAGACGGCCAGGCCATCGCCACGGTCCACTTCCGACTGCGAATTACCCTCGAGCTGTTCAACTTCGACGGCGTCGTCCAGCGTGGCCGCCTGGTCCAGCTGAGCAGCGAGGCGTTCACTGTAACTGCTGTGCTCACCGCCGAAGGCCAGACGGTGGCCCACCGCAGCGTGCGGCTGGACCTCAGGTACGAGCTCCCGGTTCTCCCCGACGGCATACCGCTCACGAGGGCCGCGTCGCGGCCGTGAGCCCGAGCCAGGTCTGCGCTCAGCCCCCCCGGGTCCGGCCCTGGCGGGCCACCTCCCCGGCAGGGGGGGAGGGGCTGGCGAGGCCGAGGTCGGGCCAGGCGGCCACGAGGGCCGCCGCCATCTCCCTGGCGGCCCGCTTCCAGCGCCTGGGTGCGTCCCGCCAGTCGAACGCGCCGGCCGCGACGCGGACGGCGCCGGCCTCGTCGCCGGGCAGGGTGAGCAGGCCGCGGGCGTAGGGTACGCATGTCTCGAGGGAGGAGAGCTCGAGCCGGGAGGCTGCCGTCATCTTGTTCACGACGAGCCAGGTGGGCACGCTGTCCCGCCCGAGCAGGGCGGCCGCGTCGGCGACCAGGCTCGCCGTGGAGGGGTCGGAGTCGGTGACCAGCAGGACCTGGTCGGCCGTGTCCAGGGCAGCCCGTGCCGCCGGGTCGTGGAGCCCGGTGCCGCAGTCGAGCAGGACCATGCCGACCATGCCCTGGAGCCGCCGCACGACGCGGGTGTACGCCGCCTCGTCCAGCCTGGCCATCCGGGCCGGCTCCGTCGGCGCTGGCAGCACCATCAGGCCGTGCACCGCGCGGCCCAGCTTGGCATCCAGCGCGGTGACGGTGAGCTCCGAGCCGTCGAGCGCTGAGAGCAGGTCGTCGACGAACACGTCGTGGGCGGGCGTCAGGCTGCGGCCCAGCGACCCGAAGTCGGGGTTGGTGTCGACGGCCACGATGCGGTCGCGCCGCAGCAGCGCCAGCAGGGTGCCCAGGAGGGCCACGACCGTGGTCTTGCCCACCCCGCCCTTGGGCGACATGACCGCGATCGTCGCGCACCGCCGGAGCTGCGGTGCCTGGATGGCGCGGTCGAGCCGGTGCTCGTACGAGCCCTGTCGCCAGCGCTCGCGCGTTCGCTCCCCGACCCCCGGCCGTCTGGTGACCGTGAGCTGGACGGGGGGCACGTACGCCCCCGGCGTCGGCTCGACCGGCGGCGGGGCGAGCGGGGACCGTCCCGCGGACACGAGGGCGGCCAGCGTCGCGGCGAGACGGAGGGGCAGGCGCGGGCGTCTCGGCAGAGCGGCGACCGTGCGCTGCCGGGGCAGCGGCCCGCGCACGGCCGCCACCGCCTCCGGCTCGGCCGGTGCCTCCAGCTCGGCCGGCCGCGCCTCGCCCAGGCCGCCATCCCGGACCCCATGCGTCGATGCCATAAGCGACCCCGGCATTATGAGCGGCTGTACCCGCCCAGTGGTAGGTGGGCCCGCGCGGGCAGCCCAGCGGGATTCCGGCTCAGTGCACGTGCTCCAGGCCGAGGACGATCGCCATGGCCTGGGAGCGGGAGCGGGCGGCCAGCTTCCCCAGGATGCTGGTCACGTGCTTGTTGACCGTGTTGGGGCTGATGGAGAGCCGGGTCGCGATCAGCCGGTTCGAGAGGCCGGTCATGAGCAGTGAGAGGACGTGCCACTCTCTCGCCGACAGCCCGGCGGAACGTGAGCGCGCCGATGCCCACTCCGGGACGGCGCTGTCCCGCGGGTCCCGCACGGGCGGCGGGTCGCCACCCTCGGCGGCGTACGCCACGGCCTGGTCGAGGCTCATCGCGGCCCCGCGCTCCTGCGCCGCGGCGTAGACGTCCACCGGCAGCTGGCGCCGGCAGACGGTCATCGACCCCTGGAGCCGGCGTCGCCAGTGCGGCACGGCGGGCGCGCCGAGGCGTGTCCTGACGCTGGCTGCGGCCGCTGCCAGCGTCAGGGCTCGCTCGGGCTCGGAACGGGCGGCTGCCAGGCGGGCGAAGCCCTCCAGGCGGTAGGCCACGCTGGCGCCGTCGCCGAGCCGCCGCAGGATCCCCGTGCTCACCAGCAGGTTGGAGCGCGCCGCGGCGTGGTCGCCCACCTCAAGCGCCAGCTCGCCGTCGACGCCGATCGCGGTCGCGATGGCCCACTCGTCGTCGGCCTGGCGGGCCAGCGCCAGGCACTCGGCCAGGCGGTCGCGGGCGGTGTCGTAGCTGCCCGCCTCGATCGCCACCAGCGCCAGGCTGCCGATCGTGCGGGCCACGTCGCTGACGTCGCCCAGCCGCCGGTGGATGTCGAGCGCCTCGTCGAGGCAGCGGGTGGCGCCCGGGTAGTCGGCGAGCGACAGCAGGGCCAGGCCCAGGCTGCGCAGCGTGTGGGCGATCGACGCCTCGTCGCCGAGCTGGCGCGCGATCTCGAGCGCCTCGGTGTACAGCGCCCGGGCCATGGCGCTGTCGCCCTGCCGATAGACGACCTGGCCGGCGCCGTGCAGCGCCCGCACGCGCAGGGCGGGGTCCGCCTCGGGGGCGGCGGCGAGGGCGCGCTCCAGCCAGCGCCGGCCCTCCGCCAGGTTGGACACGAAGGGCCAGAAGCCGACGAGGCCGGCCGCGATGCGGAGGGCCTGCTCGGGGTCGGCCCCAAGGCTCCACTCCATGGCGGCGCGCAGGTTCTCGCGGTCGGCCGACAGGCGCTGCGCCCAGGAGGTGAAGCGGGTCCGCGCGGCGTTCTCGTTGGAGGCCTCCGCCACGGCGGCGAAGTGGGCGGTGTGCCGGGCCTGGAGCGCCTCCGCCTCGCCGGCCGCCTCCAGCCGCTCTCCGGCGTACTGGCGGAGCAGCCCGAGCAGCCGGTAGCGCAGCTCGCCCGAGGTGGCCTCCGCCTGGACCAGCGACTTGTCGATCAGGTGCGCCAGCGTGTCCAGCACGTCCGCCGCCGGCAGCTGGTCGTCGGCGCAGACCGCGCGGAGCGAGTCCAGGCCGGCCAGGCCCGAGAAGACCGAGAGGCGTTCGAACAGGAGCCGCTCCGGCTTCGACAGACGCTCGTAGCTCCAGTCGATTGTGGCGCGCAGCGTGCGCTGGCGGGCGGGCAGGAGGCGGGAGCTCGTCCGAAGCACGCTCAGCGCGTCGTCGAGCTGGTCCGCGACCTGCTCGGCCGAGAGGGTGGTCAGCCGCCCGGCAGCCAGCTCGATGGCCAGCGGCACGCCCTCCGTGAGGTCGCAGATCCGGGCGACCGCCGGCGCGTTGGCCGCCGTCATCGCGAACGAGGGCTCGAACGTGCTCGCCCGGTCAACGAAGAGCCGCACCGAGTCGCAGAGGAGGAGCGCCGCCGGCTCGGCCGCCAGGCCGGCCCTCGCCGGCGTCGGCAGGGCGCGCAGCCGCCAGATCAGCTCGCCGGGGACCCCCAGCGGCTCCCGGCTGGTGGCCAGCAGGTGCAGCCGCGGGCAGGCCCGGAGCAGCGTCAGCGCCAGCGCGCCCGCCGCCTCCGCCCGGTGCTCGCAGCCGTCCAGGACCAGGAGCATCCGCGTGTCCCCGACCGCCTCCGCCACGCTGTCCACCAGGCCGACGTCGGGCCGCTCGTCGACCCCGAGCGCCGAGGCAACGCTGCTGGCCAGGAGGGCCGGATCTGGCACCTCTGCCACCTCCGCCAGGAAGACGCCGCCCGGAAAGCCGGGTCCGCTGCGCTCGGCGACCTCCACGGCGAGCCGGGTCTTGCCGGCGCCGCCCGGCCCGCAGATCGTCACCAGCCGGTGGGCCAGGAGCGCCTCCGTGACGCCCGCCACCTCCTGCTCGCGCCCGACGAAGCTGGTGAGCTGGCGCGGCAGGCCATAAGGCCGGCTGCCCGTGGCCATCGCCGGCTTGGATGCCGCCACTTCAACCCCCGCTGCCTGGTGCAGCCAGGCCAGCCAAAATAGGCCCTACATCTTAAGGGTCGGGCTGACCGGCGACCAACCGCGCAGTCTCATCGGGCCGCGATTGTAGTTCCGAGCCGCTCGACAATGCCGGCGCGGCGGCCGCAGGCGGCCGAGCCGGTCCCCCGGCGGCGCTACCCTCTGCGTCGATGCGAGCGCGCGTTGGCATCGACACCGGGGGAACGTTCACCGACCTGGTGGTCCTGGACGACTCGGGCCGCTCCGTCCGCCTGAAGGTGCCCAGCACGCCGGGCGACCCGGCAGCCGCGCTGCTCGACGGGCTGCGTCGCGCGCTGGAGCTGGTCCCCGGCGCGGTTCCCGACGCGATCGTGCACGGCACCACCGTAGCGACCAACGCCCTGCTCGAGGAGAGCTTTCGCGACCTGGCGCTGGTCACGACCCGCGGCTTCCGGCACGTGCTGGAGATCGCGCGCCAGAGCGTGCCGTCCGGCTACGGCAACTCGTACTTCTGGGTCAAGCTGCCCGCCATCGTGCCGCTGGAGCGCGTGTTCGAGGTGACGGAGCGCCTCGACTTCCGCGGTGCCGTGCTGACCCCCTTCGACGAGGACGAGGCGCGGGCGGTTGCGGGGCGGCTGCGCGCGCTGGGGGTGCGGACCGCGGCGGTCTGCTTCCTCCACGCCTACGCGAACCCCGGCCACGAGCAGCGGATGCGCGAGATCCTTCTCCAGGAGATGCCGCGCCTGGTCGTCTCGGTCTCCAGCGAGGTGTGGCCCGAGTACCGCGAGTACGAGCGGACCGTCACCACGCTGGTGGATGCCTTCGTCAAGCCGCACGTCAGCGGCTACCTGGCCCGAGCCTCGGCCCAGCTGCGGACGGCGGCGCCCGCGCCGCTCCTGATCATGAAGTCGGACGGCGGAGTCATGCCTGCCGCGGCGGTCGCCCGGCGTCCGATCTCGACCGCGCTCTCCGGCCCCGCCGCCGGGGCCCTGGGGGCGTCCTGGCTGGCCCGACAGGCGGGCTTCGAGCGTGTGATCACCGTCGACACGGGGGGCACGTCGACGGACGTCTGCCTGGTCGAGGGAGCCCAGCCGCAGCTCACCCGGGAGGGCAGGATCGGGCGCTTCCCGGTGCGCCTGCCCATGATCGACATCGTCTCGGTCGGCACCGGCGGGGGCTCCATCGCGTGGATCGACCCCGACGGCGGCCTCAGGGTGGGGCCCCGCAGCGCCGGCGCCGACCCCGGGCCCATGGCCTACGGCCGCGGTGGTGACCAGGCCACCGTGACCGATGCGCACCTGGTGCTCCGGCGCCTGCCGGACACGCTGGCCGGGGGCGCGATCCGGCTGCGCCGCGACCTGGCCGAGCGAGGCGTCGCCCGCATCGCCGACGCGCTGGGGCTGCCCGTCCACCGCGCGGCCGAGGGCATCCTGGAGCTGTCCGCCACCAGCCAGGCCAACGCCGTGCTGCAGCTCACCGTCCGCCGCGGCATCGATCCCACCGGCGACAGCCTGGTGGCGTTCGGCGGGGCGGGTCCGCTCCAGGCGTGCCGGATCGCGCAGCTCCTCGGGCTGACCACCGTCCTGGTGCCGCCCAGCCCGGGCAACGTGTCCGCGTTCGGCCTGCTGACCGTGGACGTGAAGGACGACCACGTGCTGACCCTGGTCCGCCGCCACGACGAGGTGGACGCGGGCGAGGTCAGCCGCACGTTCGACAGGCTGGTGGCGGAGGCCGCGGCGGCCCTGCGTGCGGAGGGCGTGCCCGAAGAGCGCATGAGCGTCAGCCGCAGCGTCGACGCCCGCTACCTGGGCGAGGCCCACGAGATCGCCGTGCCCGTGCCGGAGCCGTTCGACGCGGCGGCGGCCGCAGCCGCGTTCCATGACGCCCACGAGCGGATCTACGGCTACGCGTATCGCGCCGGCGAGGTCGTGGAGCTCGTGAACTGGCGGGTGACCGGGCTGGGCCAGATCGACCGGCCGGTCCTGGAGCCGGCGCCCGCGGGCGGCAGCGGCGAGCCGGTCGGCCGGCGGGCCGGCTTCGTCGTGTATCGGCGTGAGGACCTGCCGGCGGGCTTCCGCGGCCGCGGCCCCGCGATCGTGGAGGAGTACGGCTCGACGACCGTGGTGGAGGAGGGCTTCGGCCTGGAGGTCGACCAGCTGGGCAACCTGGTGCTCCGGGGCGCGGGGGGTAGGGCCCGGTGACCGACCAGCGGGTCGATCCGATCGTCCTCCAGGTCGTGGAGGGGACGCTCGCCTCGGTGGAGGCCGAGGTGGAGGCGGCCATCGAGCGCACTGCCCGCTCGCCCATGATCCGCGACCAGCACGACTACCGCGCCGGCATTCACGACCGCCGCTGCCGCAAGCTCACCGGCCGCTCCTACTCGGCGATGGTCCAGCCGGTCGTCCGGGACTTCCCGCTCGGGACGATGCGGGAGGGAGACGTCTTCTACCACAACGACGTCTACCTGTCGGAGGGCTCGATCGGCCACCTGCCCGACCTCACGACCACGGTGCCGGTCTTCCACGAGGGCGAGGTGGTGGGGTTCGTCCAGGCCTTCGGGCACCACGACGACATCGGGGGCATGGTGCCGGGCTCGATGCCCGCCCACGCGACCTCGGCGTTCCAGGAAGGCCTGATGGTCCCGCCGGTGCGGCTGTTCAGCGCTGGCGTCCGCAACGAAGACCTCTACCGCGTCATCGTGCGCAACTCCCGCACGCCGGAGTCCTTCGCGGGCGACCTGGACTCGGAGGTCGCCGCCTGCCGCATGGGGGCGCGCCGCCTGCAGGGCCTGTTCGATCGGTACCGCACCGAGACGGTCGAGGCCTGCTTCGACGCGCTGATACGACGCTGCGCCGACAGCTTCCGCCGCGAGATCCTGCCGCGCATCCCGGACGGGACGTACGCGTTCGAGGACTACATCGAGCACGACGGGGTCGAGCCGCCGCGCCTGCACGTGCTGCGCATGACGATGACCAAGCGGGCGGACCGGATCGTGTGCGACCTCACCGGGACCGGGCCCCAGGCGCGCGGCCCCATCAACCACGCCGGCGACTACGCGGACGGGCTCTTCCTCCGCAAGTGGATGGCCTGCATCCTGCGCAACCTGGCCGAGTCGCCCGAGCGCGCGGCCGAGCTGGACGTGAACGAGGGCGTCTGCGACGTGCTGGAGCTGCGCTTCCCGCCCTCCGGCACCCTGGTCACGCCGGCGTTCCCGGCGCCCACCAACGCCCGAAGCTTCCTCATCCTCCGCCTGCTGGGGGTGTTCGCCGGCTGTCTGGCCCAGGCGGTGGGCGGGCGCATGCCGGCCGACCAGGAGACCATCCGCTACTGGGGCGTCCACGGCACGGACACCGCCGGTCGCTGGTACCTGCTGCGCGAAGTGCTGGGCGGCGGCTCGGGCGGCCGCTTCTACGCGGACGGCTCGGACGCGATCCACATCGTGCCCGACTCCAAGAACCTGCCGGTCGAGTTCGCCGAGACCCGCTTCCCCGTGCTCATCGAGCGGCTGGCGCTGGCCACCGACTCCGGCGGTCCCGGCCGGCGCCGGGGCGGCCTGGGCTATGACAAGCACATCCGGCTGCTCCGGGACGCCAGCTTCGTCTCCACCGCCGACCGGGCCCGGCTCGGCTGCTACGGCCTGGCGGGTGGCATGGCCGGGCTGCCCTACCAGGCGTCGGTGGACGGGGTCCCGCTGCCCGGCATGAACGACGACGTGCCGCTGCCGGCGGGGACGCTGCTGCGCCTGCGCACCACCGGCGGCGG
>DATFRD010000428.1:0-2958 GCA_035263645.1 Candidatus Dormiibacterota bacterium | reverse complement strand
CCGTGCACTCCCCGGACAGCTCGCCCAGGGTCCCGTCCCGCAGCATCGACGCGTAGCCCCTCACCACGCTCAGCGGCGTCCGCAGCTCGTGCGCCGCCATGTTCAGGAACAGGCTCTTGGCCCGGCTCACCTCTTCCACGCTGGCGAACTGACGGGCGTTGCGCAGCGCCAGCGCCGCCACCGTCGCGATGGTGCCCACCGCGGCCAGGTCGCCGGGTCCGAAGGGCACGTCTCGAACCCGGGCCACCACCAGCACCCCCACCAGCTCCTGAGCGCACACCAGCGGCACGGCCACGGCGTGAATGGAGGGGCCGACCCTGTGCCCGCGGACGACCGACAGCCAGGTCGGCGCAACCGGCCCCGAGCCGACCTGGATGCGCCGCTGCCGTGCCGCCGCCTGGACGATGGGAGCCGAGCTCAGCGGATAGGTCTCGCCTGGGTTGGGGACGGGGTCCTGCGCACGGCAGCCCTCGAGCAGGATGGTGTCGTCCTCCACCCGGCAGAGCAGCGCCCGGTCGGCCTCGACGGCGGCCATGCCGTACTCGAGCAGCTGGTCGATGACGACCGCCGGCTGCAGCGAGGAGGTGAGCGCCTCGGCGGTCCGGAAGCTCCCCTCGAGCCGTCCGATCGCCCGCAGCTCGGCCCGGACCGACCGCGAGTACAGGTTGACCTGGCCGAACAGCAGCGCGATCGCGATCGAGACCGACAGCACCTGGATGGCGTACCAGACGGGCGAGTAGATGGCGGTCATCCAGAGCAGCAGCAGCGAGTTCACGCTGGACAGCGCCAGCGCCGGCACGACGCCGCGCAGGACGCGGTCGTCGCAGCGATGCCCGCTCAGGAAGAGGCGGACGAGGAGCACGCCTGTCGCCGTCACCGGCACCAGGCCGATCAATCCGACCACGTGGTTGCCCAGCACGAAGGCGTCTTCGTCGAGCCCCCCATCCTTGGGCACCGCGCCCAGCAAGGCCGCGAGACCCACCAGGCCCAGGCCCAGCGCCAGCCCCATGCCCAGCGCCGCCCGCGCCCAGCGCCAACCGTCGGCCAGGGGCCGCGGCACGTGCAGCGCCGCCAGCGCCAGCAGGAAGGGGGTGGCGAAGGGAGGGGCCAGGCAGAGCCAGGACGAGATATCTTTCACCTTCTCCACGCCCGTTAGCGGCGGCAGGGTGCCGGGGAACACCAGCAGGTGGGCCAGCCAGGTCACGCTGAGCGCGGCGCCGATCACGGCCGCGGGCAGGGCGGCCGAGTCCGAGCGCAGGCGCGCATCGACGGCTCCCAGCCGGGCGACGACCGCGTAGCAGACGATGGAGGCGGCATTCCCGACAGGTACCACCCAGCTCAGGACGAGGTGGTCCGGCAACAGGAGGAGCGCCAGCAGGCTGAACAGCAGAGAGCCGCCCACCCACAGCCACAGGATGCCGGACAGGTTGAGCCTGGCCCGCCGGGCAGTCCTAGCCGCCTCGCCGCCTCCGCGCGGTTGCTGCCCGAAGCCTCTTGTGGCCCATCATCACGACAACCATTGCCAATCAGCTTGTGCTCTGTCGCAGAAGAATCCCACCGCCACCTGGCGGAAATGCGTCTATTCCCCAGCTCCAGCGGCTGGCCGGGGACGCGGGCCGGGACGGCCGCCCGTGCCGCGGTCGTCTGGTCTACCTGCCGCCGCCCAGCGGCACTCGCCCGGGCGTCACTCGACGGACCGGCGAGCAGCCTCGTCGTCGCGGCGCAGCTCCGGCGGCAGCAGGTAGCTCGACACGGCCCGTGCCCTGGCCACCGCCTCCGCCGAGATCTCGGCCGCGCCGCCGACGTCGTCGAAGGCCAGGGGGGCGGTTTCGGAGGCCCGCTCCTCCGAATACGAGAGGATGGACTCGCTCACCTCGATGGGGCTGCCCGTGATCAGGGCGACGTTGATGGCGTCGCTCGGGCGAGCATCCACCTCCTTGACCCCGTCGGCCGCCTTCACGACGGCGACGGCGTAGTAGACCCTGTCCGAGAGCCGCTCGATCCGGACCTCGCGGAGCTTCCCGCCGGCCGCCAGGAGCAGGTTCGCGGCGAAGGTGGCGGTCGTGGGCCGAATCCCCTCCACCCGCTCGAGCTGCAGTGCGATCGACGTGGCCTCGCCGGGGCCGATCCAGATCGGCAGCGTCCGCCTCCCCCCCACCTCGGCCAGGATCACCACGTGGAACTCATGCGCGTCCCGCCGGAGCCGGTGGATCCTCGCCACCGTCATCCGCACCCTGTCATTCGACCTCTGGGCGGTCATTGCACCCACCTCCATCTGCGGGGATAGACGTTCCCTGAGCGAAGCCCTGGCCCTGTGCAGCCTCGTCTTCACCGCACTCACGGGTATTCCCAGCTGGGCGGCCACCTCCGCCTGCGTCATGCCGGCGACGTAGAACAGGAGGACGGCGCTCCGCTGCCCGGCGGGTAGCTGAGCCACGGCGTCCCGGACCAGGGCCACCTCGAGCGCCGCCATCGCGTCCAGCTCGGCGTCGCCGCCGCCGCCCGGGGGCTCCGCATACAGCTGCTCGCGCCGCCGATCGCGAAGCAGGCGGCGGCAGACGTTGAGCGCGATCCCCGTGAACCACGGGCCGAAGCGATCGCGTCGCCGGAGGAGGGGAAGGCTCACCAGGACGACGATGCACGCCTCCTGAAAGGCCTCCTCGGCCAGGATCGGGTCGCCGAGCATCCGGCTGCAGGTGGCGAGGACCATCGATCGGTGCTCGTCAAGCAGCCGGCTCAGCGCCTCCCGGTCGCCGGCCTGGGCGGCGGCGACCAGCGTCGCGGGCTCTCGCATCTCCTGCTCGATAGTGCCCGCCCGGCGGCCCAGGGTTACCCCGCGCGGGCCTGCGGGACAGATGGCTCAGCGCGGCCGGGGTCAGACCGTGTCCGGGACGGCCGTCGACCCCGGCGGCGTGGCCGGCGTCGAGGTCTCCGTCGACGGCGGTTCCACGTGGCACA
>DATFRD010000427.1:0-9590 GCA_035263645.1 Candidatus Dormiibacterota bacterium | reverse complement strand
GCGCGCCGGGTGGTTGACGCGAGCGACGGCTTCGAGGCGGTCGGCGAGGTGGAGAGCGGGGAGGAGGCCGTGCTCGCCGCCGGCCGGCTGCGGCCCGACCTGGTGCTGATGGACGTGAACCTGCCGGGCATCGACGGCGTGGAGGCTACCCGGCGCATCAGGGCCGCCTGTGGGCAAATCGTGGTGCTCCTGCTCTCCGCAGCTGACGCGGAAGAGGACCTGCGGACGGCCCAGTGCGGCGCGTCCGAGTACATCCCGAAGTCCCGGTTCGGACCGCGCGCCCTGGAGCTGGCCTGGAGGTCGGCGGTCGTGACATGAAGAGCGCAGAGGCGGGCCCATGAGATGAGCGGTCACCGGGGTACGATCTGGCCGTCGTGGGCACACTCGCGGCGGGGCACACGATCCGGAGGATCGCCCTGGCAGCGGCCTCGGTCGCGATCGTGGCGGGAGCCGGCCTCTTCTACCTCCGCCCCGGGAGCGGGTCGCCGGCCCAGGGGGCTGCGGTGGTGCCCGAGTCCACCGCGCGGCCGGTCGCCGAGGTGCACCTCGGCTCCGCCCAGCGAGGCTGGGTCACGGTGGGGGGGCCCGCGGCCGGCATGCTCGCGACGCGGGACGGCGGCCGGCACTGGACCCGGCTGCTCACTCTGCCAGAGGGTGAGCCCCGGGGCCCGACCTTCTTCGACGGCGAGCACGGCATGCTCTCCGCGCACGGTCCGGGTGGCCCGGCGCTCTGGCGCACCGACGACGGCGGAGCCCTCTGGCGCCGGGCGTCGCTGCCGGAGGGGCCGGGCACGGCGGTCGGCCCGACGTTCTTCCTGAACTCCCGGCGCGGCTGGTACCTGGTGCTCGGGCCGCCGGGCGGGTCGGTCGGGGGCATCCCGTTCCAGCAGGAGGCGACGCTGTACCGCACGGACGACGGCGCGACCACCTGGCACCGGCTGGTCGCCACCGGCGGACTGGGCGCGGCGTTCGCCGACACCGGGATCAAGACCTGGGTCTCGTTCCAGGACGACCAGGTCGGGTGGATCGGCGGCGAGGCGTTCGGCGGCAGCCCGCTGCTCTGGAGGTCGCTGGACGGCGGCGCCACCTGGGCCGGCGTCGTGCTTCCGCCGCCGGCGGGCAACCCGCCGCGGCTCGAGTTCGCCCCGCCCCCCGCGACGTTCGCGGACGGCTCGGGCGCGCTCCTCGCGCGTGAGGACCAGGACGGCGGGCCGGTCGGGGTCGTCCTGCGGACCCCGGACGGAGGCGAGGACTGGGGCGATGCCAGCCGCGTCCCCGACCTCACGCCCGGCGACGCCACCTGGCTCACCGCGACCTTCCTGGACACCCGGCGCTGGTGGGTGGGGGTCGGCCCCACGCTCTGGACCACCGCGGACGCGGGCGGTCACTGGCAGCCGGGCGGCCGGGCGCCCGGCGGCGGCGCCTTCGCCCAGTTGTCGGTACTGGACGACCGGCAGGCCTGGGCGGCGGTGACCGGGCCGACGGGCCGGTACGACCTCGCCGCCACGGCGGACGGCGGCCACCACTGGAGGACGATCGCGCTGGACCGCTGACGGTTGTGCGATCCACACAAATCAACAGGCCATTGCCCGTTATGGCCGCACGAGCCAGAGCGTCCGGTGTCCCGGTACCGTTATTTCCGTGCGCATGCCCGCGGCTCGGGGACGGGACCTCCGGCTCGCAGTGCGCGAGCTGGAGTTCCTGCAGCGGCTGTCGCAGTCCGCGGCAGCCACGATGGACTCCAGCGAGCTCGTGGAGCTGATCATCCGCGAGACGACGTCGGCCATCGGGGTCGACGTGTGCTCGCTCTACCTGCTCAACCCCGACGGGCGCGAGCTCACCCTGACGGCGACCAACGGTCTCAACGAGCGCATGGTCGGCCGGGCCTCCATGCGCGTCGGCGAGGGGGTCACGGGCTGGGTGGCGGAGACCCGGCAGCCGGCGAAGGCCTCGGACGTCGCGCTCGAGCCGCACTGGAAGTGGGTCCCGGGGCTCGACGAGGAGCGATTCACGTCCATGCTCTCCGTGCCGATCGAATCGGGCCCTCGCCTGGTCGGCGTGCTGAACGTGCAGTCCGTCGCCCGCCGCGAGTTCACGCCCGAGGACATCGACTTCCTGCGCGCGATCGCGGGGCAGTTCGCCGGCATCCTGGAGCGGAGCGAGATGCAGCGCCGCCTCGAGGTGCAGCTGGCCGAGATCCAGCTCTCGCACGACATCCACGAGCGCTTCACCCGGCTGTCGCTGGAGGGTGCCGGCATCCCGGCCATCCTGGAGGCCGTGGGCGCCCTGGCCGGCGGCCAGAGCGCGCTCTACTCTCCCGACGGCTTCCGCATCCGGGGCACGGGCGAAGCCGCCGAGCGGCTGCCGGTCCGCGTCCAGCTGCCCCCCGCGGCCCTGAGCCACGGCGCGCGCGAGGTGCGCATCGCCGCCGGCCGGCCGGCGCGCCATTTCGACCTGGTCCCGGTACGGGCGGGCGCCGACCTGCTCGGCGTCCTGGCGGTGGCGGTGGGCGAGGGGCAGGCAGACGAGGAGGGGCGGCGCCGCGCCCTGGAGCACGGCTCGACCGTCCTCGCCGTCGAGCTGTCCAAGGAGCGGGCCGCCGCCGAGGTCGAGCGCCGCCTCCGCGGGGACCTGGTCGAAGAGGTCCTGGCCGGCGGGCTGGACCTGGAGGAGGCCGAGCGGCTGGCGCGGCAGGCGGAGCGGCTCGGCCACCGGCTGCCCCACCACGCCTGGGTGATCGTGCTGGAGCCGGACGACGACCGCTCCGAGTCGGAGATGGCAAGCCGCGGGCGCCAGGACCGCCTGGACACCGTGCTCGGCGACGTGGTCCGGCGCCAGGTGCCCGGCGGCCTGACGGTCGTCCGCTCGGCGAGCGCGGTTGTGCTGGTGCCGGAGGAGTCGGCCTCCGACCTGGCGGCCGCCGAGCGGCTGGGCGGCCTGCTGCTCACGGCCGGGACGCCGATCCTGCGCCCCGGCACCCTGTCGGTGGGTATCGGCAACCTGGCGGCGTCCGTGGCTGAGCTCGCGCGCTCCCACGTGGAGGCCCGGCAGGCCCTGCGTCTCTCGCGCCGGACCGGCGCCCGGGGGCGGGTGACGTCCTACCGGTCGCTGGGCGCGTTCCGCCTCCTGCTCGAGGTGCAGTCGCCCCAGGCCCTGCGGGGCTTCGTGGCCGAGGTGCTGGGTCCGCTGCTCAAGTACGCGGAATCACGGGAGACCCCGCTCCTGGAGACCCTGGAGGCCCTGGTCGGCGCCCGCTGGGTGCGGCGGGCGGCCGCCCGCCGCCTCGGCATCCACATCAACTCGATGAGCTACCGCCTGGAGCGGATCGAGACGCTGACCGGCCTGAAGCTGGACGACCCCGAGACGCGGGTCGCGATCGCGATCGCGCTTCGCGCCCGCGGCATGCTCGGTATGTAGCCGGCCGTTCCGGGCGGTATCCTGCCTGGATCGTGAGTCACGTGCTCGCGCGTGTGCCCTCGTGAGGTTCTTCCTCTTCGGCAGCCTGTCTGGACAGAAGCGCCGGGCGCGCGACATCGACCTCGTGGTCGAGCTCGAGGAGGGCGAGACGGTGGACGCGGCGATGCGCTCCGTCGAGGAGATCGCGCCGCGCGTGCGGAAGCCGATCGAGCTGTGGCTGTCCAGGAGCGAGACGCAGCCCAACCTCGCCGGCAACTACGACTACCGGAGCGGGCGCTGGGCGTTCTGGCGGCGGCCGGGGATGCCCGGCTTCTTCCGCGGGTCCGTCCGCGTGTCCCTCCACCACGTGGTGAAGCTGGCGCTGACTACCGGACCGTACGGTCCGGTACGGCGCGGGAGCGCCACGGAGGCGAGAGGCGGGCCCGAGTGCACGGTCTGGCGGGAGCCGGACGGCTGGTGGTACCGGCTCGGGGATCAAGAGGCGACCAGGGGTCCGTTCCGCGGCCCCCTGGAGGCGGCGGGCGCGGCCCAGGCTCAGGCCAGGGCCATGGGCGAGCTCAGCCCGGCGCAGGTGCTCTGGTTCCGGCTCGCCTCCTGAGAGGATCCCCCTCCCCCCTCGCGGGGGAGGTTGGGTGGGGGGGCTGGCCCAGGCACTGAGCGCGCGATACCCGGGCTGGCCAGAGATCCACAGTCAGGCCCCCCCTCCGGCCCTGGCGGGCCACCTCCCCCGCGAGGGGGGAGGGGCTTCCTAATCAGGGAAGGCGGAGGGGCTGGGGCCCCGGCGCTTACGCGTCGTGGTATAGGTAGAACTCCCAGGGATGGGGGCGGAGGGCGACGGGCTCGACCTCGCGGGTCCACTTGTAGTCGATCCAGGTGTCGACCACGTCCGGCGTGAACACGTCGCCGGCGAGCAGGAAGTCGTGGTCGGCTCTCAGGGCCTGCAGCACCTCGCCGAGCGAGCCCGGCACGCTGGCGATCCGCGCCTTCTCTTCGCCCTCCAGCTCGTACAGGTCCTTGTCGAGCGGTTCGGGAGGCTCGATCCGGTTCTGGATGCCGTCCAGGCCGGCCATCAGCATCGCGGAGAACGCGAGGTAGGGGTTGCACGTCGCGTCCGGCGAGCGGAACTCGATCCGCTTGGACTTCGGGCTCGTCGAGTAGACCGGGATGCGCACGCAGGCCGAGCGGTTGCGCTGTGAGTAGACGAGGTTGATCGGCGCCTCGTAGCCCGGCACCAGCCGCCGGTAGGAGTTCGTGGTCGGCGCGCACAGCGCGAGCAGCGCGGGCGCGTGCTTGAGCAGGCCCCCGATGTACCAGCGCGCCTCCTGGCTGAGCAGGGCGTACCCGTTCTCGTCGAAGAAGAGGTTCGAGCCACCCTTCCAGAGGCTCTGGTGGCAGTGCATGCCGGAGCCGTTGTCCTGGAACAGCGGCTTGGGCATGAACGTGGCCACGTAGCCGTGCTGCTGGCAGACGTTCTTGATGACGTACTTGTACGTCATCATCTGGTCCCCCATCCTGGTCAGGCTCGCGAACCGCATGTCGATCTCGGCCTGGCCGGCGGTGCCCACCTCGTGGTGGTGCACCTCGACGTCGACGCCCGCCTCGATCAGCTTGAGCATGATCTCGGAGCGGAGGTCCTGCAGCTTGTCCGTGGGCGGGACGGGGAAGTAGCCCTCTTTGAAGCGAGGGCGGTTGCCCAGGTTGGGCGTCGTGTTGGCGCCGGAGTTCCAGATCCCCTCGTCCGAGTCGATGAAGTAGTAGCCGCTGAACGCGTTCTGGTCGAAGCGCAGGCTGTTGAAGATGTAGAACTCCGCCTCGGGGCCCCAGTAGCTCACGTCGGCGATACCGGTCCTGGCCAGGTATGCCTCCGCTTTCTGGGCGATGTGGCGCGGGTCGCGGGTGTAGCTGGCCCGGCTGACCGGATCGACCACGTTGCAGACCAGGTACATCGTGGGGACCTGCAGCACCGGATCGAGCGTCGCGCTGTCCGGGTCGGGCATGAGGAGCATGTCGCTCTCGTTGATCGCCTGGAAGCCGCGGATGCTCGAGCCGTCGAAGCCGATACCCTCGGCGAACATGTCCTCCTCGAACCCGCTGAGCGGCAGGCTGAAGTGCTGCCAGGTGCCGGGCAGGTCGACGAAGCGCAGGTCCACGACCTTCACGCCCGCGGCACGCGCCTTCTCCAGCACCTCACCGGGGCTCGTCTTGTTCGTCGCTCGTACGTCGATCGCCATCACGCCTCCTGGGATGGGGAGATTCCACACATATCCAGGTTCCGATCGTACGCAGGGCTCCGAGGGCACATATACGGATGAGCCATACGAAGCCAGGCTGTATCCCATGGTGTGGGACGCACGAGGCCGGTGGCCGCAGGCGGCCCTTCACCGTGTGGATCAACCAAATGCAAGGGCCTGTTGCTCGTACAGGCACATGTGAGAAGCGGGGTGGACGGCTCCGAATCCCGACCGCGAAGGTGGGGAGGGGGAGGCCTCGCTCCCCCGCAGGCTACGCCACGCTGCTGTGGCTGTTCTTCTCCACGAAGGCCTTGACCCCGCTCGGGCCCGGGTACCCGACCAGCCGGTCGACCATCTTGCCGTCGCGAAAGAAGCCCAGCGTCGGGATGCCCATGACCTGGTAGCGCATGGCCACCGACGCCGCGTTGTCGACGTCCAGCTTGCCCACGGTGACCCTGCCGGCGTACTCCACCGCGACCTGCTCGATCACCGGCGCCATCATCTTGCAGGGATTGCACCAATCGGCGTAGAAGTCGACGAGGACCGGACCAGAGGCCCCCAGGACCTCCTGGTCGAAGCTGGCCTCCTCGAACTTCTTGAGGTTGCTCATACATCCCTCAATGGGCCCGAGCAGGGGGGTATTCCGTGGCCCGATAATCGAGGAGCAGTGTCGTCCTCGTCGCCCGCCCTAGCGTCCCGCAGCCCCTCTACGATGCGCCAGGCGGGCGATCGGCTGCTGGAGGCCGCCCCCGGGCTGGTCACCTGGGTCCTCCTGCTGGCGCCGGCGTGGATCCCCTTCCTGCTCGGGCTGTACGGCGCCCTGGCGGTCGCCGTCGCCGTCCTGGTCTTCGACGTCTACTGGTTCCTCCGTTCCTTCATCGTCATCACGGGGACCTGGTCGACGTACTTCAAGATGCGGCGCGACCAGCGCGTCGACTGGCTGCGCCGCTGCAGGGAGGACGAGCTGCCGGCCGGCTGCCCCGACCCGCTCTCCCACCACCATCTCTGCATCATCCCGACCTACACCGAGCCCTACCACGTGCTGGAGCGGACCTGCCAGGCCATCGTGGACACCAACTACCCGGCCGAGCTGAAGATGATCGCCATCATCACGAGGGAGACCGACCGGGCCGGGTGGGCGAACGTGGAGCGCCTGCGGGAGCAGTTCGCGGGGCAGCTGGGCGGCTTCTTCCACGTGAAGGACCCCATGGAGCCACCGCTGGTGCCCGGCAAGTCGGCGGCGATGAACTGGGGCGGGCGCGACATGTTCCGCCGGCTGAGCGCGCTTGGCCACGACCTGAGCCGCGTCCTGGTCACGGACCTCGACTCGGACTACCGTGTCCACCCGCAGTACTTCGCCTGGACCAGCTATCACCACGCTCGCTGGCCGCTGCGCGACTTCGTGATCTGGCAGCCCGTGCCGGTCTTCCACAACAACGTCTGGGAGGTGCCGACTGCGGTCCGCGTCATGTCGGCCATCACCACCCAGTGGCAGATGTTCCTCAGCTCGCGCCCCCGCCGGCTGGTCGCCTTCTCGAGCTACACCTGCAGCCTGCGCTTCATCCACGAGGTGGGGTACTGGGACAAGGACGTGATCCCCGAGGACTCGCGGTTCTTCTGGAAGGCGTTCTTCAGGTTCGGCAGGCGGTTCTCGGTGCGCCCCGTCTGGCTCCCGCTGAACGGCGACTCGCCGCAGTCCCGCGACTACGCGTCCACCCACCTGAGCCAGTACAACCAGATCAAGCGCTGGGCATGGGGGATCACCGACGTGCCGTACGTGATGCGGCGCTTCTTCAAGCACCCGGAGATCCCGTTCTGGCTGCGGGCCCGCCGCTTCGCCCACCTGTTCCTCAACCACCTGAACTGGATCTTCATGCCCGTGCTGCTCCTGTTCGGGTCGTCGCTGCCGGTGATAGTCAGCGTCGACTTCTCGATCACCGACCTGGGCCAGAACCTGTGGTTCTACTCGGGCCTTGTCCTGGTGACGACGTTCGGGACGCTGACCACGATGCTGGTGCTCGAGGTCCTGATGCTGCCGCCGAAGCCGGCCGGGTGGGGGCGGGTGAGGAGGGTCCTCGCGTACCTGCAGTACCTCAGCTATCCCGTGGTCGGGATCATGCTCAGCGTGCTGCCGGCGCTGGAGGCGCACACCCGCCTCCTCCTGGGCAAGTACCTCGAGTACCGCGTCACGGAGAAGGTGTGAGCGAGGCGCCGGGCCTCTCGATCCGGGGCGCGACGGAGGCGGACGTGGCCCTCGTGGCGGCGCTGATCCGGGAGCTCGCCGAGTACGAGCGGCTGCTGCACGAGGTCACGATGACGGAGGACGGGCTCAGGACCGCGCTCTTCGGGTCGCGCCCGTGCGCCGAGGTGGCCATCGCCGAGGGCGGCGACGGGGAGCCGCTCGGCTTCGCGCTGTTCTTCCACAACTTCTCGACGTTCCTGGGCCTGCCCGGCATCTACCTGGAGGACCTCTTCGTCAGGCCGGCTCACCGCAGCCGCGGCGTGGGCAGGGCCCTGCTGGAGCACCTGGCCGGCCTCGCTCGGGAGCGGGGATGCGGTCGCCTCGAGTGGTCCGTGCTGGACTGGAACCAGCCGGCGATCGGGTTCTACCGGCGGCTGGGGGCCGTGCCTCAGGACGAGTGGACGACGTACCGCCTCACCGGCCCGGCGCTGGAGCGCCTGGCCGACGGGACCGAGCCCCAGCGGGAGGGCTGATCGGTGTACAGCGCCTCGCGGCCCGCCTTCTGTGGGCACAATGGTACATGCTGTGGCATAGTGTGACCATGAATCAGGTAGGAGTGCGCGAGCTCAGAGACAACGTGAGTGCCATCCTCAGGCGCGTGTCCTCTGGAGAAGCCATCGAGGTCACCGACCATGGGCACCCTGTGGCTCGAATCGTGCCCCTGCGCTATCGCACCCGATTGGAGCAGATGATCGCGGAGGGGCGTGCCACGCCGGCAGAGGGCGACCTCCTGGACGAGGAGCCCCTACCCGCCCCCTCCGGTGCCCCATCGGGTTCCGAGGCGCTTGCGGATCTGAGGGCCGATGAGCGATAGGTACGTGTACCTCGACACCTCGGCCTTCATGAAGCTGATCACGCCGGAGGCCGAGACCACCGCTCTCCAGAGGTATCTGGTCCCCCGCACGCTTCGGGTGTCCTCCGCTCTCCTGCGGGCAGAGGCCCTTCGAGCGGCCATGCGAGTGTCTCAGGAACATATCGTGAAGACGCGCCGGCAGCTCCGGAAACTCGCCATGATCGACATCAGTCGGGAGCTACTCGAGCAGGCGGGCGGCCTCACGCCGCCGGACCTCAGATCGCTCGATGCGATCCACGTCGCAGCCGCCCTGTCGCTGGGAGACGATCTGGGCGATCTTGTGACCTATGACGCACGTACGGTGGCCGCGGCCATGGAGCATGGGCTCAAGGTTGTGAGCCCGTCCTGACGGACCCCCTCCCTCCGACCCCTCCCGCTCGGCGTAGGGGGCGGCGCGATCTCAGCCGCCTGTGATGCCCAGGATCGTGACGCCGCTGAGAGCCCAGAACGTCAGCATGGCGATGAAGCCGAGGAAGAGCACCCAGGCCGTGCCCGTGATGACGTTCCGGCCCGGCACCGGCCACGCCGCCCAGCCCAGCCTGGCCGCCAGCCGCCGACCGATGCCGGCGTCGAGAAATGGCCAGACCAGCAGGCCGATCACGATGAGCGGCGGGATCACGAGGGACATGATCAGCTCGGGGCCCAGCTTCAGGAACTGGAACAGCCACAGGAAGTACCAGTCGGGTCTGGGCAGGACCACCGCGCGCGGGTCGGCCGACTGCTCGAGCTGGAGGTTCTGCTGGACCAGCAGGGAGAGCAGGCCCACGGTAACCACCATCACGACCATGATGATCGGGTACGGCCAGAAGTGGTCCGGGAAGAACGGATGCGTCTCGTCCTCCGGCAG
>DATFRD010000426.1:0-27662 GCA_035263645.1 Candidatus Dormiibacterota bacterium | reverse complement strand
GGACAGCTCCTCCCGGCGGCTGACGAAGCAGGCGCGCAGGCTGTCGCGGAACGCCGAGTAGTCGCGGATGTCGATCGCGCCCAGCGCGCGCGTCGCGGTCGCCAGACGGCCAGGTCCGGCGTCGAGGCCGGCGTCGTGCAGAAGGCGCGCGAACGCGGCCAGCCGGGGCAGGAGGTCAGGTGCGTCCGTCACCGATGGGAACAGCGTACGACGAAGGGGCTCAGCTTCCCCCGTGCGTCGGGCCGGCGGGAGTGTGGGTCCGGCTCAGCCGAACAGCGCCGCCAGGTCGGGGCGATCCATCGCCTGTGCCAGCTCCCGGGCCGAACGCCCCTGGAAGTCGGGGAGCGACGGGTCGGCGCCGCGGTCCAGCAGCCAGCGGACCATCTCCGCGCTCCGGCCGATGACCGCGCCGTGGAGGGGCGCCGCAGCTGGGGACGCGTCGTTCACGTCGGCACCGTGCGCGACCAGCACGCTGGCGATCTCCGGCCGCGAGCCGATCGCGGCGAAGTAGAGAGCGGGCAGGTCGTGCACGCCGCGAGCCACCGCCCGGCCGGGGTCGAGCGCCAGCTCGGCCTCGACCAGGTCCAGACGGCCCAGCACGCAGGCCGTGAAGAAGTCCAGCGGGGCGCCCCTGCCCACGAGGAACTCGATGATGTCCTGGCGGCCCATCTGGGTCGCGGCCTGCACCGGCGTCTCGTTCCAGGGGGCGGTCGCGTCCACGATCTCCGGATGCCGCTCGACCAGCTCGCGTACCTTGTCCAGGTCGCCATGCGCGCTGCCGACGCACTCTTCAACCACGGACTGCTCCACTGGCGTACCTCCGAATGTAATTAGTATTGCTAACTATATGACGGAGCGCGGCGAGGAGGCAATGGCGGAGCGGCTGCACGGGATCGCCCTCCACCTCATGCGCGGCCTGCGCCGGCAGGACGACGCGCTCGGCGTGGGCCCGGCTCGCCTGTCGGCCCTCTCGGTGCTGCTCTCCGGGCCGAAGAGCATCTCGGAGCTCGCCAGGGCCGAGCAGGTCCGGACGCCCACCATGACCCGGATCGTCACCGGCCTGGAGCGGATGGGGCTGGCGCGCCGCCGCCCCACCCCACCGACGGGCGTTCGGTCCGGGTCGAGATGACCGAGCCCGGCGCCGAGATCATCGCCCGGGGGCGCGCCCTGCGAGTCCGGCGGCTGGCCGCGAGCCTCCGGGCGGTCGACGACGAGGAGCTCCAGCGCATCCACGACGCCCTCCAGGTGCTCGACCGGGTGACCCTGGACGTGCTGCGTGGGCCGCGCTAAGGCGCCGCCAATGGCGAGGTTGACGGGCGGATCGGCGTCCGGTACGGTCGCGGATTGATTCGACGGAGGGTCGGGCCGCTCGGTGAAGGGGGAGCAATGGCAGAGCACGTCGTCCAGACGGCGTCCGGGGCGGTCAGGGGGACGACCGCGCCAAACGGAGTAGTGGTGTTCAGGGGAATTCCCTACGGCGCCTCCACCGCCGGCCGCCGGTTCCTGCCGCCGCTGCCGGCGGAGCCCTGGACCGGGATCCGGGACGCGCTCGAGTTCGGCCCCATCTGTCCGCAGACGGGGGCGGTGGCGGAACCTGATCTCGCCGACCAGCGGACCGTCGGCTTCATGCCCGTGCTGCCCCAGAGCGAGGACTGCCTGGTGCTGAACGTCTGGACGCCGGCGACGGGCGACGGGCGCCGGAGACCGGTGATGGTCTGGCTCCACGGCCGCGGCTTCGCAGCCGGTGCTGGCTCGGAGCCCTGGTACGACGGCGCCGACCTGGCCCGGCGGGGCGACGTTGTGGTGATCACCGTCAACCACCGGCTGAACGTGTTCGGCTACCTCCACCTGGCAGACATGGGCGGTGAGGAGTTCGCCGGCTCGGGGGTGGCCGGGCTGCTCGACGTCGTGCTCGCGCTGCGCTGGGTGCGTGACAACGCCGCCGCCTTCGGGGGCGACCCGGGCCGGGTCACGATCTTCGGCGAGTCCGGCGGCGGCGCCAAGGTGAGCGTCCTGCTGGGCATGCCGGCGGCCCGCGGGCTGTTCCACCGGGCTGTGGTCCAGAGCGGTCCGGCCCTGCGCGGCGTCGAGGCCGCGGAGGGGACCGCGCTCGCCGAGCGCCTGCTCGCTCACCTCGGGCTTGGAGCCGGCCAGCTCGCCGCGCTGCAGACCCTTCCACACGAGCGGCTCACGGATGCGCTCACGACGCTCCCCTCCCCGCCGGCCGATCCCACGCGGCCGTGGCCGATCCGCGGCAACGCGCTGCTGCTGCGGCCGGTGGTGGACGGCGCCCACCTGCCCGCGCATCCGTTCGACCCGGTGGCCGCGCCGGCGGCGGCCGACGTGCCCCTGCTGATCGGCACCAACAAGGACGAGGCCGCGCTGTTCCTCGCCGCCGACCCCCGGCGGCGGCGCCTCGAAGAGGCGGAGCTGGTCGAGCGCCTCTCGCCGATGCTCGGCGAGCGCCGCGACGAGATCGTCGGCGTGTACCGGGAGCAGCGGCCGCGCGACAACCCCTGGGACCTGCTCATCGGCATCGCGAGCGAGACGACGCGGCTGGCATCGATCCGCCTGGCCGAGCGCAAGATCGCAGGCGGCCCGGCCCCGGTCTACATGTACCTGTTCACGTGGGAGAGCGACCACTTCGGGGGCCTGTTCAAGTCGGCGCACGCGATGGAGATCCCGTTCGTGTTCGACCACCCGGACGCGGCCCCCATGACGGGCTCGCGGCCCGAGCGATACGAGCTGGCGGCGGCGATGAGCCGGGCCTGGGCCGCGTTCGCGCACACCGGGGACCCCAACCATGACGGGCTGCCGGCGTGGCTCGCCTACGACGTCCAGGACCGCGCAACCATGCTGTTCGACGTGCCGAGCAGGTCCGAGAACGACCCGCGCCGCGAGGAACGCCTGGCCTGGGAGGGCATGGCCCTCCGCCGATAGCCCCAAGGAGGAAGAGTCCGACGGGAGCGTAAGCAAGGGCTCCGCCCGAGCGTGTGAGTCCGTCTTCCCAACGCCGGCCAGCCCTGCATTCAGTCCCGAAGGGATGGACCGAAGGTGCCCCAAACGTCCCAACAGGAGGAGGGGGTTGGAGGGGGAGGCCTGCCTCCCCCTGCACGTCTCACACTGGCTGCTGGACCCTGGCCACCAGTTCGGGGACGGCCTGGCGGGCGCGCTCCAGGTCCTCCTGGTACTTGAGCGCCGCGCCCAGCGTGGCGTCGACCAGGGACGCCTCGATCCGGGTGGCGCCGAGCGCGGCCAGCGAACGGGCCCAGTCGAGCGTCTCCGCGACCCCCGGCGTCTTGTAGAGATCCATCTCGCGCAGGCCGTGGACGAGGGCGGCCACCTCGTGGGCCAGCTGCTCGGCCGCCTCCGGCGCCCGCGCCCGGACGATGGCCACCTCCTTCTCCAGCGCGGGATAGTCGATCCAGTGGTACAGGCAGCGGCGCTTCAGGGCGTCGTGCACCTCTCGCGTCCGGTTGGACGTGATGACCACGAACGGAGCCTGCCTGGCCCTGATGGTCCCCAACTCGGGGATCGACACCTGGAAGTCGCTGAGCAGCTCGAGCAGGAACGCCTCGAACTCCTCGTCGGAACGATCGATCTCGTCGATCAGGAGGACCGGGGCCACCGGGTCGTCGTTGTCGATCGCGTCAAGCAGCGGGCGCCGGAGCAGGAACTCGCTGCTGAAGATCTCACGCTCGGCCGCGTGGCGGTCGGCGTTCTCGTCCAGCAGCCGGATGTGGAGCAGCTGGCGCGGGTAGTTCCACTCGTAGACGGCGTGGGCCAGGTCGATGCCCTCGTAGCACTGGAGGCGGATGAGCCGGGCGCCCAGGACCTCGGACATCACCTTGGCTGCCTCGGTCTTGCCGACCCCCGCCTCGCCCTCGATGAACAGGGGCTTGCCCAGCTTCAGGGCCAGGAAGATGGCCGTGGCCAGCGGCCGGTCGCCGATGTAGCGGTGCTCCCCGAGGCGCGCGATCACGTCGTCGATCGAGGCTGGCATCCCGGTGGTCATCGTCGTAAGCCTACTGGCTCGCCGATCCCACCCGAGCGCGATGTCGGGGGCGTGCTTCACACCCAGATGACTTGTCTATAATTGACACCACAAAATCTGACAAATGCTATAGTTTTCCGCGTGCCCGAATCGGTCAGGCAGCGGAGCGCCCTCGCCCCTCCCACGGGAGGCAAGGCCCGGCGCACGTTCGAGTCGCTGGTGGCCGCCACCCGGCAGCTCGTCAACGAGACCGGCGGATTCACCCCGGAGGCCGTGGCGGCGAGGACCGGCGTCCGAACCGCGACCTTCTATGCCTACTTCGCGTCCCGGGACGAGGCTCTGGCGGCCGCGCTTGACCAGGTCCTGGCCGAGCTCGACGAGCGCGTCGGCGCCGGGCTGGCGATCGAGAGCCTGCTGGATGAGGGCCTGCACGCGGTGATCCGGCAGGCCGTGGAGACCGCCGTCGCGTGCTTCTCGGCGGACGTCCTCGGCTACCGGCTCGCGCTCGCCAGGCTGCCCGAGAGCGCCGTGATCCGGGAGGTCTACCGGCGGCGCCAGGCCCAGGGGTTCCTCGAGATCCGGAGGTTCGTGGAGCCGGGCACGGCCGCCGGACGCATCGACGAGGCCGACCCGGACGTGCTGGCGACGGCGCTCCTGGTCGGGCTGCAGGGGCTGAACAACCCGCTGCTGCTCGGGCCGCGCCGGAGCGCGGCCGTCGTGGACCGGCTGGTCGCCATGCTGGTCGCCCTGCTCCAGCCGGCGCGCACGCCGCAGCCCGTCCAACCCTAGCCCTTCCCCCCACAACAGAGGCCCCGGGAGCCGTGCTCCCGGGGCCTCCTGCATCCCGGCGCAGTCAGCTCGCCTGCTCGATCGCCCTCCGGGACAGCACACGGGCCAGGTGCAGCTTGTATTCCGCGGACGCCCGCAGGTCGCTGCTCGGCTCCAGGCCGTCCGAGGCGTGCTGGCACGCCTCCTCCGGCGAGGCGCCGGCGGCCAGCGCCTGCTCTACGGCCGTGCAGCGGACCGGCGTCGGCCCGCAGTTGGTGAGGCCGATCCGCCATCCCTCGCCCGTCTTCTGGGCTCCGGCGGCCACGATCGCCCAGTCGAACAGGCGGCGCCGGAACTTGACGTACTTGTGCGGCCCGTTGGCCACCGGGAACACGACCTCGCAGACGATCTCGTCCGGGTCCAGCGGCGTCGTCAGCTGGGCGAGGAAGAAGTCGGCGGCCCGGAAGCGCCGCCGGTTGGTCACGATCTCCGCGTCCAGCATCCGCGCGATCGTCGGATAGTCGCCGGCGGAGTCCGCGTGGGCGATCACGCCGCCGATGGTGCCCATGTTCCGGACCTGGTTGTCGCCGACCTCGTCGGCCACCTCGGCCAGGATCGGCAGGTTCTGCCTGACGACGTCGCTCCGGTGCAGGTCGACGTGGCGCGTGAGGGCGCCGACCCGGAGCTTGCCGTCCTCGACGACCACGTAGTCCAGCTCCCGGATGCCGTTGATGTCGACCAGGGCGCTCGGCCTGGCGAAGCGGAGGCGCATCAGGGGGATCAGGCTGTGGCCGCCGGCCAGCACGTTGGCATCTTCGCCGTACTGCCGGAGCAGGTCGCTCGCCTGCTGGACCGACGTGGCCCGGGCGTACTCGAACGCCGCTGGGATCATGCCTTGGCCTCCTGAATCTGCTTCCACAACCGGTCCGGGCTGGCCGGCATGTCCACGTGCTTGATGCCGAACGGGGCGAGGGCGTCGCAGATGGCGTTGATCACGGCGCCGCTGGCGGCGATGGTGCCGGCCTCGCCGATGCCCTTCACGCCCAGCTCGTTGGTCGGGCTCGGGGTGACGGTCCGGTCCAGCGTCATCGTGGGGATCTCGCTCGCGGTGGGCACGCTGTAGTCGAGCAGCGTCCCGGTGCGCAGGGTCCCGTCGTCCGCGTACACGACCTCCTCGAACAGTGCCTGGGCGATGCCCTGCACCACCCCCCCGTGGATCTGCCCCTCGACGATCATGGGGTTGATCACGTTGCCGCAGTCGTCGACCGCGACGTACTTGAGGAGCCTGACGCCGCCGGTCTCGGGATCGACCTCGACCATGCAGACGTGGGCGCCGAAGGGCCACACGAAGTTGGGCGGGTCGAAGTAGGCCACCGCCTCCAGGCCGAGCTCGATGCTCTCCGGGAGACCGGCCCCGTACGCGGCGAACGCCACCTCGCCGAACGCCTTGCGGTTCTCGGGGCTGCCCTTGACGTAGAAGTGGCCCTGGTCGAAGGCAACGTCCTCCTCGGCCGCCTCGAACAGGTGAGCGGCGATCTTCGTCGCCTTGTCCCGCACCTTGTGCGAGGCCTTCAGGACCGCCATGCCGCCCACGGCCAGCGAGCGGCTGCCGTACGTGCCGTAGCCGAAGGCCGGTCCCTCGGCGGTGTCGCCGTGGCGGATCTCCACGGAGTCGTACGGCACGCCCAGCTCGTCGGCCACGATCTGGGCGAACGTGGTGTCGTGGCCCTGCCCGTGGGAGTGCGTGCCGACGAACACGTTCACGGAGCCGGTCGGGAAGACGCGCACGTGCGCCGACTCCGTGAGCGCGAGGCCGCCGGTCGCCGGCGCCGTGCCCGCGCTCGGCCCGAAGCCGCAGATCTCGATCCAGGTCGAGATGCCCACGCCCAGGTACCTGCCCCTCTGCCTCGCCTCCTCCTGCTCGCGCCGGAACGATTCGTAGCCCGCGATCTCGAGCGCCTTCGTGAGCGACCCGTGGTAGTTGCCCGAGTCGTACACGAGCCCGAACGGGCTGCTGTGCGGGAACTCGGTGATGAAGTTCGTACGCCGCACGTCTGCCGGGTCGCGCCCGATCTCCTGCGCGAACAGATCGACCATCCGCTCGACCAGGTGGGTCGCCTCCGGCCGGCCGGCTCCGCGGTAGGGGTCGGTCGGCACCTTGTTGGTGAGCACGCCGATCGTGCGCGAGGCCACCTGCTTCCAGACGTAGGCGCCGGGCAGCAGGCACGCGCAGGCCTGGAACGCGCCGAACGTGCCTACGTACGCCCCGAGATCCAGGTACTGGGTGATCTTGAGGCCCAGCAGCTTGCCGTCCCGGTTGCCCGCGATCTCGACGTCGAAGACCTGCCCGCGGCCGTGGGTCGCGTTCTGGAGGTTCTCCGTCCTCGTCTCGATCCATTTGACCGGCCGGCCCAGCAGCCGGGACGCCGCGGGCACGAGGTAGTCCTCGGGATACGGGCTGATCTTGCTGCCGAAGCCGCCGCCCACGTCCGGCGACACCACCCGGAACCGGTTCTCGGGGATGCCCATGGCGCCGCCGATGAAGAGCCGGATGAAGTGCGGGTTCTGGCTGGACATCCAGACCGTCATGGCCTGGTCGGCGTCGTGCCACTCCGCCAGCACACCGCGCGGCTCCATCGGCGTCGGGGCCAGGCGCTGCTGCAGGATGCGCTCCTTCACCACCACGTCGGCCTCGGCGAAGGCCGCCTCGGCGTCCGGGCTGAACGTCAGGTCCCAGCCGATGTTGTCGGTCGCGCCGGCGTGTGCCGTCGGGCTGCTGGGCTCGATCGCCTGCAGGATGTCCATGACCGCTGGCAGCGGCTCCCAGTCCACCTGGACCAGGTCGGCCGCGTCGGCGGCCTGGTAGCGGCTCTCGCCGATGACCACCGCCACCGGCTCACCCTGGAAGCAGACCTCGCCATCCGCGATCGGGAAGCGGTCCGGCGCCTGCTTCTTCTCGGGGACGAACGCGGGCGCCACCGGCATCGTTCCGGAGAGCACCTTCTTGAAGTCCGCCGCCAGCAGCACTGCCACCACGCCGGGCGCCCTCGCCGCCTCGGCGACGTCGATGGACCTCACCCGCGCGTGCGCGTGCGGGCTGCGCACGACCGCCATGTAGGCGGTGTGCGGCCGCAGGAAGTCGTCGGCGTAGCGTCCGTGGCCCCGGACCAGGCGCGGGTCCTCGCGCCGGTGGATCCGGGCGCCGACCATCGTCGTGATCGCCATGGCCCTACTCCCCGGCGACGGTGGCCGCCGACGGGTCGGCAGCCTGCGCCGCGCCGCTCATGGTCCGGGACGCGGCCTGGACCGCCTTGACGATGTTCACGTAGCCGGTGCAGCGGCAGAGGTTGCCCTCCAGGCCCTTGCGGATCTCGTCCTCGGTCGGGGTCGGGTTCTGCTCGAGCAGGTACGCGGCCGCCATGATGAACCCCGGCGTGCAGTACCCGCACTGGAGGCCGTGCTCGTCCCAGAACGCCTGCTGGATCGGGTGCAGCGTGCCGTTCGCTGCGGCCATGTCCTCGATCGTCCTGACCTCGCGGCCGTCGGCCTGGACCGCGAACATGGTGCACGACTTGATCGCCCTGCCGTCCAGGTGGACGGTACAGGCGCCGCACTGGCTCGTGTCGCACCCGACGTGGGTGCCGGTGAGGCCGGCCACGTCCCGGATGTAGTGCACAAGGAGCAGCCGGGGCTCCACCTCGTCCTCACGCTGCCTGCCGTTGAGGGTGACCGTGACCTTGTGCTTCATGCAGCTCCTCCAGATTCAGGCCCTGCGGGGCCGGTGAGGGCGGCTGCCCGCCGGCCGGCAAGTTCTCTGAGCCATCGATCATCGCACGATGCGCCACGGTCTCACGAGCTTCGAGGGCCAGGCCAGTATATTCACCGATTAGCCCATGCACATCGACAACCAGTTCGAGGTCGCGGCACCACCCGACAGGGTCTACGCGTTCCTCCTCGACGTCAACCGTGTCGTCACCTGCATGCCGGGCGCGGAGCTCGCTGAGGTGGTCGACCCGACCACGTTCAAGGGGAGAGTCAAGATCAAGGTCGGCCCGATCACCGTCTCCTACAACGGCACCGCCCGCATCGTCGAGCGCGACGAGGCGGGCCGGGCGGCCACCCTGCAGGCGGAGGGTCGGGAGACGACCGGACCGGGGTCCGCCCGCGCCACGGCCAGGATGACCGTCGAGAACGCCGAGGCGGGATCGCTTGTCCGCCTCGCCACCGACCTCACCGTCGCCGGCCGCATCGCCAACTTCGGACGGGGCGTCATGGAAGACGTATCCAAGCGCCTGGTCTCGCAGATGGCCGACTGCATCAAGGCCACCCTGGAGGCCGTGGCGGTCGAGCCCGCGGTCGGGGCCGCGCCGGCGGCCGGCGCCGCCGCGGAGCCGGGCGCCGCCCCGGCCGGGACGGGACCCGCCGTCGCCGCCCCGGCAGCCCCCGCCGCGGCCAGGCCCGTCAATGCCCTGAGCCTGTTCTTCGCGGTCCTCTGGGACCGCATCCGGCGGCTGTTCAGGCGCCGCTGAGCCGGGTCCGGAGGGAGTGGAGGGGAGCATGAACGTGGCCGAGGCGCGCGAGCGCATCCGCGAGCGCGCGGACCTGAACGCCTTCATCTCGCTCACCGAGGAGGACGGCGACGGGCCCGTGGTGGCGGTGAAGGACCTGGTCGACGTGCGAGGCACGATCACCACTGCGGGCGGCGTGCCCGCCCCCGCAGCGCCGGCCGAGCGGGACGCCCCGGTGGCGCGCCGGATGCGCGAGTTCGGCTGCGTGGTGGTCGGCAAGACGAACCTGCACGAGTGGGCGTTCGGGGTCACGAGCCAGAACCCCCACTACGGCGGCGTCCGCAACCCGCGTGCGCTCGACCGCCTGCCCGGCGGCTCGTCGGGGGGGTCGGCGGCCGCGGTCGCGGCCGGCCTGTGCGACTGGGCGGTCGGCAGCGACACCGGCGGCTCGATCCGCATCCCCGCCGCGTTCTGCGGGGTCGTCGGCTTCAAGCCGACTGTCGGCACCGTCGACGTGGAGGGCGTGGTGCCGCTGAGCCGGACGCTCGACACGCTCGGCCCCCTGGCGCCGGACGTTCGGTCGGCGGCCCGGGCCCTCGAGATGATGTCCGAGCTGGCCGGCCTGGTGCCGGATGCGCCACGGCCGCTCCCGGCGCTGCGCGTGGCCGTGGCGAGGGGCTGGGGCGACGGGCTGGCGCCGGAGGTCGCCGCGGCCTGGGAGCGGGCGGCCGCGGGCCTGCCGGAGATCGACCTGCCCGACCGCGGGCGGATGGGCGAGGCCGGCCTGACGATCCTGCTGGCGGAGGCGGCGGCGTTCCACCGCCAACGGCTGGCCGCCCACCCGGAGCGCTTCGGCGACGACGTGCGCCAGCTCCTGGAGGGAGGCCTCCAGGTGACCCGGCGCGAGTACGTCCTGGCCCTCCTGGAGCAGTCGCGCCTGCGGGTCGAGACCGAGGCGGCGATGGAGGGCTGGGACGCGGTCCTCACCCCGGCCACGCGGGTCCTGCCGCCGCTGCTCGGGGCCGAGTACGACCGCGCCGACATCACCGGGTACACGCGCCCGTTCAACACGACCGGGCAGCCGGTGATCGCGCTCCCGGCGCCCGTGACCGGGGTGCCAGTCGGCATCCAGGTGGTGGGCCACTTCGGCCAGGAGGCGGCGCTCGTCGAGGTGGCGCTGGCGGTGGAGGCAGCCTGGCGCAGCCCCGTCCTCGATTGACGCCGCACCCGACAGGTGCGGCTGCGTGCCGATCTATGATGGCCGCAGCCTCTCGACCCCAGGGGGCCAACGGACAGGGAGGAGGGAAGCACATGAGAAAGGCGCCAGCGCTGTTGGTGTTCCTCGTCGTGGCGGCGGCCTGCGCCGGGGGCGGCGGCACGACGTCGACGCCGGCGGCCACGGGCCCGATCAAGATCGGCCTGCTGACCTCGCTCACGGGCAACTACGCGCCGCTGGGGACCAACGACAGGCTCGCGGCCGTGCAGGTGGTGGACGCCCTGAACAGCGCGGGCGGGATCAACGGACGCAAGATCGACCTCGACATCGTCGATGACGGGTCGGACCCGAACCAGACCGTCGTCCAGCTGACGAAGCTGGCCGACGACGGCGTGATCGCGCTCGAGGGACCGCCCCAGTCGACGGCTGAGCTGGCGATCCAGTCGATCGTCAACCAGAAGAAGCTGCCCGACGTGTCGGTCGGCGCCGCCGACCAGCAGGTCATCCCGGTCACGCCGTACATGTGGCAGACCACGCCCCTGTCGAGCCAGGTGGCGACCGCCTGCCTGAAGTTCCTCCAGCAGCAGGGCAAGACCAAGCTCGCGATGCTGACCGACACCAAGAACGCGTATGCCGTGGCCGGCCACGACGAGGCGAAGCAGCGGCTCGGCCAGTACGGCCTCACGCTGGTCGACGACGAGTCCTTCGAGACGACGCAGACCAACTTCGGCCCCCAGATCGCCAGGATCAAGGCCGCGGCGCCGGACTTCCTGCTGGTCTGGGCGACCGGCGCGCCGCCCGTCGTCATCACCAAGCAGTGGGCGGCGGCGAGCACCGGGATCCCGCTGATGATGACCGCGGCCGAGGCGTCGACGCTCTACCTGCAGCCGTCGGGCGCCGCCGCCGAGGGCGTGTACGTGGAGGCGTCCCTGGGCGTGCTCGGCCAGTCGCTGCCAACCAGCAACAGGTACAGGAAGCTCATCGACGACTTCGCCGGCCCCTTCCAGCTGTCCAACAGCTACTACCCGCCGCAGTTCGCGTGGGACTCCATGCTCGCGATGACGTTCCTGATCGACGCCATCAAGCGCAAGGGAGCCACCTCCGAGGGCATTCGGGCCGGCCTGAACAGCATCAACCTGGACACCCCGGAGGGCCACTACGTGTACACAGCGCAGAAGCACTACGGCCTGCCGGACTCCTCGAGCCTGATGTCGCAGGTGAAGAACGGGCAGTTCGTCCCGGTCGGCTCCACGGCGGCGCAGCTGGCCCAGGCCGGCCAGAAGTAGCGGGTCCGGGAGAACGAGGAGCGGCGGTGGCCCCCGTGGTGCCGCCGCCCGACCCGTCCGGCGAGCGGATGCTCGAGACGACGGACCTGACCCGCCGGTTCGGGGGCGTGGTCGCCGTCGACCGGGTGTCGATCAGCGTCGGTCGGGGCGAGCTGTGCGGCGTGATCGGGCCGAACGGGGCCGGCAAGAGCACGCTCTTCCACCTGGTCGCCGGGCACCTGCGGCCGAACGCCGGACGCGTCCGGCTCGAGGGTCGGGACATCACCGCGCTGAGCCCCGATCGCCGCGCCCGGCTGGGCCTGGCGATCGCCTTCCAGTCGGTGCGCCTGTTCCGGGGCATGACGGTGCTGGAGAACGTCATGGTGGGCGCGCACGCGTGGACCCGGCACGGCTTCTGGGAGGCGTTCCTGCGGCTGCCGCAGCACCGGCGGGAGGAGCGCGCCATCCTGGACCGGGCCGTGCAGGCGCTGGACCGGGTCGGGCTGCGTGCGGACGCGTCACGGCTGGCCGAGTCGCTGCCGATCGGCCAGCAGCGCATCGTGCAGGTAGCGCGCGCGCTCTGCGGCGGCCCGCGCCTGCTGCTCCTGGACGAGCCGGCGTCGGGCCTCCGGGCCGGCGAGCGCGCCGTTCTGGCCGACCTGCTCCGCGAGCTCCGGGCCGAGGGCCTGTCCATGCTCCTGGTCGAGCACGACGTCGCGTTCGTCACGCGTCTCGCCGGCCGCGTCACGGTGATCGACCGCGGCCGCGTCATCGCCGAGGGAACGCCCGAGGCGATCCGGGAGGACCCGGCCGTGATCGCCGCCTACCTGGGCCGGGAGCGGGAGCGCCGGAGTGCTTGAGGTCTCGGACCTGGTCGTCCGCTACGGGCAGGCCACGGCGCTCGACGGGGTCAGCCTGGAGGTGGCCGACGGCGAGATGGTCGCCCTGGTCGGGCCCAACGGCGCCGGCAAGACGACCCTGCTGAACACGATCAGCGGCCTGCTGGCCCCGGCCTCCGGCGCGTGCCGGCTCACCGGCCGGGTGGCCCAGGTCCCCGAGGGCCGGCAGCTCTTTCCGGACATGTCCGTCGAGGACAACCTCCGGCTCGGCGCCTGGCGCCTCCACCGCGGCGACCGCGGCTGCGGCCGGATCTATGAGCTCTTCCCGCAGCTGGGACCCCTGCGGCGTCGCCTCGCAGGCACGCTGTCGGGAGGCGAGCAGCAGATGGTCGCGGTCGGCAGAGCGCTGATGGCTCAACCGGACCTGCTGGCAGTGGATGAGCTGTCGCTGGGCCTGGCGCCGATGGTGGTCGACGCGCTGGCCGACCACGTGGCACGGCTGAATCGCGAGGCCGGGATGGCCGTCCTGCTCGTGGAGCAGAACGCGCGACTGGCCCTCGGACTCTGCCCGCGGGCGTACGTCCTGGAGGCCGGCCGCATCGTGGCGGCCGGGCCCTCCGCCGAGCTGACCCAGAGCCCGGCGGTGCGTGCCGCGTACCTGGGCGGCGCGGTCGACGAGGCCTCGTGAGCGGCCTGGCACCCGGTCCCCGAGACGGCCGATGAGCCTCTTCCTGCAGTACGCGTCGAGCGGCGTCGCCACCGGCTGCACGTTCGCGCTGGTGGCCACCGGGTTCGTGGCAATCTACCGCGTGACCCGCGTGGTGAACTTCGCCCAGGGCGTCTTCGCCGTCACCGGCGGCATGGCCGCGTTCGCGCTGCTCGGTCACGGCGTGCCCCACGTGCTGGCCGAGGCGGCGGCGGTGGTCGTCGCGGCGGTCGCGGGCCTGGGCGTCGGGCTCATGGCCATCGGGCGGCGGGGGACCCCGCCCCTGGCGTCGCTCATCATCACGCTCGGCATCGGGATCGGCAGCTACGCGCTCCTGATCCTCGGGTTCGGCGACCAGCCGGTCTCGTTCGACGGCCTCCGCGGGTCCGCCGCGATCGACGGCGTGAGCATGCCCCTGCAGTTCGCGCTCGTGGTCGTGGTGACCGCGGTCACGTTCGCGGCGCTGACCCTCTTCTTCAACGGGACGTACCTGGGCCGGGCGCTGACGGCCTGCTCCAGCAACCCGCACGCGGCGCGCCTGGTCGGCATCGACATCAGGCGGATGGGCCTGGTCTCCTTCGCGCTGGGCGGCGCGCTCGGCGGGCTGGCGGGCGTCCTGCTCACGCCGCTGCAGCCCGTGTCGTTCGACTCCGACGTCGGCATCGCCATCAACGGCTTCGCGGCGGCCGTGTTCGGCGGCATCCTTCGCCCGGTGACCGCCCTGGCGGGCGCGCTGATCCTGGGCGTGGCCGAGGCGCTGGTGGCCGGCTACTGGCGGGCGTCCTTCCAGAGCGGGGTGGCGCTCGTGATCATGCTCGGCCTCATGGTGTGGCAGGCCACGCGGCGGGCCGGCGTCGAGGAGAGCCCGGCGTGAGCCGGCTGCGCGGCCGGACCGCCCGCCCCACCTCCCCCCTTGCGGGGGAGGTGGCCCGAAGGGCCGGACCCGGGGTCCCCACGAAATCGCGGTGGCGGGGTGCGGATTTCGTGGGGTGGGGAGGGGGCTGGGCGATCGGCGCTGCTGCGCTGGGCTCGCTCCTGCTGCCGGTCGCCCTCGACGACTTCCAGCTCACGATCTACGTCTTCATCGGGCTGGCCGCCATCGTCGTGGCCGGCCTCTCGCTGCTGATGGGCTTCGCCGGCCAGGTCTCGCTGGGCCAGGGCGCTTTCTACGCGATCGGCGCGTACGCTGCCGCCCTCCTGGCCAAGCTGCTGAGCGTGCCCCCGCTCCTGGCCCTGGCCGCGGCTCCGGCGGCCGCGGCGGCGGTGGCCGTGGTCGTTGGCCTGCCCCTGCTGCGGCTGCGCGGGCACTACCTTGCGTTCGCGACGCTCGCGTTCCAGCTCATCGTGCTCTCGGTGATCGGGGAGGCCAGGGGCCTCACCGGCGGTGACACCGGGCTGACCGGCGTGCCGACCCTGTCGGCCGGGCCCATCTCGCTGGAGGGCCAGTACCGTGCCTTCGTCTTCGCGTACATCACGTGGCTGCTGCTGGCCGCAGTGCTGCTCCTCACCCGGAACCTGGTGCGCTCGCGCCCCGGCCGGGCGCTGCGGGCCCTCGCCACCAGCGAGCCGGCGGCGCTGGCGGCGGGCGTCCCGGTAGGCCGGGTCAAGCTCCAGGTGTTCGCGCTGTCGGCGGCGTACGCGGGGCTGGCGGGCGCCGTGTACGCGTTCTTCGTGAGCTACATCGCGCCGGGATCCTTCCCGGTGCTGCTCTCCATCGAATTCCTGATCATGGCCACCGTGGGCGGCCTCGGCTCCATCAGCGGCTCGGTCGTCGGAGCGGCGCTGGTCTATCTCCTGGTCCAGCTCCTGACGGCCGTCGGGACGCTGCCGGGCCTGCCTCTGCACGCCCCCGCGATCTTCTCCTACGCGGTGTACGGGCTGGTGCTGGTCCTCATCCTCCTGCTGCTGCCGCAGGGGGTGGTGCCGGCGATCCAGGCCAGGCTGGGCACCAGCCGCTCGGTGTCCGCGGTGGAGGCGTCAGCCTGATGCCACCAGGAATGACCGCCAAGGACGTCTACCAGGGCGTGTTCAGCCGGCACGCGGCCGCGTACCGCGACCGCCTGGACCGGGCGCTCACGCGCGGGGAGGCCCGCGGCCGGCGGCTGCTCTGCTCATGGCTCGCGGTCCGGCCGGGGGATCGCGTGCTGGACCTCGGCTGCGGGCCCGGCACGCTCACCGTCCTGCTGGCCGGGGCGACGGGGCCGGCCGGCCTGGTCGTGGGGGTCGACCTGGCGCCGGGCATGCTCGCGCTGGCGCGAGCAGCGGCTCCACCACAGGTGGCGGTGGTCAGGATGGACATGGAGCGGCTCTCCCTGCCGGACCGGGCTTTCGACGCGGTAGCGTGCGGGCACGCGCTGCAGTTCTGCCCCGACCTGCCCCGAGCGCTCGCCGAGGCCCGGCGCGTGCTCCGGCCCGGCGGCCGCTTCGCCGCCAGTCTGCCCGGCTCGGCTCCCGACACGCTGGCCGGCCGGCTCCTCGAGGGCGTCCTGGCGCGGACCCTGCCGCCCATCTCGGAGCCGCCGGACGGGCGGGCGACCGCCGAGCTGGTGCGTGACCCGGACCGGCTCCGCGCGGCGCTGGTCGACGCCGGGCTCGCAGGCGTCGAGCTCTCCGAGGTCGAGGAGGCGGCCTGGTGCTCGGGGCCGGCCGAGCTGGTGGACCAGAGGCTCAGATGGTGGACGTGCGCCTGGCGGCTGGAGGCGGCGAGCGCGGCTGACCGGCGGCGGGCCAGGGCCGAGGCGCTGGCGCTGCTCGCCGAGCGCCTGGGCAACGGCCCCCTCGAGATACCCGGTACCACCTGGGTCCTGTCCGCCGTCAAGCCGTAGCAAAGGCCCGGTCGGAGCGTAAGCAAGGGCTCACCCCCACCGCCCTTCGGGCTTCTGGGGACCCCGGCCCGAGCGTGTGGGTCCGTCTTCCCGACGCCGAGAGCGCCACACCCAGACCCGAAGGGACGCACCGCAGGTGCCCCAAATGTCCCCGGATAGAGGGGGGGTTCCGGAAGGGGGGGCCCGCCCCCCCTTGCATCGTTTACATCTCCCGCAAATCGATGACGCGGCGGGCCTTGCCCTCGGACCTGGGCAGCGAGCCCGGGGGCAGCACCGTGACGTCGACGCTCAGCCCGATCGTCTCCCGGATGCGCTCGCGAGCGCGGGCGCCGGTGGCAGCGTGGTCGTCGTCCGTGCGCGCCTCCACCCGCACCAGGAGCGCGTCCAGCCGGTGCGCCTGGCGGTCTATCACCAGCTGGTAGTTGCCGGTCAGCCCGCCGACCTGCAGCAGCACCTCCTCGATCTGCGACGGGAACACGTTCTCGCCCCTCACCACGAGCATGTCGTCCGTCCGCCCGTGGATCTTGCGCATCCGTCGAAACGGGCCGCCGCACGGGCAGGGGTCGTCGATCAGCGCCGTGCGGTCGCGCGTCCGGTAGCGGACGACCGGGCTGCATTCGCGCTGCAGGCTGGTCAGGACCAGCTCGCCCGGCTCGCCGGCCGGCAGCGGCCGCCCCGACTCGGGGTCCACGACCTCGGCGTGGAAGTGGTCCTCGAACACGTGCAGGCCGTCGTGGCGGTGGCACTCGACGGCGACGCCGGGGCCGCCCAGCTCGGTCAGCCCGTAGAGGTCGAACGCCTCCAGGCCGAGTCCGCGCTCGATCTCGCCGCGCATGGCGTCGGTCCACGGCTCGGCCCCAAAGAACCCCGCGCGCAGCCGGAGCCGGTCGCGGACGCCCGCCTGCAGGACCGCCTCCGCCAGGACGAGCGCGTACGAGGGGGTGCAGGTGAGCACGGTCGCGGCCAGGTCCGCGAGCAGCATGACCTGTCGCTGGGTGACGCCGCTGGAGGTGGGCACCACGAGGCAGCCAGCGCGCTCCGCCCCCATGTGAAACCCGAAACCACCGGTGAAGAGGCCGTATCCGTAAGCGTTCTGGAGGACGTCGCGCTCTGTCACCTCGCCCGCCTGCAGCACGCGCTCCATGCATTCGGCCCAGCGCTCCAGGTCGCTTCGGGTATAGCCGGTGACGACCGGCCGGCCCGTGGTGCCGCTCGACATGTGGACCCTCACGACCTGCTCGGCGCGAACGGCGAACAGGCCGAAGGGATAGTGGTCGCGAAAGTCGTCCTTCGTCGTGAAGGGGAGCTCGGCCACCTGGTCGAGCGAGGTCAGGCGGCCCGCGGGCAGCCGCTCCCGGTAGAAGGGGACGCGCTCGCGCACCCGGTCCAGCAGCTCGTTCCAGCGCCCGACGGCGTCGGTTGCGGCGACCTGCATCCTGGCGGCTATTATCCCCTCGTGCCCCACAACGACCGCAGGCTGTACCCGTGGGCCGTCCAGGGCACACTGTCACCCCTGACGATCGTCGGCGCCCAGGGCAGCTGGTTCGTCGACGAGGGGGGCGGCCGCCACCTCGATCTGGCCGCCCAGCTCGCATATACGAACGTCGGCCACGGGCATCCCAGGGTGGTGGAAGCGATCCGCCGCCAGGCCGCCGAGCTCCCCGTCATCGGTCCCGGCTTCGCCAATCGCCCCGCCACGCGGCTGGCCGAGATGCTGGCCGAGGTCACGCCTGGGGACCTGAACCGGACGTTCTTCACGAACGGCGGGGCCGAGGCGATCGAGTACGCGATCCGGATCGCGAGGCAGGTGACCGGGCGGCTCAAGGTGGTCACGCGCTACCAGAGCTACCACGGCTCCACGCTCGGCGCGATCACCGCCACCGGCGAGAACCGCCGCGTCTACGCCGAGCCGGGAGCGGCCGGTTTCGTGAAGACGCTCGACCCGTACCGCTACCGCTGCCCGTTCTGCAGGGCCAACGGGGCGTGCACCCTGGCCTGTGCGGACGCTGTCGAGCAGACCGTCCTCGGCGAGGGCCCCGAGACGGTGGCCGCGATCGTGGTCGAGCCGGTCACCGGGCTCAGCGGCCTCGTCCCGCCGCCGGACGGCTATCTGCGGCGGCTTCGCGAGCTGTGCGACCGGCACGGCATCCTGCTCGTGTTCGACGAGGTCATCACCGGCTTCTGCCGCACCGGCCGGTGGTTCGCCAGCCAGGTCTGGGACGTGACCCCGGACCTGATGACCGTCGCCAAGGGCCTCACGTCCGGCTACGTGCCGCTGGGGGCGACGATCGTCAGCGACCGGGTGGCGGCGCACTTCGACGACCACTACCTGGGGGCGGGCCTGACCTATGCCGCCCACCCGCTCGCCTGCGCGGCCGGCTGCGCGGTGCTGGAGGTGTACGTCGAGGAGGACCTCGCGGCCCGGGCCGCGGCCACGGGCGAGCGGATGGCGGCCGGGCTGAGCGAGCTGGCCGACCGGCACCCCTGCGTCGGCGACGTGCGCGGCGTCGGGATGATCGCGTGCCTGGAGCTGGTCCGCAGCCGCGAGACCCGGGAGCCGCTGAGCCCGCAGCGCACGGAGGGGCCGCTGACGGCCGAGATGGGCGCGGTTCGGGGGGCCATCCTGGGCCGGCGGGTGTGGCCGCTGTTCCGGTGGAACCTGATCGGCCTCACGCCGCCCCTCACCCTCACCCCCGAGGAGCTCGACCACGGCCTCGACGCGCTCGACGCCGGCCTGGAGGCGGCCGACCGGGCGCTGGCCTGAGCCTGCGGGGGAAGGCGGGCCCCCGCCTGCCGCGCCCGCGGCCGCCCCGACTGATCGAGGCCTCCGGACCCTCGGTCCGCCTGGTATCGTCGCTTTGACCGATGAGATAAGGGCTCCTGACCCCGAAGACCAACGAGCGAGCGGCGGCGCGTTCGTGCTGCCGTCCCTGGCGGGGCCCTTCGTCGACCTCCTGACCGCATTCGGACGCCTCTGCTCGCCTGCCTTCACAGAGGAGCAGACACCGAATGACACCGTTCCCCCGAGACCCCTCCCAGGCGCCTCGCGCCGGCATCACAGCGGCGGGCCTGACGCTGGCCGCGGGCGGCCG
Source organism: Candidatus Dormiibacterota bacterium (assembly GCA_035263645.1). Classification (GTDB taxonomy): domain Bacteria; phylum Chloroflexota; class Dormibacteria; order Dormibacterales; family Dormibacteraceae; genus CF-161. Next base: position 8,449 of record DATFRD010000426.1, on the reverse strand, counting down.
CGTGCTGCTGGAGGACGCGAGCTTCGCCGTCCCCCACGGCCGCCGCCTGGCGCTGATCGGGCGCAACGGCAGCGGCAAGTCGACGCTGCTCGCCACGCTGCGCGCGATGGCCCGCGGCGGCCCGCCGCCCGAGCACGTCGAGCTGCGCGGCAGCCTGACGTTCGCCCCCGGCACCGAGCTGGCCCTGCTCCCGCAGAGCCCGCAGCCGTCGTTCGGCGGCACCGCCGGCGGGTACCTGGAGCAGCGGGCCGGCGATGTCAGCCGGGCCTGGCGCCGCCACGAGCGGCTCGTCGCGGCCATGGCCGCGGGACGCCAGGACGAGCGGCTGCTGCGCGACTACGGCGAGGCGCTGGAGGCGGTGCAGCGCCTGGATGCCTGGAGCTGGCCCCAGCGGGTGGCCGAGGTCGTCGCCGGCCTCGGCCTCACCCTCGATCTCCTCGACCGCCCCCTCGCCTCGCTCAGCGGCGGCCAGGCGGCTCGGCTGGCGCTGTCCGGCGTCCTGCTGTCCGCGCCCAGCGTCCTCCTGCTGGACGAGCCCGGCAACAACCTCGACCTGCCCGGCCTGCGCTTCCTGGCCGGCTGGATCCGCGCCTCGCCGGCCGCACTGGTCCTGGTCTCCCACGACCGCGAGCTGATCGACTCCACCGTGCACGAGGTGCTGGAGATCGAGGAGCACACGCGGCGCCTGCGCCTCTACGGCGGCAACTGGACGTTCGCGGCGGAGCGCAGGCAGGAGGAGCGCGAGGCCCAGGCGCGGCGTTTCGCCGAGCAGGAGCAGCGGCGGGGCCGACTGGAGGCAGCGGCCCGGGGGATAGCCGGACGAGCCCAGCGCTTCCAGGCCACGTCCCAGAGCGACTTCTACCGCGGCAAGAGCGCCCGCGTCGCCCGGCAGGCCGGGGCGATGCAGGCGCGGATCGACCGGGAGCTGAACCGGCTCGACGAGCCCGAGCCACCCGCCCAGCCCCGGCTCACCGTGGCGCCGGTGGGGAACATCAGGGGATTGCTCGTGCGCGCGGTCGACGTGGGCTTCGGCTACGCCGAGGCGCCGGTTGTGGACGGCGTGTCGCTGACCGTGCACGCCGGCGACCGGCTGGCGCTGGTTGGACCCAACGGCAGCGGCAAGTCGACGCTGCTCCGCCTGCTGGCCGGCGGGCTGCAGCCGGACACGGGCCGGGTGGAGCGCGCCCCCAGGACCCGGATCGCCCTGCTCGCCCAGGCCCCGGCGGTGCCGGAGCCGGGGGCGTCGCTGCTCGCGTTCGCGGCCAGCCGCCACGCCGTCCCGACGGAGCAGCTGCGGGTGGTGCTGGGCAAGGTGGTGTTCGGGGATCCCGCCCGGATCCGCGCCGACGACGTCAGCGTCGGCGAGCTGCGCCGCGCCGAGTGCGCCACCCTGTTCGCCTCCGCCCCCGACATCGCGCTGCTCGACGAGCCGACCAACCACCTGGACCTGCAGAGCATCGAGATGCTGGAGGCGGCCGTCGCCGAGTACCGGGGCGCGCTGGTCGTGGTGACCCACGACGCCCGCTTCCTGGCCACTCTCCACCCCACCTCGGTGCTGACACTCCCCATGAAAGAGGGCCAGGTCGGATCGTAAGCAAGGGCTCACCCCCACCGCCCTTCGGGCTTCTGGGGACCCCGGCCCGAGCGTGTGAGTCTGTCTTCCCTATGCCGCCGACGCCACACATAGCCCCGTAGGGATGCACCGAAGGTGCCCCCAAGATCCCAGACAGAGGGGGGTTCCGGAAGGGGGGCCCGCCCCCCCTTGCATTTGTTAGAGCCCGCGCTGGTGGGCCCGCCAGTTCTCCTCCAGGTTCCGGATGAGCGCCGGGCTGTACATGCACTTCGCCTGCTCCCGGGCGTAGACGGCCAGGTACTGACGGAAGTCCTCGATCGTCTCCGTGCCCATCCGGAGGGCCTTGCGGTTCGCCGCCGCGCTCGTCACGCCCGCGCTGACCAGCTGGGCGGCGTCGCGCTCGATGGCGTCGTCCATCCCGCCAGGCTCGATCACGTCGTCGCACAGCAGCCGCCCCTCGGGCGTGTCAGGATCGAAGGCGCGCTCGAACATCACTCCCTGCCGTGCCATGCGGTCCCCGACGAACGCGGTCAGCCGCCGGGGCGAGACGCCGGGGACGATCCCCTCCTTGCGGGCGGGCAGGTTGAAGTACGAGCCCCGCTCGGCCAGCACCCTGTCCATGACCAGCAGGATCTGGCAGCCACCGCCGATCGCCCATGACTCGACCGCGGCGATCCAGGGCTTCTCGTGCGTGTCCTCGAGCCCCGACTCCCAGTCGCCGTCCAGCCAGTGGCCCCGGTACAGCTTGCCGACCAGGCCGAGCTCGCGCGCCATCATGAAGTTCACGAACGAGATCCGGCCCTGGTAGAGGTGGGTCAGGTTGATGCCGGAGTTGAAGACCCGCCGGCCCGCGTGGCGAGGATGGTCGACCACGCCCCCCCGCAGGACCCCGACGTCGAGGTCGGGGTGGAGCAGCACCAGGTCCACGGCCGTCTCCAGCGCGGCAGTCGCCTCGTCGTCCTCGGCGTTGAGAAAGCGGAGGTTGCGCAGCTCGACCAGCCCGGCGCGACCACGGCGCTCCACGTGGACCACGCCCAGGTCGGCGCTGCCGCTGCGCCGGAACTCCTCGAGCAGGTCCAGCGCTCGCCGCCGCGGGCGCAGCATGGCGTGGACCAGGTGACGTCCGGCCCGCGGGCTGGCCAGGACGTAGGAGAGGAAGATGCCCTGGTCGATCTCCGCCCCTCGCTTCCGGGACTGGGGGAGCTCGCGCTCGGCGGCGATCTCCTCGCGCGACGGGACCAGGCCCGGGTGCTCGTCGGCCGCGTGGAACACGAGGTCCTCGACGCGGACCGCCTCACGGAACCCGTCGGTCAGGCTCGCGTAGACGTCCTCGGCGCTGCGGCGCAGGAAATCGAGCCGGCCGGCTGCAGACTCGAAGCCCGTTCCGATCACGACGGCATCCTCCTAGGCGGAGCTTACGCGCGCCCGCCCGGCGGGCTGCGAGGACGGATGCGGGCTCAGCCGGGCCGGACGCGGGTCGCCCGAGGGCCCCTCTGGCTGGCCTCGATGTCGAACTGGACCCGCTCCCCGCCCTGCAGACTGTCGAAGTTCAAGGCGCGGTCGAGACCAGAGCGGTGGAAGAAGTACTCGACGCCGTCCTCGGCGGCGATGAACCCGAACCCCCGGTCCGCGACCAGCTTCTTGATCGTTCCCTGCGGCACGCACTCAAGGTATCACCGAATCGATCGCGCGCCATGCCGTTTTTCTCCTCCGGACGGGAGGTGCCGTGCGCGCCGCCGACAGCGCCCGGAGGCGGTTACACTCCGACTCGTGACCTTCCGCATCGCCTCCCTGACCGCCTACCCGGCGGAGGTGGTGAGCGGTCTGCTCCACGGAGCCGACGACGTCGAGGTCGTCCTGGTGCCCCCCGCGCCGGCTCCCGACGCGGTGCGCGAGGCCGTCGCCGAGGCTGACGCCGTCCTCGGCGACAAGCGCCACCGGCATCGTCTGGAGCGGCCGGTCCTGGCCGCCATGAGCCGCTGCCTGCTGATCCAGCAGCCGGCCGTCGGCTTCGACGCCATCGACCACCGGTCGGCGGCCGAGCTGGGCATCCCGGTCGCCAACGCGGCCGGCTACAACCGCGACGCAGTCGCAGACTGGACCATCATGGCCATCCTCAACCTGCTCCGCCAGGGCGCCTACGCCGACCGCCTGATGCGCGGGGGCGACGACTGGCCGTTCCCGCGCCTCCGGGGCCGCGAGCTCGGGGCACTGACCGTGGGGATCGTGGGCCTCGGCAACGTGGGCAACGCGGTCGCCTCCCGCCTGCGCGCCTTCGGGACACGCCTGGTGTTCGCGGACGTGGTGCCGCGCAGCCTGCCGGGGGCGACGGCCCTTGCCCTCGACGACCTGCTGGCCGAGGCCGACGTGGTGACCGTCCATGTCCCCCTCGACCGCGATACGCGTGCTCTGATGGGCGATACCCAGCTTCGCCGCATGCGCCCCGGGGCCATCCTGGTGAATGCCAGCCGGGGCCCCGTGGTCGACGAGGCGGCGCTGGTGCGCGCGCTCGACTCCGGTCACTTAGGCGGGGCGGCGCTGGACGTCTTCGAGGTCGAGCCGCTGGCCGCGGACTCGCCCCTGAGAGCGTTCGACAACGTGTTCCTCACGCCGCACTCGGCCGGCCTCACCGAGGAGGCCGAGGCCCGCGTCCTGGAGGTCTGCGGGGCCAACCTGCGGCGTGTGCGCGACGGCCTGGAGCCTTTCAACGTGGTGAATGGAGTGATACGGAGACGATGACGACGCTGCGCGAACTCTGGGACTCAGGCGGTGTCACCGTCGGAGGCTGGTGCGCCATCCCGAGCGCCTTCTCCGCCGAGCTGATGGGCCGCTGCGGCTTCGACTGGGTGTGCGTCGACACCCAGCACGGCCTGGTGGGCTACGACCAGATGGCGGCCATGCTCCAGGCGCTCTCGATCACCGACACGCCTGCCTTCGTCAGGGTCCCCTGGAACCTTCCGGCCGACATCATGAAGGCCCTGGACGCGGGCGCCCAGGGCGTGATCGTGCCGATGGTCAACTCGGTGGATGAGGCCCGCCGGGTCGTCGGCGCCTGCCGCTACCCGCCCGAGGGCTATCGCAGCTGGGGGCCGATCCGGGCCGCGCTCGGCGTCGACGGCTACCGACCGGAGACCGGGAACCGGCGGGTGGTGGTTGCGGTGATGATCGAGACCGCCGCCGGCGTGGAGGCGGCCGACGAGATCCTGTCGGTGCCGGGCGTGGACGCCGTGTACGTCGGACCCAACGACCTGGCCGTGACGCACGGCATGATGCCTTCCACCGACACGTACCCGCCCGAGCACGCGGCCCTCGTGGAGCGCATTCTGGGCGCCGCCCTGCGGCACGGCGTCGTGCCAGGCATCCACTGCGGCAGCGTCGAGATGGCGAAACGATGGCGCGACCGCGGCTTCCGCATGTTCAACGTCACCTCCGACGCGATTTTCATGCGCACGTCCGCGGCGGCCGTGGTCAGGGCGATGGCCGACCGGCCGGCGCCGGCCCGGCCGGCGTCCGCCTCGTACGCGTGAGGGGCCGGCGATGAGCGACGAGCGGCTGGCCTCGAGCGTCCTCGAGGCGCTCCGCCGGTACGACTCGCCCACGCTGGCCAACGCGATCGAGACGTTCGATATCCGGCCCCGCGACGAGGGCTTCGCCGGCATGGAGATCCGGTGCCTGTTCCCGGAGCTCGGCGTGATGGTCGGCTACGCCGCCACGGCGACGATCCGGGCCCGGGGCAGAGGCGAGGGCGCGAGCGACCACTCGCCGCTGTGGGCGCTCGTGCGCAGCCTTCCGCTGCCACGGGTCGTGGTCGTCCAGGACCTGGACGACCCACCGGGCCACGGCGCGCTCTGGGGCGAGGTCCAGTCGAGCATCTACAAGGCGCTGGGCTGCGTGGGCGCGGTCACCGACGGTTGCGTCCGCGACCTGAAGGAGGTCCGGGAGATGGGCTTCCACTTCTTCGCCCGCGGACCCGGGGTGTCCCACGCGTACGTGCGCCTGGAGTCGATCGGGCAGCCGGTTCGAATCGCCGGCCTCACGATCGGCCCCGGCGACCTGATCCACGCCGACCAGCACGGGGTGCTGCTGATCCCCCGCCGCATCGCCGCGGAGCTGCCGGCGGCGGCGGACCGCATCATCGAGCGAGAGCAGGAGTTCATCCGGTGGGTGCGCTCCAGCGAGTTCGACCCCGACCGGTTAGCCGAACGGCGCTCGGTCAGGCACTAGCGGTGCCAGGGGCCCTGGCGGGCCCCCTCCCCGCGAGGGGGGAGGGGCAGCCAGGGCGGGTCAGCCGACGGCGGCCGGCGCCCGCGTCAGCGTCTCGATGATCGCCCGGCAGAAGTCGGGCAGGTCCTGGGGCATGCGCGAGGTGACCAGGTTGCCGTCCACGACCACCGGCTCGTCGACCCAGTTCGCGCCCGCCGCCTCCAGGTCGTCACGGACCGAGGAGAAGCAGGTGGCCCTGCGGCCGGCCACGATCCTGGCCGAGACGAGCATCCAGCCGGCATGGCAGATGGCGGCCACCGTCTTCCGTGCCCCGTCCATGTCGTGCACGAACCGGACCATGTCCGCGCTGCGGCGCATGAGGTCGGGCGCATAGCCGCCCGGGATGATCACCGCGTCGAACTCGTCGACCTTCGCGTCGCTGGCGGCCAGGTCGGCCGGCGCCGGGTAGCCGAGCTTGCTCTTGAACACGTCGGAGCGCCCGGTGCCGACCACCCGGACCTCGGCACCCGCCTCCTTCAGGCGGTAGAACGGGTACCAGAACTCGAGCTCCTGGTACTGGTCCTCGACGAGGATGGCGACTCGCTTTCCCTCGAGTCCCAAAGCAATACCTCCTGTCAACAGGTCACCGGAAGCTCTTCTCATCCTAGAGCGGGCGGCGCCGGCGGGGATTGGGCACGAGGGGAAGGGCAGTGCCGCCTCGACGGCCAGGACGTCTCGGCGGCACAAATTCAGCCTGCGGGATGGGGGCACGGCGCACACCGGGCACCTGCGGGCAAACCGGCCCTGCGTTTGCAGTGGCCGGTCGTTGACGGCTCCTCGAACCCACCTGTCGCCGACCGCATCGGCATACTGGAGCGTCAGCATGACCGACCTGCGCCGACACAGCCGCACCCTCTACGACGGGCTCGCCAGGGCCCCAGCCCGCTCCTACCTCCTCAACATCGGCTTCACCCACGAGGACCTGCAGAAGCCGATCGTGGGCGTCAATCACGCCTGGATCGGGACGATGCCGTGCAACTTCAACCACCGGCAGCTCGCCGCATGGGCGTGCGAGGGCGTCCGCGAGGCGGGCGGCACACCGATGGAGGTCAACACCATCTCGATCTCGGACGGCGTCACGATGGGCACCGAGGGGATGAAGGCCTCCCTCGTCTCCCGTGAGCTCATCGCCGACTCCGTCGAGCTGGTCGGCCGCGGTCACTACTTCGACGCCCTGCTCTGCATCACCGGCTGCGACAAGACCGTGCCCGCGATGGCGATGGCGATGGCGCGGCTCGACCGGCCCGCCGTGCTCGTGTACTCGGGCTCGATCCTGGCCGGCAGCCACCGGGGCCGGCAGGTCGCCGTCGGTGACCTGTTCGAGGCGGTCGGCGCGGTCACCGCCGGGCGGATGAGCGAGGCGGACCTGCGGGAGCTCGAGACGTCCGCCTGCCCGGGGCCGGGCGCCTGCGGCGGCCAGTACACGGCGAACACCATGTCGATGGTGATGGAGGTCATCGGCCTCTCACCGGTCGGCTACAACTCGATCCCCGCCGTCGACCCGGCGAAGGAGACCGCCACCCGGTCGCTCGGCCCCCTGGTGATGGCGGCCCTGGAGGCCGACCGCCGTCCGGCCGAGATCCTGACGCGGCGGGCCTTCGAGAACGCCGCCGCGGCCGTGGCCGCCTCCGGCGGCTCGACCAACGCGGTGCTGCACCTGGTCGCGCTCGCCCGCGAGGTCGGCGTGGACCTGACGGTGGACGACATCGACCGCGTCTCCCGGCGCACGCCGCTCCTCTGCGACCTGAAGCCGGGGGGCCGGTTCGCGGCGCCCGAGCTGCACCGGGCCGGCGGCATCGCGCTGCTCACCAGGCGTCTCATCGAGGGCGGGTACGTCGACGGCTCCGCGCTGACGGTGACCGGGCGGACCCTGGAGGAGGAGTGCGCCGGCGTGCGGGAGACGCCCGGCCAGGAGGTCGTGCGGCCCCTCTCCGACCCGTTCAGCGCCGAGGGCGGGCTCGTGATCCTGAGGGGCAACGTGGCCCCGGAAGGCTGCGTGATCAAGGTCGCCCACCACTCCCCCCCGCGCCATCGGGGCCCCGCTCGCGTCTTCAACCGGGAGGAGGACGCCCTGGCCGCCGTGCTGGGCGGCCACGCCCGGCCCGGCGACACGATCGTCATCCGCTACGAGGGGCCGCGGGGAGGTCCGGGCATGCGCGAGATGCTGCAGGTGACGGGCGCGCTGGTCGGGCAGGGCCTGGGCGATTCCGTGTGCCTGGTGACGGACGGCCGGTTCTCCGGCGCCACCCAGGGCCTGATGGTCGGCCACGTGGCCCCGGAGGCCGCGGTGGGCGGCCCCCTCGCCGCCCTTCGCGACGGCGACCTGGTCGTCGTGGACGTGCCCAACCGCTCGATCGAGGTCGAGGGCGTCGACCTGGGCGAGCGCCTGCGCGACTGGTCGCCGCCGGAGCCGCGCTACCGGTCCGGCGTGTTCGCCAAGTACGCCGCCCAGGTGTCCTCGGCGTCGGACGGGGCGATCACCCGTCCCTAAGGGTGCGGCCGGAAACCCAGCCGGATCTTTGGCGCCCATGCACCCCATCTCCGGCGTTGCCTCCTGCGGTGCTCGCTCACGCCCTGGAGGGCGCTCCCTGCGCTCCTCGTCGGCGCCACCGG
>DATFRD010000425.1:0-11258 GCA_035263645.1 Candidatus Dormiibacterota bacterium | reverse complement strand
CCTCCTTGGCCTCCACGGCTTGATGCAGACCGTCCGACCACCGCCGACCCGGCATCGTGCGGCCGGTGAACTCGTCGATGATGATCGCCTCGCCGTTCCGGATCAGATAGTGGGTGTCGCGGTGGAACAGCGCCCTCGCCTTGAGGGCCTGGTTGATCTGGTGCGCCTCGGACACGTGCTCGAGGTCGTAGATGTTGGCGATGCCCGTCAGCCGCTGCATCTTCGCGATGCCTTCCTCGGTCAGCGACGCGGACTTGTACTTTTCCTCCAGGATGTAGTCGACGTCCCTCTCGAGGCGAGCGGCGTAGCGCGAGTACTGGTAGTACATCTCCGTCGACTCCTCCGCCTGGCCGGAGATGATGTGCGGCGTCCGCGCCTCGTCGATGAGGATCGAGTCGACCTCGTCCACGATCGCGTAGCGGAGGTCCCGCTGCACGCGGTGGCTGAGGTCCTTGGCCTGATTGTCTCGGAGGTAGTCGAAGCCGAACTGCGCGTTGGTGCCGTACGTGATGTCGCAGGCGTACGCCTCGGCCCTCGGTACCGGCCGCAGGTGCTGGAGGCGCGGATCCGGGTGGGTCTCGTCCAGGTGCTCCGGGTCGAACACGAGGGACCCGTCCGGCTGTGTCGGGTCGCCGACCACCACGCCGACGGTGAGGCCGAGCAGGTGGTACAGAGGACCCATCCAGCCGGCGTCCCGCCGTGCCAGGTAGTCGTTGACGGTGACCAGGTGGGCGCCCTGCCCCGAGAGCGCGTTGAGGACCAGCGGCAGGCTGGCGACCAGCGTCTTGCCCTCGCCGGTCTTCATCTCGGCGATCTTGCCCTGGTGGAGGACGATCCCGCCGATCACCTGCACGTCGAAGTGCCGCAGCCCGATGGCGCGGACGCTGGCCTCTCGTGTCAGCGCGTACGTCTCGACCAGGAGGTCCTCGACGTCGTCGCCGGCCTGCGCCCGTTCGCGCAGGCCGGTCGCCCGCTGCCGCAGCTCCGTGTCGGGCAGCGCCTGCAGCTCCGCCTCGAGCTCGCCGATGGCGCTCACCGTCCGCCGGTGCAGTCTGACCTCGCGTGCGTTGGGGTCGACGAGCCGGCTCAGGAGGCCCACTAGGTGACCACCGGCTCGATCACGGTCAGCCCGCCGTCGGCCCGGCGGAAGCAGACGTTCACCATGCCAGATCCCTCGTCGAGAAAGACATAGCACGGGTGACGGCTCTCCGCCAGCGCGGCCTCGGCGTCGAGGATCGACTGCGGCTGGAGCTTGAGCCGGATGCGCTCCAGCTCCCCGCCGCGCTCGCCGCCGCCCTCGTCCGCCTCGTGGCCTGCCGGCACGGCCGCACGCTTGGACTCGAGCTTGATCTTCTCCTTCAGCTTCAGGACCTGACGGTCGATCTTGTCGAGGGCCAGGTCCAGCGCGGCTCGGGCGTCCACACCCCTCTCCTGCGCATGCGCGAGCGGGTGCCGCCGCCCGTTTGGGTGAACGGTGATCCTGACCGAGCAGGTCGGCGTGGTCCCCCGCCGGGACTCGTCAGCGAACTCGACGGCGACCTCCTGGATCCGGTCGAAGTGCCTGCCCAGCCGGACCAGCCGGTCCTCGGCATAGGTGACCAGCCGATCGGGCAGGCCCGTGGTCCGATCGTGCACGAGCACCCTCACGGGACGATGATACCCAGGCGCCCCTCGGCAGCTAACGCGCCCCTTCACAGCCTCACCCTGGCCACGGTCAGCCCGATGACCGGTCCGGACCCGGCGATCCTCGCGGCCGCCGCGCACGCCTCGATGGTGGCTCCCGTCGTCGTCACGTCATCGACGACGACCACCGTTCCGGGGCCCGGTGCGGGTCCTCGCCAGGCGAACGCCCCCGCGACGTTCTGGCGCCGGTGCAGGCGGTCGAGGCCGACCTGAGGGGGAGTGTCGCGGACGCGCACCAGGCTGCCGGCCGGTGCGCGCACCCCAAGCCGACGGCGCAGTTCCGCCGCCAACAGCTCGGACTGGTTGTAGCCGCGCGCCCGAAGCCGCCGTGGGTGGAGCGGCACCGCGAGCATGGTGGTCGCCGGCAGGACCGCGCTGGTCGCTGGCTCCTCGTCTCCGCGCGCTTCGAGCAGCAGCCCGGCCAGGACCGGCGCCAGTGCCCGCCAGCCCTCGTACTTGAAGCGGTGGATCGCCTTCTCGATAGAGGCCTCGTAGGCTGCGGCGGACCGGAGCCGAGAGAGCGCGCGGTGCCGACGCCGGCACGGGCAGGCAGCGCCCGCGAACTCGACCTCCCCCCCGCAGCGTCGACACAATGGCTCCTCGAGCCAGCGGATCCGGGCCCGGCACCAATCGCACAGCCAGGTCCCGAGCCGGCGGCACGAGCCACAGCGAGGCGGCAGAAGCCAGTCGAGCACGTCCACCCAGCGCCGGGCGAAACGGACGTTCGGAGCACACGCCTCCAGCATATGGGCGAGGGGCAAGAGCGGCTGTTAAGGGGCCATGCGTGCTGGTACCCGCGGCGCGGCTAAGCAGGACGCGCCGTACAGGTCACTTCCAGTGGCTCACCGGGCTCGAGGTCGAGGCCGGCGATCGTGCCGGCGGGCACCTCGACCACGCTGTGCGCCCGCCGGACGAACGGCACCACCCGCCAGGGCTTCAACCCCGGGTACGCGCGCACCACGCGCTCGGAGCGGTCGAGGAAGACGGCGTCGATCGGAAAGCGCACGAAGAACATGTGGATGCCGTTGCAGGGTCGGAGCCATAGCCCCTCCCCGCCGCCGAGCGAGCGGCGGAACATCAGCCCGAGGCTGCGGCCGACGAAGGTCCGAGGGAGCCGGACCCGCTCGGCGAGCACCCGGCCGCTGCGGGGATGGACCAGGCGGTACGAACGGCTCGGCATCGTGATTGCCTACGCTACCCGGGGATGGCCGTCTTCGACTCCGCCGGAATCCGCCTCCGGTACGTGCTGGCCGGCCCGGAGAGCGGCCGCCCCATCGTGCTCGTGCACGGCTACTGCAGCGACTACGAACTGAACTGGCTGGGCACCCGGTGGCAGGAGGCGCTGACCCGCGCGAACAGGCTCGTCATCGGTCTGGACTGCCGCGGCCACGGCCGTTCCGAGAAACCGCATGATCCGGCCGCGTACGCGCGGCGGACGATGGCCGACGACGTGGCCAGGCTGCTCGACCACCTGGACCTGGCAGACGCCGACTACCTCGGATACTCGATGGGCGCCCGCATCGGGCTCGACGTCGCCGTCGCCCACAGCGACCGGATCGGCCGGGCCGTGCTCGGCGGCCTGGGGAGCTGGAGCAACGGCCGGCGCTCGGAGCTGATCGCGCGCCGGATGCGCGGGGACGAGGCGGTCGACGACCCCGTGGCGGAGATGTTCTACCGGTTCGCGGCGGCCCGGGAGGTCAACGACCTCGAAGCCCTGGCCTGCTGCATCCTGGGGCCGCAGCCGGCGCCGACCGAGGGCGAGCTGGCCGGCATCCGGGTCCCCGTCGCCATCATGGCGGGCGACCAGGACCCGATTGCGAGCGGCGGCCAGAACCTGGCCGCCCGGATCCCGGGCTCCAGCTTCGTCTCGATCACCGGCCGGAACCACATGAACGCCGTGCCGGCCCGGCAGTTCAAGGACGCGGCGCTGGCCTTCCTCGACGGCTCCCGCAGCCGGCCGCACGTTCCCTCGTGAACAGGCCGGTCGATGTCGCCGAGCGCCGGCCGGCCCTCCAGCCGCGGCCTACGGACCCTGGAGGGTGTCGATCACGCCCCGGAACGCGCCCTCGATCTGCCCGCCCATGAGACGGAGCACGATCACGACGACGACCGCGACCATGGCCAGGAGGACCGTGTACTCCAGCAGACCCTGGGCCAGCTGGGACACCCGGCCGGCAAACGGGCGGCGCAGCATGCCGCCTCAGCAGTCGCCGCGCCGGGCGGCCCGCCGACTGACGGCCGGCCCGGCAGAGAGACGCGCGACCAGCACTTCGCTCAGCCTCCTCCGGAGGAGCCGAAGCTGTTGACGATGTCCGTGAAGGCGTTCTGGATGCGGGTGCCCAGCGTCGACAGGACGACGATCACGACGACTGCCACCAGGACGAGGATCAGCGCGTACTCCACCAGACCCTGCCCGTCCCGGCGAACCAGGAACCGACGCAGCGCCAGCGAAACGCTCAGCACGACCTCTGCCACCTCCTTTCCTGCCCTTGCGTGTGCCTGTCCGCGCCGAACCGCCCCCCGAGCCGGTCCCGGCCGGTCGGCCCGAGTCACAACCCGGTGATAGGGTACTCGTCCCGTCCGCCGTCAAGCAGCGAGGCGCTCCCCCGCCGGCGGCCGGCCCTGGCGGCCGTCGGGGCGGCTCGGAGGCCCGCCACGCTGGTCCTCGGCACGGTGGCGATCCTGATCCTGGCGGCGGTGACCGTGCCCGTGAGCGACGCCAGCTTCTGGATGCACTCGCGCGCCGGACTCTGGACGCTCCAGCACCGGTGGCCGCCGACGCGGGATCTCTTCACGTACACGGTCCCGGACCACCGCTGGATCGACCACGAATGGCTCACCCAGGTCCTGATGCGGCTGGTGCAGGACGCGGCCGGACTCGCCGGCGTGGCCGTGGCGATGGGCCTGCTCACGTGGGCCGGTCTCCTGCTCTGCCTCGCCGCCGCCCGCCGCGGTCCGGACGGGGCCCGGCCGTACGTCATTGTCGGGCTGACCATGGCGCTCGCCGCGCTGGCCGGCCTGCCGGTGTGGGGCGCCCGGCCCCAGATGGTCACGTTCTTCCTGCTGAGCCTGGAACTGCTGTGGCTCCGGCGGTGCGCCGAGGGGTCGAGCCGAGCGGTCTGGTGGCTGCCCGTGGTCATGGTCGCCTGGAGCAACCTCCACGGCGGCTGGCCGGCGGGCTTCGCGTTCCTCGGCCTGGCCGCGGCGAGCGAGGCGCTCACCTGGCTGGCCGAGCGGACCCGGCGGGAGCACCTGGTCAGGGCGCGCCGGCTCGCGGGCGTCGGCCTGCTCGGCGCCCTCGCGCTGGCGCTGAACCCGAACGGGGTCGCCATCTACGCGTACCCGTTCCAGACCGTGAGCAGCGCCGCCCAGCAGGACCTGATCGCGGAGTGGCTCTCGCCGGACTTCCACCAGGCCTCCGTTCACGCCTTCGAGGCGATGCTCCTGCTGCTGATCCTCGGCCTGGCGTTCGGCCGCCCCCGCCTCCACGACGTGCTGTTCTCCGTGGCGGCCATCGCCCTGGCCCTCCAGTCCGCCAGGCACGTCGCGCTGTTCGTGGCGGCCACGGCTCCCGTGATCGCCGCCACCTGGTCCGACGTCTGGCGGCGGGTCTCCGCCGGGCGGGGCTGGAACCCCGGCCGGCGACCGCCCCCAGCCTGGACGGCGGCGGTCACCGGGCTGGTCCTGGTGGTGGTCGCCGCCGCGTCGGCGGTGCGGGTCGAGGGAGCCCTCGATAGCCAGCCCGACGTGACCCGCCGGTCCGTGCCGGTCGGCGCCGCCGACTGGCTGGCGGCGCACCCCGGCGTGGGCACCCGCATGTTCAACGAGTACGCCTGGGGCGCCTATCTTGGCGACCGCTTCTTCGGCCAGCCCAACCGGCGCGTGTTCGTGTTCGCGGAGGGCGTCGTCATGGGCGACCAGCAGCTGCTCCAGTACCGGCAGGTGGCGGCGCTCCAGCCCGGCTGGCGCTCGGCCCTGGACCGCTGGGGCGTGGACTACGTCGTGTTCGACCGGGGGTCTGCCCTCGACAACGTGCTCGCTACGCAGCCCGACTGGCGCCTTGTGTACCGGGACCCGATCGCGGTCATCTACGTCAGGGGCCCCGCCGCCCCACCCCCTACACCCCCCTGATGCGCAGCCACAGGACCGTGGCCAGGGCCTTTCGGACCTCTCCTTCGGAGACCTTGGAGCGACCGGCGACGCGGTCCTCGAACCGGATGGGTACCTCCCGCACCGGGAAGCCGCTCCTGAGGCACCGGTACACCATCTCTATCTGGAATGAGTAACCCTGGGATACGACGCGGTCCAGGTCGACCGCCTCCACCACCGCCCGCGGGTAGCAGCGGTAGCCCGAGGTGGCGTCCCGGACGCTCAATCCCAGCAGCATCCGGCAGTACGCATTGGCGCCCCACGAGAGCAGCTTGCGGTGGGGGCTCCACCCTGACACCGACCCGCCGCGCACGTAGCGCGAGCCGATGACCAGGCCGCGACACCGCTCCGCCTCCTCGACGATCTCGCGCAGGTGCTCGGGCCGGTGGGACCCATCGGCGTCCATCTCGACCAGGAACTCATAGCCTCGCTGCAGCCCGCACCGGAAGCCGGCCACGTACGCGGAGCCGAGCCCCAGCTTCCCCGGCCTGACCAGCAGGTTCACCCTGGGGTTCTCGCGGGAGAGGCGCGCGGCCAGCTCGGCCGTCCCGTCCGGCGAGCTGTCGTCGACCACGAGCACGTCGTAGCCGACCTCGCACACGGCCCGGACCGTGCGCTCCAGGTTCTCGAGCTCGTTGTACGTGGGCAGGACGACCAGCGCCGGCGCGATCTCGTAGCTCACAGCGCGAAGCGGACTCGTAGCAGGTCCATGAGCATCTCCCGGGAGTGGCGAAGCGCGTGCACCCTCGTGGTGCTCGAGTTGATCCACCGCACGGGCACCTCGTCCACCCGGTAGCCCGCCCGCCTGGCACGGTACAGCACCTCGATGTCGTAGGCGAAGCCTTCGGTGCAAAGCCTCGCGAAGAGCTCGCGCGCCACCTCGCCACGGAACAGCTTGAAGCCGCACTGCGTGTCCCAGATGCCTGGCAGCAGCAACGCCTGGACCAGCAGGTTGAAGGCCTTGCCCATCAGGCGCCGGTGGAGCGGCTGGTCGACCTCGCGCGCTCCGTGCCGAGCGCGCGAGCCGATCGCGACGTCGGCACCGGAGCCGATCCTGGCCTCCAGCTTCGGGAGCTCGTCCATCGGGGTGGAGAAGTCTGCGTCGCTGACCAGGACGAGCGACCCCATGCTCCGGGCCACCCCCTCGGCCAGGGCTCGGCCCTTCCCCCGGTTGCGCGGCAGCCTGACGAAGGTGACCCGGGGATCGCCCGCCACCATCTCCTGGACGACCTCTGCCGTGCGGTCGCTGCTCCCGTCATCGACCACGACGAGCTCGAACGCCCCGCCGCTCTGCTCGAGGTAGTGGCGCGCCGGCCCCAGCGTGACCGGCAGGCGAGCCTCCTCGTTGAAGCACGGCACGACGACGCTCAGCCGAATGCAGTCCACGCGGCCAAATGCTAGCGGGCCTGCGGAAGATCAATGCGCCGGGCCGCGCAGCACGGCCAGCGCATACAGCGGCAGGACCGCCATGCGGCGCACCCGCGCTGGCTGGCGCACGAGCCGCCACAGCCACTCGAGATGCGCACGCCGCATCCATGCCGGCGCCCGGCGCACGCGGCCCGCCAGGAAGTCGAACGTGCCGCCGACGCCGATCGCGACCGGGACGTGGAGACGCGCCCGGTTTCGGGCGATCCAGAACTCCTGGTCCGGAGCGCCGTAGGCGACCAGCAGGACGTCGGGCCTGGCATCGTCGATGCGCCGGAGCGCGTCGGCGTCGTCCTCGGGCCGCGGCGAGCCGGAGTGGGTCCCCGCCACCCGGAGCCCCGGGTACTCGGCCTCCAGGCAGCGCGCCGCAGCGACCGCGACGCCAGGCCGCGCGCCGAGCAGGAAGGGTCGCCAGCCGCGGCTGGCGCAGCGCTCCGCCAGCACGGGTACCAGGTCGCTGCCGGGGACGCGCTCGTACTGGGTGCAGCCCTGCCGGCGCATGGCCCAGACCACCCCGATGCCGTCCGCGAGGCAGAGATCGGCGCTCTCCAGCACGGCGCCGAACCGCGGGTCGACCCGAGCCCGCATCACGAACTCCGGGTTCACGGTGGCGACGAGCCGCGTCTCGCGGCCCTCCTCCACCATCCGCTCGATCGCACGGACCGCACCGGCCATGTCCAGGCAGTCCATGCGCACGCCCAGGATGCGCACCGACCCTCCGTCGATATCATCGGCCGGTGCCGCTGGTGGTCTCGTGTGAACTGTCACGTCTCAACATGCAACGGCCGGTAGGCCCGGCAGTTTACGCCGCATTCGTGCTCGACCTCCTGGCTCAGGCCGGCGTGCAGGTGGTCGGCGGCCGCGAGACCGCCCGTGCCGACGTCGTCCTCTCGCTCGACGGCCGGTTTCGCGCCGGCCGCGGCCAGCGGATCGTCACGGTGGTGCTCGACCTCGGCCACCTGCTGGCGCGACGCGGCTACGGGCCGGGGGAGTGGCTGCGCCAGAACTGGCGGGTCGCCTCTGCGGTGCGCCGCTCCGATCACCTGCTGGCGCCGTCGGACGCGGTCCGGCACGGCCTCGAGCGCTACCTGCGCACCCCTGGCCGCCGGATCACGGTCCTGGAGGCTTCGGTCCGGCCCTGCTTCCGCCGGCAGCCAAAGGAAGCCGTGGATCGGCTGCGCTTCGAGCTCGCGCTGCCGCCCCGGTACTTCGTGTTCGTCGGCTCGCGGGCCCGGCGCAAGAACCTGGGGCTGCTCTCGGAGGCCTGGCGGCTGGCCGCACCCCGCCTCGGACCGGACGTGGGCCTGGTCCTGGCCGGTCCGCCCGGCCGCGGGGTGCCGGGTGCCCGGGACCTCGGCTACGTGCCCCTGGAACGGCTGCCGGCGCTCCTCAGCGGCGCGGTGGCCTGGGTGAACCCAAGCTTCTACGAGGGGAGCCCGGTCGGGGTGCTGGAGGCCCTGGCGTGCGGCACCCCGGCGCTGGCGGCCGGGACCGGAGCTCAGCCCCGTGCGGTCGGCAGCGCCGGGCTCGTCCTGGGCACGCACGACGCCGGCGGCTGGGCGGAGGCCATGGTCGCCCTGGTCAGTGACGGCGACGTGCGGGCCAGGCTGGCGGCCGCCGCGCTCAGGGCCGGCGCCGAGCTCAGGGGATCGGGCCCCCGGTGGCCGGCCCTGGCACCGGCACTGACGGGGGCCGCAGCGGGAACGTGACCGGCAGGGGGCTCGAGCCGGGCCATGAGCCCCGCCCGGCCGGCGGCGGGGTCACGACGACCGCCGGCTCCGGCTGCCCGAGGTTGAGGACGAACTCCGGCAGAGACTCGCCGCCGTTGACCCGCACCCTGGTCCAGACGAAGCGATCCCCGGCCGAATGGGCGATGCCCGGCAGCTCGGTGGTCGCCGTCTGGAAGCCGGCCTCCTGGATCGTGTGCACGACCGCATCGTTGAACTTTCCTGACGGGTAGCAGAAGTCGAGCACCGGGTGGCCGACCAGCGCCTCCAGCTCGGACTTGCTGTCGAACACCTCGTGCTGCAGGTTGGGCGCGGAGATCCTCGTCAGGTCGGCATGGGACACCGTGTGGGCGCCGATCTCGATGCCCTCGGCCTCCATCTCCAGGACCATCTCGTTCGTCAGGTAGCGCGGCGAGTTGAGGAACCCCGAGACCACGTACGACACCGCCTTGAACCCGTGCGCGTGGAGGATTGGCAGCGCGGTCGTGAACATGTCGCGGTAGCCGTCGTCGAAGGTCAGGATCACCGGCTTGGCGGGCAGCACGCCGCCGGACAGCAGGTAGCCGCGAAGGTCGTCGAAGTCGATCGGGTGATAGCCGTCTGCCGCGAGCCAGCCCATCTGCTGGGCGAAGTCAGCCGGGGTCACCGAAAGGTTGAAGCCCAGGCGGTCTCGGGGATCCGGGTTGACCCGGATGTAGTGGTACTCGAGGATGGGCACCCGCACCGTCGCCCGGCCGGCCGGGATGACCTCGAGCGGTCCGTCCACGCGCGGGGCGACCGTGCGGAGGTTCTCGATCACGGGCCCCGCGCGCGTCGGCACGGGCCACGGGTGACCCGGCGTCAGATCGCTCGACCGCACCGCCTGGGCCAGCGCGGTCAGGGCGACCACGATCAGCGCCGCCGCACACGCCCTCCCCAGGGCGGGGCGCCTCCTCATCGGCGACCAGGGTAGCGCCGATGTCCCACACTGTGCTCACGTGCAGGATGCAGTGCGGGGCGGGCACCCCCGGCCCGATGGCCCGGTCGTCGCCGTTGACGCCAGCCCGGCCGCCCGGTCGGCGCCGACCGGCACGGAGCGATACGCGCTCGAGGTCTGCCGGCGCCTGCCGGGGGCGGCGCCGGAGCTGCGCTTCGTCCTGTACGCATCGCGGCCGGGCGACGTCGACGGGGTCGACCTCACGGTCCTGCCAGGCCGCCGTCCGTGGTCCCAGGGCCGGCTCGCGCGCGAGCTCTGGCGCCGCCGGCCCGACCTCTTCTTCGCGCCCGCCCACGTCGTCCCCTTCCTTGCCCCCGGCCTGACCCTGACGGTCGTCCACGACCTCGCGTTCGAGCGGTATCCGGACCTGTACGGCCGGAGCCAGCTCGGGTACCTGCGCCTGACGACGCGCTGGGCCGAGCTCCGCTGCCCGCGCCTGCTCGCCGTCTCGGAGGCCACGGCCCGCGACCTTGCCGACCTGCACGGCGTCGACCCGCGCCGCGTGTCGGTCGTGCCGCTGGGAGGTGGAGAGCCGGCCCTCCCGCTCGATCCGGCGGCTGCGGCCCGCCGTGTCGCGGCCCTGGGCGTCGAGGGCCCATACGTCCTCCAGGTGGGTCGCGTGGAGCCGCGCAAGAACCAGGTGACCACGCTCCGGGCCGTCGAGCGCCTGCCCGACCTGCTCCTGGTCGCTGCCGGCTCCGTCCTGGACAGCGCGGCCGGCGCCACGCTGGCCGCCTCCCGCCGGTGCAGGCTCCTGGGACGGGTGGACAGCGCCGACCTGGAGGCGCTGTACGCATGCGCGGAGGCGCTGGTCGTGCCCAGCCGGTACGAGGGCTTCGGCCTCCCCGTGCTGGAGGGCCTGCGCAGAGGCGTGCCCGTCGTCGCGGCGGCGGTGTCCTCGCTTCCGGAGGTGGCCGGCGACGCCGCCGTCTACGTGGACGACCCGCTCGACGCCGGCGGGCTGGCGGCGGCGATCGAGCAGGCCGTCGGCTGCCGCGAACGCCTTCGCGTCCTCGGCCCCCAGCGCGCGTCCCTGTTCACCTGGGACCGCACGGCCGCCGGCGTCGCAGCCGTCATCCGCGAGCTGCTGTAGACGTGCAAGGGGGGCTGTTGCCCACCCTGCCCCTGCGGCAGGGGTTGGGGGAGCGGGATTGTTAGATCGATCCATCGGGTAGAGGGCGGGGTCGCCCCGCCCCCTCCCACACCACCGGACATGCGGGTCACGCATCCGGCGGTTCGTCAGGCATGCCGCAGTTGCCAGCGCTCACCGAATCCATGCAGGCCAAGTTCGGTCCAGT
>DATFRD010000424.1:0-2263 GCA_035263645.1 Candidatus Dormiibacterota bacterium | reverse complement strand
GGCTGCCGGGAAGCCGGCGTCCAGGTCCCAGCCCTGGCGCAGGCCGGGCACGTCCAGGCCCATCCCCACCGCCAGGAAGCCGAGTCCCCCGACGCAGACCAGGGCAAAGGCGCCGACCATGGCCAGGCTGCCGGCGGTCCTCCGACGCGTCATCCGCCTCCTCCTGTCGGGCCCGTCCCACCGGCCGGCAGGCTGGCGGGGCCGGTGCCGGATACTGTGTACACGCGCCACATGTGGTCGCCCTGGGGGTCGGTGGCGCTCATGACGGAGGCCAGCCGGTCGAAGACGTCTACCACGGCCGGCGTCTCGGCGTCGAGGTGTCCGAAGATGACCTGGCTGTTGGCCAGGTACTGGTCCGTCCTGGCCAGGAGCCCCGGCGCCTCGGTGATCGCGTCGTGGAGGCCCCTTGCGTTGTTGCCCGCCAGCGCCCGGTCCAGGATCGCCGCGACCCGGTCCTCCTGGACGATGGTCCCCTGGAGGTCGCTCTCGTTCGACGCCAGGCTGCGCATCAGGCGGTCCCAGTCGGTGAGCAGGAGGCGGAGCTGCGAGTGGTACGCCGCCAGCGTCTGCAGCACCTTGTCGAGCGAGGCGAGCAGGGTGTCCAGGTGGCCGGACTGGCTGGCGACCGCCCCCGCGATCGTCTCCAGGGACCGCGCCACGTCCGGCAGGTCCGCGGCCGACGCGTTCAGGTCCTGGCCGCGGCCCTGGACCGCCTCACCGAGAGTGTTGATGAGCAGCACCAGCTGCTGCCGGGTGTCCGCGTCCAGGATGCTCAGCACCTGGTCGACCTCGACGGGGGTCAGTGTGTGCTGCTTAGGGATCTGCCCCCCATCGGGCAGCGGGCCCGCAGCGGTCGTGCCCCGGCTCAGCTCCACATACGTTTCGCCCAGCAGGTTCTTGCTCTTGACCATTGCCCTGGCATCCCTGAAGAGGGGCGCGTACTGGGTGTGGATCTCCAGCGCGACCAGCGCTACGCCGTCCGCCGGCTGCACGCGTCCCACCCGTCCGACCGGGACGCCCGAGATCGTCACGTCGTCACCCGGCACCAGCTGGGCGCCTGTGGCGAACGCGGCGCGGACGTGGTAGACGGGCTGGAGCAGGAACTCCCCGCCCATCCGGTCGACCAGGAACCCGAGCACCAGCAGGCTGGCCAGCCCGTAGGCGACCACGATCGGCAGGTTGGCCCGGCTCCTCACCGCCCCGGCCCTCCCAGCAGCAGGCTGGCGATCGCGTTCAGGCCGGGATCCTGGCCGGCCAGGGCGGCGGCGCCCCCGGCGATGGTGGGGAGGTTCACCGTGCCGGAGGCGGCCGCCTGCCCCTGGCCGGCCGGGGCCGGTGCCAGGACGCCCTCGCCGGCTGCGCCGGCGGGGGGCACAGGCTGGCCGAAGCGCAGCCGATGAGGACGCTGAGGCGGGTCGCATACCCGCTGGCGTCCACGCCCCCGAACACCGACGGCCCGGCGGCGATGGCGGTGTCGAACTGCTGCAGGTGCGGGAGCAGCGCGGCGGAGTCGGGACCGAGATCGGCCATCACCAGGTCGGCCAGGTGGACGGTGGCCGGCACCTGGCCGACGATGTCGGCCAGGTTGCCGCCGGTGCCTTCGAGGGCGGTGGAGGTCCGGGACAGGGCGCTGTCGGCCTCGGCCAGCGCCTGCCTCAGCTGCGCGTCCTGGTCCGCCAGGTTGTGCAGCAGCAACTCCAGGCTCTGGATCAGCTGGCCGAGCTGCTGGCGGCGGTCGCTCCTGGCCAGCTCCTGCGTCACCGAGTCCAGGTTGGCGATCACGGACCGGAGGTCGCGTCGCGGCTCGCGAGCGTGTCGGCGATCCCGCGCAGGCTGCCGAGGTCCTCCCTCCCTGCTGCCAGGCCGGCGTTGACCTGTTCGCCGCGGCCGGCCACCCCACCCCCCAGCTCGACGATCAACGTCTGCATCCTGTCCCGCGTGGGCTGGTCGAACGTGTTGACCACGTCCTCGAGGCTGGTGGACTCGGTCACCGAGGTGGCCGGGAGGGTGGCGCCCGCGGGCAGCGTGGCCGCGGCCTGTCCGGGATCGAGGGCCACGTACCGCTCGCCGAGCAGGCTCCTGGGCCGGATCGCTACGGTCGCGTCGACGCGCAGGGGCGCGTGCTCGGAATCGACGCGGAGGGTGACCAGCGCCGACCCGCCGCGGAGCGCCACCGACTCGACGCGGCCTGCTCGGGCGCCGGCGGTCATGACGTCGCTGCCGGCGTACAGGCCCGCCGCGTCCTGAACGGGCACGCTGACGC
>DATFRD010000423.1:0-6959 GCA_035263645.1 Candidatus Dormiibacterota bacterium | reverse complement strand
GTGAACGACGAGCTCGGGGGCCGCAGCCTGGCCATGTTCCCCGAGACGGTCGCCAGGGTCGAGCGCTCCGGGGTGCTGGTCGAGTACCGGGAGCAGGAGAGCCTGCGGCCAGCCCTGGCCGCCGAGGACGAGGCGCGGCTGCGGCGAGGCCGCGGCCGCTGGCTGGATGCCGCCGGGGCGCTTGCAGAAGAGCCGGCGCTGAATCCGAGCGTCCGGGGCGCGGCCGCCGTCCCCGAGGCGCAGGTGACGCCGGCCCGGCTGGTCCGGGCCTTCGCCAGGACCGCGGCGGCCCAGGGCGCGGAGATCCGGGAGGGGGCGCCAGTGGGACCCCTCGCTGCCCGCTCGGGCTGCGTCACCGCGGTCGAGACGCCCGGCGGCCTGGAGGCGGCCGACGTGGTCGTGCTCGCCGCCGGGCCCTGGAGCCCGATGCTCGCTGCGCCGCTTGGCGTCGAGGTGGACGTGCGGCCCAGTCGCGGCCAGTTGGTCACGCTGCGTCCTGCCGGCGGGGTCCTCGGTCGCCCGCTGACCTGGCGGGGGAGCTACCTGGTGCCCAAGCCCGACGGCTCGGTGGTGGCCGGCAGCACCGAGGAGGACGTCGGCTTCGACGAACGGCCGACCGCCGACGGCGTTGCCGGCCTGCTGGACTTCGCGACGCGGGCCGTGCCGGCGCTGGGCGCTGCGCAGTTCGAGCGGGCCTGGGCCGCGGTGCGGCCGGCGACGCCCGGCGGCGCGCCGCTGATCGGACCCGCCCCCGGCCTCTCCAACCTGATGCTCGCCACTGGCCACGGCCGCAGCGGCATCCTGCTGGCGCCGGTCACCGCGGAGCTGATAGCCGGGCTGGTCGACTGACGGCGGGTGACGCGGGCCGGCAGGCGATCCGGGTCCCCGCCGCTGCGTCAGGAGTGGAACACCAGCATCACCCGGCCCTGTGGGTACCGCTGAGCCTGAGCGTCGATCGCTGCCGAGAGCGTGGCCCAGGTGTACACGTAGTTCTGCCCCTGCACGAACCCGGCGTCATTGGCGTACAGCACGCCCTTCGCGTTGTCGTATCCCGTCAGCACGATTACGTGGTAGACGTTGACGGCGCCGTAGTAGGGCGAGATCTTCTGGCCGCCCACCCCGTGCGTCATCACCGGGATGATGACCGGGCGTCCAGCCGCGAGGCTGTGCTCGACCTGGTCGAGGTCCACCTGCGTCACGGCCGGCTGCAGGCCGTAGAGCCTGGTGCCGACGGCCCCGATGTCCGTCAGGGGCAGGTCGAGCACCCCCGGGTAGGACTGCCGCTCCACGGCGACGATCTGGGCCATCGCCGCGTCGGCCTCGGCCGGCGGGATGAGGCCGCGCCCGTCGCCCTTGAAGTAGTCGCCCACCATGAGCAGCGCGGCGGCCTCGCAGTACTCCTCGTGCGGGTTGCCGGCGCCCCACTGGTTGTAGGGCGACTGCGGCGTGTACGGCACCTTGACGAATACCGAGGGCGGCAGCGGGGTGGGCGCCAGGGCGGCGGTGGGCTGGGCGGTCGGAGCGCCGAGCACGACCGCCGCCGACGGCGCCGGACGGGGCTGGCTGTTCTCGACATGACGCCACACCCGGAAGCTGGCGTAGCCTCCGCCGGCCAGCGCTAGGATCCCGGCGAGCACCCCGACCAGGACTTTGGTGGCGAGCATCTCGCATACGATAAGCCTCCACGTTGAGCAGTTCGACCGGCACACTCGCCTCTCGGGCCGTGGTCAACGCGACGCTGGTCCTCGGGGCGCGGGTGGTGTCCCGCCTGGTGGCGCTGGTGACGGTCATCGTGCTCGCCCGCCACCTGGGCGACGACGGCTACGGTCGCTACACGACCCTGGTGGCGTACAGCGCCCTCGTGAGCGTCCTCGCCGACCTCGGGCTGAGCCCGCTCTACACGCGCGAGGCCGCGAGGGCCGCCGGGCGCATGCCCGAGTACCTGGCCACCCTGCTCAGCGGCAAGGTCGCACTGGCCGGGGCCGCCTGCGTCGTGCTTGCCGCAGCCCTGGGCTGGGCAGGCCTGGGCGGCCTGGTCGTGCCGGGCGCGGCGCTGCTGGTCCTGACCACCTACGCCAACCTGCTCCGCAACACGTTCTACGCGCTGGGGCGCCTGGAGTTCGAGGTGATCGCCATCCTGGGCGAGACCGCGGTGCAGGGCGGCCTGATCCTGGTCGGCGCGCGGCTGGGCGCCGGAGTCGCGTTCTTCGTCTGGGTGTACGCGGCCTCCTACGGCTTCACCTGCGCGTGGTGCCTGGTCGTCATCGCAGCGCTCCGCCTCGGCCGCCAGCGCCCGGGCTTCGACCGGCTGCTGTTCTGGAGGTGGCTGCGGCTGGCGTTCCCGTTCGCGCTCGGCGCGTTCCTGACCAACCTGTACTTTCGCGCCGACGTGCCGATCCTGCAGCACTTCAAGCCCTTCGCGGAGGTGGGCTGGTACACGTTCGCCTACAAGCCGTTCGAGGCGCTGCAGTTCCTCCCGCTCGCCATCCAGTCGACGGTGTACCCGCTGCTCGCCGTGTACTACCGGGACGACCGGCGGCGGCTCGGCGTCGCGTACGCGCGGTTCTTCAAGATCCTGGTTGTGCTGGGCTGGCCGCTGACCGTCGGCACGGCGGTGCTGGCCGCGCCGGTCGGCCGGCTGTTCCGGCTCTTCCCGGAGTCGATCCCCTCGCTGCGCATCCTGGCCCTCGCCATCGTGTTCCTGTTCGCCAACTCGGCGTTCACGGCGATGCTGTACGCGATCGACCGCCAGGACCTGTTCGCCTGGGCGACGGGCATCGCCGTTGTCGTGAACGTGGGCCTCAACCTGCTGCTCATCCCGGCGTACGGATACCTGGCCGCCAGCGCGGTGACCGTGGTGACCGAGGTGGCGTTCTCGATCGCCGGCTGGCTGTTCGTGGCCAGGACCGAGCGGCTGCGGTGGCTGCGGCTGAGCTGGCGTACCGGGCTGGCCGGCCTGGTGATGGGAGCCGCGCTCTACCTGCTGGCGAGCCGGGCGATGTACCTCTCGGTCCCGGTGGGAGCGGCAGTCTACGCCGCGTCGCTGTGGGCACTGCGGGCGGTCGACCGGGACGAGGTCGAAATGGTCCTGCGCGGCCTGCGGCTCAGAGGGACCTGAACAGGGCACCGCGCCGCCGGCCCCGACCCGGGAACCCGATAAGATCGGCTCGGTGTCCAGTGGAGCTCGGCGGAACCACCCCGCTGAACCTTCCTCGCCGGGCGGGAGGGGGCAGCCGGGTCCGCTGACCATCGGCGGCGGCGAGGTGGCCTGGGTCGAGGCGTTCGCGGCCGTCGCGGGCCGCGTGCGCGAGGCGGTGGTGCCGCTCCTGGGCACCGAGGCCGGGCGTGCTGAGCACGGCGTTGGCGCCGGCGGCGACCGCACCGTCGAGCTGGATCGCCTCGCCGAGGAGGTCGCCCTGGCCGGCCTGGCCGAGTTCGCGGCCGCGGGCCATCCCTGCTCGGTGCTGTCCGAGGAGGCGGGCGTGGTCCGCCTGGGGGCCGACTGGCCGCTCGTCATGCTGGACCCGGTCGACGGCAGCCTCAACGCGAAGCAGGGCCTGCCGCTGGCGGCGGTGATGCTCGCGCTGGCGGACGGCCCGCGCGTGGCGAACCTTCGGGCCGGCCTGGTCCTCAACCTCCTGAGCGGCGAGCGGTGGACGGTGGTCCGCGGCAGCGGTCTGCGCCGGAACGGGGCGCCGCTGGTGCCGCTGCCGACCCGGCCACGCCCCGGCCGGATCGGCGTCCTCGGGATCGAGAGCTCCCCGCGCGACCTGTGCCGCCTCCGGTCCCTGATCGAGCGCGCCGGGAAGGTGCGCCTGCTCGGCTCGATGGCGCTCTCGCTGGCCCACACCGCCGCCGGCGGCATCGAGGTCTTCGCCGCACCCATCAGGGCTCGTATCTTCGATATGACGGCAGGGCTGCTCATGGTCCGCGAGGTCGGTGGCGTCGTCTCCGACCTGGAGGGCCGGCCGCTCGAGGATGCCGAGGTGGGCCTGGAGAGCAGAACCACGCTGCTCGCGTCCGTGGACGCAGGTCTGCACCGTCTGGCGTTGGACGTCCTCGGGGCCTGAGGTACGCTCGACGCCGAGACCCCGGCACGGCCCCTCGGAGCGGCGCCGCGCCACCATCCAGCAGCCATGAGAGACGCCCGCAGCAGAGTTGTCATCGAGAACGTCGAGCCCGAGATCGACGGTGGCCGCTTCCCGGTCAAGCGCGTGGTGGGCGAGCGCGTCGTCGTCGAGGCTGACGTGTTCGCCGACGGCCACGACGAGCTCGCGTGCGTGCTCTGTCACCGGGCCGCAGGGGAGGACGTCTGGCACGAGGTCCCCATGCGGCCGCTCCTCGACGATCGCTGGCGCGGCGAGTTCCAGGTCGACGAGGTCGGACGCCACCAGTACACGGTCCAGGCGTGGGTCGACCACTTCCACACGTGGACGCGGGACCTCGTGCGGCGGCTGGCGGCGGGCCAGGACGTGACGGCCGACCTGCAGGTCGGAGCCACGCTGGTGGCGGCCGCCGCGGCGCGCGCCGAGGGCTCCGCAGCGGAGCGCTTGCGAGAAACGGCCAGGCTGCTGACCACCCGTCGGGGCGAGCGCGCCGCTCTGTCCAGGGAGCTGGCCGCCCTGATGGCCGCGCACCCGGACCGCTGCCACGGCACCCGGTACGAGCGTGAGCTCGAGGTGCAGGTGCAGCGCCGGCTGGCCCGGTTCAGCGCCTGGTACGAGATGTTCCCCCGCTCCGCAGCGCCGGAGCCGGGCCGGCACGGGACGTTCGACGACGTGCGGGCGCGGCTGCCCTACGTGGCCGGCATGGGCTTCGACGTCCTCTACCTGCCGCCGATCCATCCCATCGGACGGGCGTTCCGCAAGGGCGCCAACAACTCGGTCAAGGCCGGCCCCGACGCCGTGGGGAGCCCGTGGGCGATCGGCGGGTCCGAGGGCGGCCACCGGGCCGTGCACCCGGACCTGGGCACGCTGGACGACTTCCGGCGCCTGGTCGAGGAAGCACGCCGCCACGGGCTCGAGATCGCGATAGACCTGGCCTACCAGGCCTCGCCCGACCACCCCTACGCCCGCGAGCACCCGGAGTGGTTCCGGACCCGTCCGGACGGCACCATCCAGTACGCGGAGAACCCGCCCAAGAAGTACCAGGACATCTACCCGTTCGACTTCGAGTCCCCGGAGTGGCGCTCGCTCTGGACCGAGCTGCGGGACGTGGTGACGTTCTGGGTCGAGCAGGGGGTCCGCACCTTCCGGGTGGACAACCCGCACACCAAGCCGTTCGCGTTCTGGGAGTGGCTCATCGCCGGGGTCAGGCGCGACCACCCCGACGTGATCCTCCTCTCCGAGGCGTTCACCAGGCCGCGGGTGATGTACCACCTGGCCAAGCTCGGCTTCGACCAGTCCTACACGTACTTCGCCTGGCGGAACCAGGCGTGGGAGCTTCGCGAGTACCTGACGGAGCTCACCAGGACCGAGGCCAGGGAGTACTTCCGCCCCAACTTCTGGCCGAACACGCCCGACATCCTGACCGAGGCGCTGCAGACCGGCGGCCGCGCGGCCAGCGCCCTGCGCCTCGTGCTGGCCGCGACCCTGGCCGCGTCGTACGGCATCTACGGGCCGGTCTTCGAGCTGGCCGAGACGACGCCGCTGCAGCCCGGCCGGGAGGAGTACCTGGACTCGGAGAAGTACGAGGTCCGGCACTGGGACCTGGACCGGCCGCTGAGCCTGCGGCCGCTGATCACGAAGGTGAACCGAATCCGGCGCCAGCACCCGGCGCTGCAGCAGGACCGGACGCTTCGCTTCCTCCAGACCGACAACGAGCGGCTGCTCGCCTACGCGAAGACGAGCGAGGACGGCTCCGACGTGATCGTGGTCGTCGTCAACCTCGACCCCCTCTGGAAGCAGGCCGGCTGGGTGGAGGTGCCGGTCGCCCCGAGGGCGGGCCACCCGCCCTACCCCGCCGAGGACCTGCTCAACGGCGCGCGCTACGTCTGGCGCACCGACGGCTGGAACTACGTGGAGCTGGATCCCGCCGTCACGCCCGCGCACGTGATGCAGGTGCGGCGGCCGCTGCTGCCGGAGGCGCGGTGACCGACGACAGCACGTGGTACAAGGACGCGGTCATCTACGAGCTGCACGTGCGCGCGTTCCGGGACTCCAACGGGGACGGCATCGGCGACTTCAAGGGCCTGATCGAGAAGCTGGACTACATCGCCAGCCTGGGGGTCACGGCGCTCTGGCTGCTCCCCTTCCACCCGTCGCCGCTGCGTGACGACGGCTACGACATCGCGGACCACTACGGGGTGCATCCCCCGTACGGCAGGCTGGCCGACGTCCGGAGGCTGGTTCGGGAGGCCCACCGGCGGGGCCTGCGGGTCATCACCGAGCTGATCTGCAACCACACCTCGGACCACCACCCCTGGTTCCAGCGTGCCCGGCATGCCCGGCGGGGCAGCGCCGCCCGCGACTTCTACGTCTGGAGCGACTCCGACCAGCGGTACCCGGACGCCAGGATCATCTTCAAGGACACCGAGACCTCGAACTGGGCCTGGGACCCCGTGGCGCAGGCCTACTACTGGCACCGGTTCTACTCGCACCAGCCGGACCTCAACTTCGACAACCCGCAGGTCAGGCGTTCGATCCTGCGGGTGGTCGACCACTGGCTCGGCATGGGCGTCGACGGCCTGCGCCTCGACGCCATCCCCTACCTCTTCGAGCGCGAGGGCACCAACTGCGAGAACCTGCCGGAGTCGCACGAGTTCCTGCGCGAGCTGCGGGCGTACGTCGACGAGCGGTACCCGAACCGGATGCTGCTGGCCGAAGCCAACCAGTGGCCGGAGGACGCGGTCGCCTACTTCGGCGGCGGGGAGGGGGACGAGTGCCACATGGCGCTCCACTTCCCGGTGATGCCGCGCCTCTTCATGGCGCTGCGCATGGAGGACCGGTTCCCCGTCATCG
>DATFRD010000422.1:0-6702 GCA_035263645.1 Candidatus Dormiibacterota bacterium | reverse complement strand
CCAGCCGGCCAGGGGACCCGGCACTCGGAGCGTCAGCGACGGGTGTTGGGGGGCCGGTGTGGGCTGGCCTCGCCTGAGTTCAGCATGGCGAAGGGGAGAAGATGAGGCCGAAGGCGAGGCCAGCTCACCTGTTCGACCTCTTCGCGGGCTGATCACCAGGGCCTGAACCCACCCACCCCTTGACATAGGAGCCACCCCTGGCGGGCCATCTCCCCCCGCAAGGGGGGAGGGACAGCGGAACACGGCCCCCCCACCGGTGACTGGCGGGCTACCTCCCTCGCAAGGGGGGAGGGACAGCGGAACACGGCCCCCCACCGGCCCGCTCCCGCAAGGGAGGGACTCTCAGGCGGCGGCTACGCGCTCGAGGACCTGCCAGGTGCGCTGGGCTGCGCGGGCCCAGCTCAGGTCCGCGGCCCGATGGAGGCCGCGGTCCCTGAGGGTCTCCCGCAGGACGGGGTCGCCGAGCACCCGCTCCAGGGCGCGGGTCCAGCCCTCGACGTCGGCCGGGTCGACCAGCAGCCCGGCGTCCCCCACCACCTCCGGCAGCGACGAGGCGCTCGAGGCGACGACCGGGGTCCCGCAGGCCATGGCCTCCAGCGGCGTCAGCCCGAACCCCTCGTACCAGGCCGGGTGGGCCAGGCAGGCGGCCAGGTTGTACAGGGCCGGCAGGTCCGCCGGGGCAACCGGGCCGAGGAGGCGCACGCCGGAGCCCAGCCGGTCGATGTGGGCTCGCACGTCCTCCGTCCGCCAGCCCCAGCCGCCGGCGACGACGAGCGGCGGCCGGTCCGCCAACCGCGACCACGCGTCGAGCAGGGTCGGCAGGTTCTTGCGCGGCTCGATCGTGCTGACGAAGAGCAGGAAGCGGTCAGGCAGTCCGAACCGACGGCGCACGCCGTCGAGCTCGACCTCCGGCAGCGGGCGGTATCGGGATGCCACCCCCTCCGGGACCACCGTCAGCCGGGACGCGTCGACCCCGAACAGCTCCGCGGCGTCGCGGGCGGTGCAGGCCGAGACGGCCACGATGGCGTCCGCCCGCCGCATCGTCCTCGGCACGACGAGCCGGACCGCCAGCGGCTGCCGGCCAGGGAACCACTCGGGACGGCGGTAGATCGCCAGGTCGTGGGCGGTCACCACCGACGGCATCCCCACTCCGCCCAGCGGCATCTGGCCGACCGCGCCGAAGTACGCGTCGGCAGCGAGCCGCCGCAGCTGCGCCGGCCAGACCAGGTGCCGGCCGACCAGCCTGGCCGCCGGCAGCCGGCGACAAGCGAGGGCGGGATGGGCCAGCCGCGCGTCCGCCGTCGTGTACACGGTGAAGCGGCTGTCCGGGCGCGCGGCCGCCAGGGCAAGCAGGATCTCAGCGGTGTAGGTCCCCACGCCCGCCCACCGGCGGGCCAGCCCGGAGCCGTCGACGGCCACGTGCAGGCTGTTCACCGCAGGTAGAGCTGCCGGCGCTGCACGACCTCGAACTCTCCGAGCGCACGCTTCGTGCCCAGGACGGCGCACGTCAGAGGATCGTTGCCGACCCGGCAGGGAATGCCGGTCTCCTCCGCCAGGTAGCGGTCGATCCCGCGCAGCAGCGCGCCGCCGCCGGTGAGGTGGAACCCTCGCCGCCCGACCTCGAACGCCAGCTCCGCCGGCGTCTGCTCCACCACCCCGCGGACCAGCGAGGCTGTCGAACGCAGCCAGGGCGTCATCGCGCCGGTCAGCTCCGCGGCCGTCACGGAGGGAGCGGCCGCCCCCTCCGTCACGGAGGGAGCGGCCGCCCCGCCGCCGGCCCCGGCGACGCCGCTCACCTCCGCCGCCAGGGAGGCGTCCTGGGGCAGCGCCGAGCCGAGCGCGAGCTTGAGCGCCTCGGCCGCGGTCTCGTCCAGGCGCACGCCGTGCCGCTCCAGGACCATCTGCGCGATCGTCTCGTCCAGGGCGTGGCCGCCGCCGGGCTCGGCGGCAACCGCGACCACCCCAGAACGGGAGATCACCGCGGCCTGGACGCTGCCCGCGCCCAGGTCGCAGATGCCCTGCGGCCCCGCCTCGGCGACCGGCAGGCCGAGGCCGAGCGCCGCTGCGACGGGCGTCTCGATCAGCCAGGCCTGGCGAGCCCCGGCGGAGATCGCGGCCTCGGTCAGGACCCGCCGGTCCCGGCCGCTGGCCGCCGAGGCGACGCACATCATGACCTCGGGACGAAACAGGCGCTGCCGGCCCTGCGCGCGCAGGATCAGGTGGCGGAGCAGCCTGGTCGCCACGTCCGGGTCCGCGATCGCGCCGCCCGTCAGCGGGCGCACGAGGCGGACCCTCCGGGGGGCGTGGGCAGCCAGCTCGCGTGCCTCCCGGCCGGCGGCGAGCAGGTTGCCCGACCGCGCCTCGACGGCCGCCAGCGCCGGCTCGTCGATCACGATGCCCTCACCCCGCACGTAGACCCTCATCGCTGCCGTTCCGAGGTCAATGCCGATCTTCTTCGCGAACACAGCGGCCGCGGGGGGCAGCCGAAGCTGCCCTACGCTCGTTCCGCCGGGCGCGCCGTGAACGCGTCCGCGCTCCGCACCCCGACGTCGGCCCCCAGCGCGCCCAGCTTGCCCGGCATGTCCTCGTAGCCACGCTCGATGTGCCACGCCTCGCTGATCTCGGTCGTGCCTGTGGCGCAGAGGCCCGCGATCACCAGCGCCGCTCCGGAGCGGATGTCCGGCGCGGTCACGTCTGTCCCGTGCAGCCGGGCCTGCCCGCGCACCTGCGCGTCGCGCCCGTGAACCGAGATCCTGGCGCCCATCCGGGTCAGCTCAGCCACGTGGTGGAAGCGGTCGTCGTAGAGCGGCTCGGTGATGATGGCCGTGCCCGCCGCCTGGGTCATGAGGGCGACGTACGGCGGCTGCAGGTCGGTCGGGAAGCCCGGGTGCGCCCATGTCCACAGGTCCACCGGCTGCAGCGGCCGGTCGGCGGCCCGGTGCACGCGGATCGCGCCCTCGAGCGTCTCGACCTCCGCCCCGGCCTCCTGGAGCTTGAGGAGCACCGACGGGAGGTCCCGTGCGGGCCCGTCCTCGAGGAGGACGTCGCCGCCCGTCGCGGCCACCGCCAGCGCGTAGGTGCCGGCCTCCAGGTAGTCCGGTATCACCCGGTGATCGGCGCCCCGCAGACGCGAGCTCCCGTGCACGATGATCTCGTCGGTGCCGGCGCCGCGTACGTCTGCGCCCATCGAGCACAGGCACCGGCAGAGATCCTGGACGTGCGGCTCCCTGGCCGCGTTGAAGATCTCAGTCCGGCCGTCGGCGAGGACCGCGGCCATGATGATGTTCTCGGTCCCGGTCACGGTGGGCATGTCGAGCACGACGCGCGCCCCGCGCAGCCCGCCCGGAGCCCGGGCCACGAACTCGGTCGGGGTCTCGACGATCTCGGCCCCCAGCGCGCGCAGGCCCCGCACGTGCTGCTCGACGCGGCGGGCCCCGATCTGGTCGCCGCCGGGCTTGGGCAGCCGGGCCAGCCCGACCCTCGCGACCAGAGGACCGAGCAGGACGATCGAAGCCCGCATCCGGCGGCCGAGGTCGTCCGGCACCACCCCCTCCAGGCCCGAGGCGGCGATCGTCACGGTGCCCGGCCGGTGCGCGTCCACACCGACCCCCAGGTCGCGCAGGATCTCGCACATGAGCTCCGTGTCGGCCACCCCGGCCACGTTCCGCAGCGTGACAGGCTCGCGCGTCAGGAGGGCGGCGGCCATGATCGGAAGGGTGGCGTTCTTCGATCCCCCGATCCGGACCCGTCCCCGCAGCGGCCGGCCGCCCGTGATTTGCAGCACACTGTCCGGTCCCCGGGGCCGCATGGCGGAAAGATTAGGCGGAGATGTTGTCGGCCCGCCGCGCACAGCGTGGAACCCGGAACGCGCTCATCATAAGCCCAACGGCAGAACCCCCCCACCCGGTACGGAAGGAAGACCCCTCCCCCCTGCGGAGGAGGGGCCAACCCCCGTCGCAGGGAAGGGGGGCCACCAACCTATCTCCGCCGAGCTCGGGCGAGGCGCAGCCGAGCCTCGGCGATCTCCAGGACGGCCACCATCTTGGCCTCGTCCTCCGGGCTGAGCGGGCCGGCCAGGCGCTCCTGCGCCCGTCGGCGGGCCTCCTCGGCCGCGTCCTCGCTGATCTCCTCGGCGCGCTCGGCCACGTCCGCCAGCACGGTCACGCGGTCGGGCAGCACCTCGAGGAACCCGCCGCCCACGAACAGCTCCGTCTCCTCGGCCCCGTTGCGGATGAGCAGGGGGCCTGGTCGAAGCGTGGTGAGCAGCGGGGCGTGGCGGGGCAGGATGCCGAGCTCGCCCTCGACGCCGAGGCAGACGAGGAATGGCCGGCCCCGGCCGTCCACCTCGCCCTCGAAGAGCGAGCGCTCGACGCTGACCACGCGCACCTGCACGCCCACGGCGGCTACTGCTGCTCCCGCTTCAGGCGCTCGGCCTCCTCGCGGGCCTCGTCGATGGTGCCGACCATGTAGAACGCCTGCTCCGGCATGTCGTCGCAGCGGCCGTCCAGGATCTCCTGGAAGCCGCGCACCGTCTCCTTGATCGGCACGTAGCGGCCCTCACGGCCGGTGAAGCGCTCCGCGACGAAGTTCGGCTGGGACAGGAAGCTCCGAATCTTGCGCGCGCGGGCCACGGTCAGCTTGTCGTCCTCTGACAGCTCCTCGATGCTCAGGATCGCGATGATGTCCTGCAGCTCCTTGTAGCGCTGCATCGTCCGCTTCACGCCCTGGGCCGCGTCGTAGTGCTCCTGGCCCACGATCCGCGGCTCCAGGAAGCGTGAGGTCGACTCCAGCGGGTCGACGGCCGGGTAGATGCCGATCTCGGTAAGGGCCCGGTTCAGCGTGACGATGGCGCCCAGGTGCGCGAACGTGGTCTGGATGGCGGGGTCGGTCATGTCGTCCGCCGGCACGAAGATGGCCTGGACGGACGTGATCGACCCCGTCTTCGTGGACGTGATCCGCTCCTGCAGCGCGCCCATCTCGGTGGCCAGCGTGGGCTGGTAGCCGACTGCCGAGGGCATCCGGCCGAGCAGGGCGGAGACCTCGGAGCCGGCCAGCATGTACCGGAAGATGTTGTCGATGAACATCAGCACGTCCGCGCCCTCCGTATCGCGGAAGTACTCGGCCATGGTCAGGCCGGTGAGGCCGACCCGCGCCCGGGCGCCCGGGGGCTCGTTCATCTGACCGAAGACGAGCGTGGTCTTGTCGAGGACGTCGGCCTCGCGCATCTCGCGGTACATGTCGTTGCCCTCTCGGGTCCGCTCCCCCACGCCCGCGAAGACCGACCGGCCCTGGTGCTCGTGCGCGATGTTCCGGATGAGCTCCTGCACGATGATGGTCTTGCCCACGCCGGCGCCGCCGAACAGGCCGATCTTGGAGCCCTTGACGAAGGTGCAGATCAGGTCGATCACCTTGATGCCCGTCTCGAGGATCTCGATCTCGGTCTGCTGCTCCTCGACGGGCGGCGCCGGCCGGTGGATCGGCCAGAGCTCGATGCCCTCCGGCGTCGGCTCGTCGTCGATCGCCTGACCGATCACGTTGAACATCCGGCCCAGCGTCTCCACGCCCACCGGCACCCTGATCGGTCCGCCCGTGGCCCGGACCGGGTCGCCGCGCCGGAAGCCGTCGGTGCTGCCCATGGCGAGGCAGCGGACGGTGTTGTCGCCGGTCTCCTGCTGCACCTCGAGCACGACCTCCCGGCCGCTGCCGGTGGTGACGACCAGCGCGTCCATGAGGCTGGGCAGGGCGCCGGGAGGGAACTGCACGTCGACGACGGCGCCGATGACCTGGCTGATCTTGCCCACGGCGGCGCTGGCCGTGCCCGTCTCGGCGGGCCGCTCGATGACTTCTGCCATATGCGTCGCTACTCCTTGCGCAGGGCCTCCGCCCCGCTCACGATCTCCATGAGTTCGGTGGTGATGCTCGCCTGCCGGATCTTGTTGGCCGACAGCGTGAGGTCCTTGATCATGTCGCCGGCTGCGTTGGTTGCGTTCTGCATCGCGATCATGCGCGCGGAGTGCTCGCTGGCCTGGTTCTCCAGCACGGACTGGTAGACCTGCGACTCGACGTACCGGGGCAGCAGCGCGTCGAGCACCGACTCGGGGCTCGGCTCGTAGATGTACTCGGCGAGCTGGCGACCGGGCTGCGCGCCGGCGGGCAGCTCGATCGGCAGCAGTGTGCGGACAGCCGGCACCTGGCGCATCGTCGAGACCCACCTGGCGTATGCAAGGACGACGGTGTCGGCGGTGCCCTGGTCGTACTCGTCCAGCGCGACGGTGATGGCCGGCAGGATGGCCGCGATGCCCGGACGGTCGCCGAGGTCGCTGGCGTCCGCGATGACCTCCCGCCGAAACCTGGTCAGGAAGTCGCGACCCTTGCGGCCGAGGGTCACGTAGCGCGCCCGGCCGCGGTGGTGGTCGAGGACGTACCGGTTGACGGCCCGCAGTGTGTTGGCGTTGAGCGCGCCGCACAGGCCGCGGTCGGAGGTGACCACGATCACGATGGCGCGGTCCCCGCGCCGCTGCTCCAGATACGGGTGCCGGTATTCCGTCGCCCGCTCCGCCGTCGTCTGCATCACCTCGACCATCTTCTCGGCGTAGGGCCGGGTCGCCTGCACGGCCGCCTGGGCCCTCCGCAGCCGGGTGGCGGACACCACCTGCATGGCCTTGGTGATCTTCTGCATGTTCTGCGTGCTGCGGATGCGGC
>DATFRD010000421.1:0-2637 GCA_035263645.1 Candidatus Dormiibacterota bacterium | reverse complement strand
CCCGGCGAGCAGGCGCGGGCCCTCGAACGGGTACCCGGCCAGCGAGCCAAGCCGGATCATCAGCCCTCGTCCTCGTCCTCGCTGACGGCCTCGACCCGCACGATGGGGGCCGCCGGAAGCCCGGCCCTGGCCGCGGCCTGCACAAACTGGACGGTGGCCCGCTCGATCGCCTCGTCGCGGCCCGCGGCCTGCACGACCAGCTGGGCGCCGTAGCGGTTGGTGCCGATCCCGGTGGCGACGCCGTCGCTCGCGGCGACCGCGTCGGCCAGCTCGACGACCTCCTCGCGGGTCAGCACCCGGTCGCCCTCGGCCTCGATACCCACGCTCCACCTCATCGGGAGGACCCCTTTCAGCTCAGCCTGGGCAGCAGCGTGGCGAGCTCTTCCAGGCTGCTCAGGTCGTGGCCGGACAGCAGCAGGTCGACGTGCGGGGCCGCCACCATCATCCCGAGCGTGCTCGGGACGAAGTCCCGGTTGCCGCCCTTGTGCGGGTTCATCCAGACCACCCGGTGACTGAGCCTCGACAGCCGCTCCATGGCCGCGGCCAGCACGGCCGGATCGCCACGGTCGAGGCCGTCGGAGCAGATCACCACGATGCCGCCCCGGCACAGGCCCCGGCGTCCCCAGTCTCGCACGAGCGCGTCGAGGGACGCCCCGATCCTGGTCCCGCCCTCCCAGTCGAACACCGTCCGCGCGGCCAGCTCGAGCGCGCGGTCCGGCCTGCGGTGATCAAGGGCCCGGGTGATCCGGGTCAGCCTGGTGCCGAAGCAGAACACCTCGACCCTCGCGGCCGCGCGCTTCGCCGAGTACGCGAACTGGAGCAGGTGGCGCGAGTAGTCGGCCATCGACCCGGAGATGTCGAGGATGAGGATCAGGGGCCGCAGCCGGACCCGGCGCTGCCGCCAGAACAGCCCGGCGGGGTCGCCGTGCATGCGCAGCGACTCCCGCACCGTGCGGCGCAGGTCCGGGGACCGTCCCGCGGGCGCGGGCGCGGTGCGCCGGGTGCGCCGCCTCGGCGGCGTGAGCCGGATCCGGGCCATGATCCGCCGCACGGCGGCCAGCTCCTCGGGGGTGCAGGCGGCGAACGACTTGTGCCGCAGGGCCTCGGCGTCGGACGCCATCAGGCCGAGCGTCGCCTCCCGGTCCTGGCGCCGCTCGCCGTCCGGCTCGGTCGCCGGGACCTCCAGCACCGCCTCGGCCTGCGCGGTCAGCTGCGCCTTGAGCGTGAGCATCTCCCGGATGGGGTCGGCGCCGCCCAGGAAGAACCTGCGGAACACCTCGTCGTAGACCGGGATGTCATCGTGCCGGGTGACCAGCGTGACGCGCCCGCCCCAGTAGAGGTCCAGCAGGTCGG
The DNA here is from genome assembly GCA_035263645.1 of Candidatus Dormiibacterota bacterium. Lineage (GTDB taxonomy): Bacteria > Chloroflexota > Dormibacteria > Dormibacterales > Dormibacteraceae > CF-161. Next base: position 1,284 of record DATFRD010000421.1, on the reverse strand, counting down.
ACGGGTCGAGCGCTCCCATCGCGGCGCTGTAGCTCAGGATGTCGCCGGTGCCCACGGCGAGCCCGGCGGCGCGAAGCTCGCGTGAAAAGTCTTCCATCACGGAAACGAGCGGGGCTGGGTCAGGCACCGGAGGTGATCTCTTCGAGATTGTCCCGGACCAGGTCCAGGTCGTCGCGTTCCTTGATCACGGCGCCGAGCGTGTCCTCGGCGGCCTGGGGGTCGAGCCCTGTCGCGCCGAGGAAGTCGAGGGTGCGCACCCAGTCGATCGTCTCGGCGACCCCGGGCGGCTTGGCGAGGTCAAGCTCCCGCAGCCTGCCCACGGCCGCGACGACCTTCCGGGTCAGCGTCTCGGACACGCCGGGCTGCCGGACGAGCACGATCTGTACCTCGCGCTCGGCGGTCGGGTAACCGATCCAGTGGTACAGGCAGCGTCGCTTCAGCGCGTCGTGCAGCTCGCGGGTCCGGTTCGAGGTGAGGACCACGAGCGGCGGGCTCTCGGCCCTGATCGTGCCGATCTCCGGGATGCTGATCTGGAAGTCGGAGAGCAGCTCGAGCAGGAACGCCTCGAACTCGTCGTCCGCCCGGTCGATCTCGTCGATCAGCAGCACCGCCTGGTCCCCGGCCCGGACCGCCTCCAGCAGCGGCCGCTCGAGCAGGAACTTGGGGCCGAACAGCTTGTCGACCGCCTGCTCGTCGGCGATCTGGTGCTCGGACAGCGCCCGGATGTGCAGCATCTGGCGGGCATAATCCCATTCGTACAGGGCCTGGCTGGTGTCGATGCCCTCGTAGCACTGGAGCCGGATCAGCCGCCGCCCGTACACCGCGGCGAGCGCCTTGGCCACCTCGGTCTTGCCCACCCCGACCTCGCCTTCCAGCAGGATCGGGCGCTGCAGGGACAGCGACACGAACAGCGCCGTGGCCAGCCCGCGGTCGGCGAGGTAGCCGCCCTGGCGCAGGGTCTCGGTGAGCTCGCCGACGCTCGCCGGCCGCTCTATCCGGCTGGTCTCCAAACGTTCTCCTCGCCGGCGCCGGCTACCGGCGGGGGTCCGCAGAGCCTAGAACCAGATCCCTAACGCTGTCCGCCTGGGGGTCCAGCTTGCCCTCGCGCCGCAGCCGCTCCCGCCACGCCGCGCGCAGGTCGCCGTCGGCGCCAGCCATGCCGTCGAAACCGACATCGGCCATCTTCTTGCAGGACTTCGTCGTACCACACGTCTCGTCGAGGTCGGCGCTGGTCTGCCCCTGGGCGCTCCACACCCCGCGCAGCACCTCGAGGGCGTCATCCGG
>DATFRD010000420.1:0-4526 GCA_035263645.1 Candidatus Dormiibacterota bacterium | reverse complement strand
CCTGGTCCGGCGGGGCGAGGACTTCGATGCCGCCGAGGACGCGCTGCAGGAGGCGCTGCTGGAGGCGCTGCGGGTGTGGCCCGAGCACCCGCCGCGCGACCCGCGCGCGTGGCTGGTGACGGTCGCGACCCGGCGGCTCGTTGACGCCCGCCGCAGCGAGGCCGCCCGCCACCGCCGCGAGGAGGCGACGTACGCCGAGCCGCGGCCCGCCGCCACCGAGGAGGGCGACGACACCCTCTTCCTGCTCTTCTGCTGCTGCCACCCCGACCTCGCGCCCGCCTCCCAGGTGGCGCTGACCCTGCGTGCCGTCGGCGGCCTCACCACCCGGGAGATCGCCGACTCCTTCTACGTGCCGGAGGCGACGATGGCGCAGCGGATCAGCCGGGCCAAGCGCGCCCTGCAGGGGCGCCGCCTGGACCGGCCCGGCGACCTCGCCGTCGTGCTGCGCGTGCTCTACCTCGTCTACACGGCCGGCCACGCGGGCCGGGTTGACCTGGCCGGCGAGGCGATCCGGCTCGCCCGCCAGCTCACCCTCGCCACCGAGGAGCCGGAGGCGCGCGGGCTGCTCGCGCTGATGCTCCTCAACCACGCCCGCCTCCCGGCGCGACTCGACTCAGAGGGTCGCATTGTCACGCTCGACCGGCAGGACCGCGGCCTGTGGGACACCCGCGAGATCGCCGAGGGCGTGCGCGTCCTGCAGTCGGCGCTGGCCGTTGGGCGCCCGGGCCGCTACCAGGTCGAGGCCGCCATCGCCGCCCTGCACGACGACGCGGCAAGCGCCGAGGAGACCGACTGGCCGCAGATCCTCGCCTGGTACGACGACCTCGTCGCCCTCACCGACGACCCGGTGCGCCAGGACCCCGCCGCGGTGCTCGGGCGCGCGGTCGCGGTCGGCCACGTCCTCGGCGCCGCCGCCGGGCTGCGCGAGACCGACCGGCTGCGCGAGGTGCTCGGCGAGCGGCACCGGTGGCACGCCGTCCGCGGCCACCTGCACGAGCTCGGCGGCGACCTCCCCGCCGCCGCCACGGCGTACGCGGATGCCGCCCGCCGGGCCACGGACGTCGCCGAGCGCGACCACCTGGTCCGTCAGGCCGCTCGCGCGCGGGCCGCCGAGCCCTGCAGGAACAGCCGTCTTACCTAGAGTCCCCCATAGGCCCGCGTATCCCGGGCGCGGCGGCGGGCGTCCAGAACGGGTCCCGGCCGATGAACCCCAGCATCCTGGCCTGCACATCGGCGCCGTCGGGCACCTCGACTTTCGGGCCGTACTGCCCGGAGGCGCGGATGACCTGCTCCATCGGCTCCATGCCGGCCAGCAGCTGCTGGCAGAACTCGGGGTCCAGCCGGTCGTCCTGGCCGGTGGCCCTGGCGAGGTCCCAGGTGTGCATGAAGATGTCCGGGGTGTAGAACTGGTCGATCGCGCGGTCCAGGGGCAGTTCGCCGATGTGCGGGTTGGCCAGCACCCTGCCGGGTGTCGCCGGGTCGTCCAGCAGCGCCTGCACGGCCGCGCACTGGGCCTCCCAGGCCCCGACCGGGTCCTCATCCACGGACGGCCCGCCGCGCAGCCGGATGCCGGCCCCGGCGGACAGGAAGCCGGGGAGCCACTCGGTCAGGTGGCGCACCACATCGCGCGCGGCCCAGCCGGCGACCGGGGACGGCGCGTCCCAGGCTGCGGTCCCCCTGACCCGGTCGGTGAACAGCTGGGCGATCTGCCGGTGCCGCCTGGCTGGCTGGTCAGACAGGGCCATCAGTGATCATCCTCTCGAGCTTCGCCGCCTTCCCTGTGGTCGGTGGTGCCCATCGCCGCCAGGACGGTATCCAGGCGGCGGTACCGATGTTCAGCGCGCAGCCTGTACCGCTCGATCCAGGCTTCCATCTGGTCGAAGACCTCCGTCTCCAGCCGCACCGGCCGAGGCTGCGGCCCCTTCGGCCGGCTCGCGAGGCCTGCTTCCTCCAGCACCCGCAGGTGCTTGTAGACGGCCTGCAGTGACATCCGGTACGGCTGGGCCAGCTCGTTCACTGTGGCGTCGCCCTCGGCAAGCCGGGCCACGATGTCGCGGCGCGTCGGGTCGGCCAGGGCGGAGAAGACGCGGTCGAGGGTGTGCGCCGGCATCGCTCCCCCTTTCAACCATCCGGTTGAAACAATCTTAGACGCAGTCCGCCCGCCGGTCAACTACCCGGTTGAAAGCAGCTGCTCCCGGCCAGCTCGGTCAGGCGCCGACGTAGGCCGCGAGGTGCTCGCCGGTAAGGGTGGAGCGGGCGGCGACCAGGTCGGCGGGTGTGCCCTGGAAGACGATCCGGCCGCCGTCGTGGCCGGCGCCGGGGCCGAGGTCGATGATCCAGTCGGCGTGGGCCATGACCGCCTGGTGGTGCTCGATGACGATGACCGACTTGCCGGAGTCGACGAGCCGGTCCAGCAGGCCGAGCAGCTGCTCGACGTCGGCGAGGTGAAGGCCGGCGGTCGGCTCGTCGAGGACGTAGACGCCGCCGTCGGCGGACATCCGGGTGGCCAGCTTGAGCCGCTGCCGCTCGCCGCCGGACAGCGTCGTGAGCGGCTGGCCGAGGCTGAGGTAGCCGAGCCCGACGTCGGCGAGGCGGCCGAGGATGGCGTACGCGGCCGGGGTGCGCGCCTCGCCCGCGCCGAAGAACTCCGTGGCCTCGGTGACCGGCATCGCGAGCACCTCGCTGATGTCGAGGCCGCCGAGATGGTAGTCAAGCACCGAGGCCTCGAACCGCTTTCCCTCGCACTCCTCGCAGGTGGTGGCGACGCCGGCCATCATCGCCAGGTCGGTGTAGATGACGCCGGCGCCGTTGCAGCCCGGGCAGGCGCCCTCGGAGTTGGCGCTGAACAGCGCGGGCTTCACGCCGTTAGCCTTCGCGAACGCGTTGCGGATCGGGTCGAGCAGGCCGGTGTACGTCGCCGGGTTGCTCCGTCGCGAGCCGCGGATCGCGCCCTGGTCGATGGACACTACGCCCTCGCGGTCGGCGATCGAGCCCTGCACGAGCGAGCTCTTGCCCGAGCCGGCCACCCCGGTGACGACGACCAGCAGGCCGAGCGGGATGTCGACGTCGACGTCCCGCAGGTTGTGCGTTGTCGCGCCGCGGATCTCCAGCGCGCCGGCGGGGGCCCGGACCTGCTCCTTGAGGGCGGCCCGGTCGTCGAGATGGCGGCCGGTGAGGGTGCCGCTGGCCCGCAGCCCATCGACGGTGCCCTCGAACACCACCTCGCCGCCCTCGGTGCCAGCGCGCGGGCCGAGGTCGACGACGTGGTCGCCGATCGCGATCGCCTCGGGCTTGTGCTCGACGACGAGCACCGTGTTGCCCTTGTCGCGAAGCCGCAGCAGCAGGTCGTTCATCCGCTGGACGTCGTGCGGGTGCAGCCCGATGGTCGGCTCGTCGAAGACATAGGTGACGTCGGTCAGCGACGACCCGAGCTGCCGGATCATCTTCGTGCGCTGTGCCTCGCCGCCCGAGAGCGTACCCGACGGGCGGTCGAGGCTGAGGTAGCCCAGGCCGATCTCCACGAACGAGTCGAGGGTCTGCCTCAGCGCGGCGAGCAGCGGGGTCACCGACGGCTCGCCGAGGCCGTCGACCCACCCGGCCAGGTCGCTGACCTGCATGGCGCAGGCATCGGCGATGTTGAGGCCCCTGATCCGCGAGGAGCGGGCCACCTCGGTGAGCCGGGTGCCGCCGCACTCCGGGCAGGCGCTGAAGGTGACAGCGCGGTCGACGAACTCCCGGACGTGCGGCTGCATCGCCTCCTTGTCCTTGGACAGCATCGACTTCTGGATCCGCGGGATCAGCCCCTCGTAGGTCATGTTGATGCCCGCGATCTTCATCCTGACCGGCTCGCGGTGGAGGAAGTCGTGCAGCTCCTTCTTGGTGTACAAGCGGATCGGCTTGTCCGGGTCGACGAAGCCCGACTCGATGTAAAGCCGAGAGTTCCAGCCGCCCCCCTTGTAGCCGGGAACGGTGATCGCGCCCTCGGCTAGCGACTTGGAGTCGTCGAAGAGCTGGGTGAGGTCGATATCGGAGATTGTGCCCCGGCCCTCGCAGCGCGGGCACATGCCGCCGGTGATGCTGAAGCTGCGCCGCTCCTTCACGGTCTTCCCGCCGCGCTCGAAGGCGACCGCGCCCGCCCCGCTGATCGAGGCGACGTTGAAGGAGAACGCCTTGGGCGAGCCGATGTGCGGCTGCCCGAGCCGGCTGAAGAGGATGCGCAGCATCGCGTTGGCGTCGGTGGCGGTGCCGACCGTGGACCGGGGATCGGCACCCATCCGCTGCTGGTCGACGATGATCGCGGTCGTCAGCCCTTCGAGCACGTCGACGTCGGGCCGCGCCAGCGTCGGCATGAAGCCCTGCACGAACGCGCTGTACGTCTCGTTGATCAGCCGCTGCGACTCCGCGGCGATCGTGTCGAACACCAGCGAGCTCTTGCCCGAGCCGGAGACGCCGGTGAACACCGTCAGCCGGCGCTTCGGGATCTCGACGCTGACGTCCTTGAGGTTGTTCTGGCGCGCGCCGTGCAC
>DATFRD010000419.1:0-2593 GCA_035263645.1 Candidatus Dormiibacterota bacterium | reverse complement strand
CTGCTCGAGCACGAGGACCCGCCGCAGGTAACGGTGGAAGGGGTGCTCGGTGGTGAAGCCGATGCCGGCGAGCACCTGCTGGCTGTGGCGGGCCGCGACCCGCGCGGCCCGGCCGGCGGCCGCCTTCGCCATCCCCGCCGTCTGCGGCTCGTGGTCCAGCCAGGCGGCGTTGAGCACGGCGGCGGCGGCCTCGACGGCGACGAGCGTCTCTGCGAGCCGGTGGCGGACCGCCTGGAACATGGCGATCGGGCGGCCGAACTGGACCCGCGCCAGCGCATGCTCGCGGGCCAGCTCCAGCATCCGCCGCGACGCGCCGACCAGCTCGTGGCCGACGGCGAGCTGGCCGAGCGCGACGGCCGCCCGCCAGTCGGCCGTCCCGAGCTCCCTCCAGGCGCCGACGTCGCCGACGACCTCCGCCAGGCCCAGGGCGGGATCCGCCCCGGTCACCGCCCGCTGTGTGAGCGTCGCGATCTCGACCTCGGCGGCGACGTGCGAATCGCCGGCCCGGGCCACGACCAGGGTGGTCTCGCGCCCGGCGAGGCTCGCGGTCGCGACACCGCGCACGCGGAGGCGGCCGCTTTCCAGCACGGCGGGAGCGGTCCGCCCTCCGGGCGCGGGGAGCACCACCGCCGCTCCCCCGAACCCGAGGGCATGGGCGAGCACCCAGGAGAGCGCCGACGATGTGACGTTCGCCGCGCCCTGCAGCTCGAACAGCACCGAGACGGCGGCTCGGGCGTCCGCGGCGAGCGCGTCAGGCCACCCGAACTCTTCCAGCGCCGTGTCCAGCGCGGCGCCGTTATGACTCTCTATGGCTTTGCGCAGGCTCTGCCGCAACAGCGCCAGCTCTTCGCCGTCGATCATCTATCGTTCCCGAGGTCGAGCAGCCGGCGGGCGATGACGTTGCGCTGGATCTCGGCGGTGCCCCCGTAGATCGTCGCGGCGCGCGAGGAGAGGAACTCGCCCCGCCAGCGCCCGCTCTCCGCGTCGTCACCGGTGGTGACCTCTGCGGGCAGGGCCTCGGCGGCGAGGTCGAACAGGGCCTGCTCGGCGGTGGCCAGGAGCACCTTGTCGATGGAGGTCTCCGGCCCCAGCTGCTCTCCCGCGGCCATCCGGTGCACGGTGGCCCGGGAGCGGGACCGGAACGCGTAGACCAGCTGGGTGACCTCGCCGAGCGCGAGCGGATCGAGGGCGCCCGGCTCGGCGGCGTCGACGAGATCGCGCAGCCGCCGGTGCAGCCACGCCGCCCGCTGCCAGAGGGCCGTGCTTCGCTCGTAGGGCAGCACGTCCATGGCCACCGCCCAGCCCTGGCCCTCCTCGCCGAGCGTCCGGTCCAGCGGGACGAGCACGTCGTCGAAGAACACCTCGGAGAACTCCTGTTCGCCGTCCATGGTCTCGATGGGCCGGATCGTGATGCCGGGCGCATCCATGTCGACCAGGAGGGCGGTGATGCCCCGGTGGGCCGATTCCACGGAGCCGGTCCGGGTCAGCAGGACACACCGCCGGGCGTACTGGGACAGGCTGGTCCACACCTTTTTTCCGGTCACCCGCCAGCCGGAGTCGCCCTCCCCCGTCACCCGGACGGCGCGGCAGGTGAGCGAGGCCAGGTTGCTGCCCGTGCCCGGCTCGGAGAACCCCTGGCACCAGACATCGTCGCCGCGCAGCAGCGGCGGCAGCACCCGGGCCGACAGCTCGGGCCGGGCATAGGTGACCACCGACGGGCCCAGCACCTCGGGCATCGAGTACAGGCCCGGCTCCACCAGGTCCCGGGCGGTGACCGCCTCACTCAGGTAGGCGCGCAGCAGGGTCGGGCCGCCGAGGCCCCCCACCCGCTCCGGCCAGCCCCAGCGGGCCCAGCCGGCGTCGAATGCGAGCCGCCGCACCTTGGCGATCTGGGCCATCCTCTGGTCGAGCGTGCCCGCGCCCGGGTAGGCCGGCGCAAGCTCGTCGCGGCGGGAGTCGAGCCAGGCGTCCAGGGACACGCGGAAGGCGTCGAGCTCCATGACCCAGGGCCTACCGGGCCCGCTCCGTCGTCGGCTCGGGGCGGAGCGGGTCATGCGCCCGCCCGGAGTCGCGAGCGCCGCTGCGGCGCAGGAACGTCATCGACCGCGTCTTCAGGCGCCAGCCCTGCTCGGTGCGGACATAGGAATCGTTGTACCATCCCATCCGCATGTCGTGACTGGTCTGGTCGACGAACAGCAGCGGCTGCTCGCCGCTGCCGGCGTCGCCGTCGAGATCGAGCAGCGGCGTGCCGCACATGAACAGGCCCTTGGGCGCCGCCTCCACGAGCGCGGGGAAGTCACGGAGCTGGTACGTCGAGCCGAAGGCGCTGTAGCTGCCGTCCGGCGTGAAGACCTCCGCCATGACGGTCTCGACGTCGTTCTTGGTCATGGCCACGGCGTACTTCGCCAGCAGCTGCTCGATCTCGATGACGTCGGCGATCGGCGGTTGCGTCATGCAGATATCAGCTCCCCTCGTGATCTCCGGGACAGACGGGCGCGTGCCCGGGGCTACACACTACTTGAACCTGATATCGATATCATAATAGGATGGAAGGCCGTGATCGTGGAGATCGATGACTAGCGGGCGGGTCTGG
>DATFRD010000418.1:0-5178 GCA_035263645.1 Candidatus Dormiibacterota bacterium | reverse complement strand
CCGCCCGCCTTGCAGCGTTTACGCCGCCTGGTTGCTGGCCAGGGCGGGCTGGAGCCGGGTTAGCACCACGAAGCACCGGGCCGCGAGCGCCACGAGCAGCGCGAAGATCGTCACCATGACGTCGGTCACGATCTGACCGATGCTGGCGTGGGAGAGCGCGATCAGGGCCACGAGCAGCAGGCACGCCGCGCCGAGCACCGGGATGAAGAGGCGGTCGTGGACGGCCATCAGGAACTGCACGAGCAGGTTGTCCAGGCTCAGGCCGAGCCCGATGATGCTGACCGCCAGCACGTAGGGCTGGGCCGAGCTGAACTTCGACCCGAAGAGCACCGTGGCGATCAGGCCCCCGGTGAGGCCGAACACGGCGATGGCGCCGAGCCCGAGCATTGTCATCAACCCCCCGGACAGCAGCAGCAGGCGGGCCGGGGGCCGCCTCGTCGCGATCGCCTCCACCACCCGCGGGAACAGCACCTGGCTGACGCTCAGCGTGCCGTAGTAGATGATGACCTCGATCTTGTTCAGGCTGACGTAGATGCCGGCGTCGTACTTGGCCAGGTAGTGCACGGCCAGCACCACATCGAGGTTGTAGAGCAGGATGATACCGAGGGTGCCGGCCGCCGCGGTGAGCCCGAACGAGACCATCGTGCGCATCCGCACCACGTCCGGCTGGGTGCGGAGCACGTTGCGGAGCGAGACCATCCCGATCGCGTAGGCGAACATCACGCCGGCGAGGATGGCGATGATGGAGCCGCTGACCGCCAGCCCCAGCGCCAGCAGCGCCACCAGCGCGGATACCCGCACCACCAGCTCGAGCAGGAGGTTGGCCGACAGGGCGGTGAACTGCTGGGTGCCCTGCAGCACGCCGCGGGGGATCGCCGTGTAGCAGTAGGCCGCGATGGCGATCCCGAGCCAGATGATGGGCACGGGCGAGCCGAAGTTCTCGAAGGCCGCGAGCGGCACCGCGAGCGCTGCCGTGAGCAGGCAGAAGGCTACGGCCGGCAGCGCTAGCAGCCGGCTCGTCCGGCCCACGATGTGCCGGATGGCGCCTGGCCGGCCGGCCGCCTCCAGGTCGGCGGCATACCGCGCCAGGACGAGGACCAGGGTCAGGTTGATGATCGTGCCGACCGTGTACAGGCCGACCAGGGCCCCGACCTCGCCGTAGAGCCGGGGTCCGAGGCTGCGCCCGGCGATCGCGTGGTAGACGAAGCCACCCACGCCGGCCAGGAAGCCACCGAAGAACAGGACCAGGTTCTGGCGGACGAGCTTGCTGTCGCGCACGCGCTGGAGGCGGGGCGGCAGGCCCCGTCCGGCTCGCGACTCGGCCGTCGCGTTCATGGACCGTTGATTCTAAGTGCCGACCCCAGGACTTTTCGGGGCGGAACCGGCCGCGACCGCCGGCGGGAACGCGGCTCGGCGGCCGATGCGTATCCTGTCGAGGTCATGACGGCAGACAAGCCGCTGGTGTCCGCGATCGTCGTCAGCTACAACACCCGCGACCTGCTCGTCGACTGCCTGCGCGCCTTCTACGCCTGCTCCGACGTCCCCGCCGAGGCCGTGGTGGTCGACAACGCGTCGTCCGACGGCTCGCCCGACGTCGTGGCCCGCGAGTTCCCCGAAGCGAAGATCCTGAGGCAGCGGGTCAACACGGGCTTCGGCCGGGCCAACAACGCCGGCCTCCAGCAGGCCGAGGGCCGCTTCATCCTGCTGATGAACCCCGACGTGACGGTGATGCCCGGCTGCGTCGGCCGCCTCGCCGACTTCCTGCTCGTCCGCCCCGACGCGGGCGCCGTGGGCCCTCGTCTCCAGCGACCGGACGGGACGCTCGACCACGCGGCGCGCCGCGGCTTCCCCAGCCCGGCGTCGTCCTTCTACTACTTCGCCGGCCTGGGCAAGGCGTTCCCCCAGAGCGCGCGGTTCAACCGCTACTCGATGGGCCACCTGTCGCCGCTCGAAACCCACGAGATCGACGCCGGTACCGCCGGCTGCCTCATGGTCCGGCGCACGGCGGTCGACCGGGTCGGGTTCTTCGACCCGGACTACTTCATGTACGGCGAGGACATCGACCTCTGCTTCCGGCTCAAGTCCGGCGGCTGGAAGATCTTCTACCTGCCCACGGCGCGGGCCGTGCACCTGAAGGGTCAGGCCACCCGGCAGGACACGTCGCGCATGCACTGGGAGTTCCACCGCGCCATGTGGACGTTCCACCACAAGCACTACGCGGCCGACCTGCCGGCATTCGCCAACGGCCTCGTCTGGGCCGGCATCTGGGGCCGCTGGGCGCTCACGGCCGGCCGGGCTGCCGTCTCCGGCGACCGGCGCGTCGCCAGCCGCTCCGGCTGAGCCGGGGCAGGACCGGCTCAGCCGGCAGGGTCCTCGTACTGGGGGAGTGCGTTCACCTCGTCCCCCGTCAGGTCGACGTGGACGCTGGAGCCGACGACCTCCCTCACGTGCCGCGCCGGCAGCAGGACCCGGCGGCCAAGGAGGCCGCGGCGGCGGAGGACGAGCGACTCCACGTTGCCCTGGTCGTCGGTGAGCAGCTGGGACACGTCGCCGAGGTGCTCGGTGCCCGACCATACGTGGCTGCCGGGGCTGATCTCGTGAACGGCGGAGAGGTCGAGCTCGAGGTGGACCGGCGGCACGTACGGTCCCTGGCCGATCAGGGCTGACGCGATGGCCAGGAAGTCGTCGATCGAGTAGCCGCCCGGCGCCGTCCAGTGGGCGCCGGGCGCGGAGACCAGCTCCGGGCCGGCCTGCGGCTGGCCGGTCAGCCCCGCCTGGTCCAGGTCGGCCTGGAGCCGCGTCCCGTTCACATCCCGCACGTGCTGGACGCCGACCAGGCGGCCATGGATCACCAGGTGGGTGACCCGGTGGGCCTGCTCGTCGACGACCAGGCGCTCCAGGGCCCCCAGCCGGCGGCCGTCGGCGCCGAGGACCGGCTCGCCCACACGCAGCCGCCTCACCGCGGCTCCTCCGCCGGGGCTGTGTCCGGACGCACCTCGATCCGCCTCCTCGCCTCCTCCAGCCGCTGCTCGCAGATCCGCAGGTAGGTGCGCACCTCGTCCACCGTCGAGAGCGCGTCGTCGAGCGAGAGGTCTCCGTCCTCCAGCGACTTCAGCTTCTGGTCGAGCAGCTCGAGCGCCCGTTCATAGGTCAGCTCCTCGCTCAATCGTGCGTCTCCTCCACCCTGGCGGCCAGCGACCCCGCCGCCAGCCGGACGTTGATTGGCCGGCCGGGCGCCGTCTCGGCGGCGGCCCGGAGCACGCGCCCGGTGGCGTCCATCGTGATGCTGTAGCCGCGCGCCAGCACGAGCTCGGGGCTCAGGGCCTCGAGCCGGCCGCGGCGGTGGGCCAGGCCCGACTCGGCCGCCAGGAAGCGTGCGCTCAGTGCGCGGGTCAGGCGCTCCGGCGCGCGGCGCGCGGCCAGGCCCTCGACGCGGCGGCGCAGCAGGCGTCCGGCCGCGGCCTCCAGGCGGGCGTCCAGCGCGGCCAGGAGCTCCCTCCGGCGCTCCAGCTGCCGGCCGGGGCTGAGCCGGGCGAGGTCCGCCCGGCAGCGCTCGAGCCGGTCGAAGCGGCGGCGGAGGAGGCCCGGCAGCGCCTGCCCCAGGAGCAGCCGGCGCTGGGCCAGGCGCTCCGCCCGGTCGGCGAGCTGTCTCCGCGACTCCCGCTGCAGGCGGCGGCGCCGCTCTGCCAGAGCCGCCAGCAGGTCGGCCTTCCGCGGCACGACGCGGCCGGCCGCCTCGGTCGGGGTCCGGCACTCCGCGTCGGCCACCATGTCGGCGACGGTCCGGTCCGACGTGTGGCCGAGCGCGGTGACGACCGGGATGGCCGAGGCCAGGATCGAGCGGGCCACCGGCTCCGTGTTGAACGCCCACAGCTCCTCGAAGCTGCCTCCGCCGCGCGCGATGATGACGACGCTGGCCCGCGCTTCTCGGTTGCAGCGGCGCAGAGCGGAGACCAGGCTGGCCGGCGAGGCGGTGCCCTGCACCTGCGCCGGGTAGACCAGGATCTCCATGTTGGGGTAGCGGTCCAGGATGGTTTCCTGCAGGTCGTGGATGACCGCGCCGGTCGGTGACGTGATCAGCGCCACCACCCGGGGCAGGAACGGGAGGCGGCGCTTGCGCTCCTGGGCGAACGCCCCCTCCAGGTCGAGGCGGCGCTTGAGCGCCTCCAGCTGCGCCCGGAGGCGCCCCACGTCGTCGAACTGGATGTAGTCGACGACGAGGCTGAGCTGCCCCGTCTGCCACAGCTCCACGCGGCCCCGGAAGACGAAGACCTGGCCGTCCTCGGGCACGATGCCCATCCGGCGGGCGTCGCTGCCGTACAGGAACGCCTGGACGACGGCGGCCTGGTCGCGGATCGCGAAGGAGTAGTTGCCGCGTCCGGTGCGCTTCATCCCGGTCACCTCGCCCCTGACCAGCACGGTGGCCAGCGAGCGCAGCTGGCGGCGGATCTCGAAGGCCAGCTCCGTGACGGTGAGCGGCCGCCGGGCCTCCTCGGGACGGATCACGAGGCCAGTCTATCGAGGGCGCCGGACGGAGCCGGCGAGGCCGGCGAGTACACTGAGCCGATCGCGATCCCGGTAGCGCGCACGGTGCTCGAGACGGAGCGCCTGCGCCTGGAGCCGATCGGCCCCGCCCACGTCAGCGGCCTCCTCCAGGCCACCGTCGACTCCCGCCCGGAGCTCCTGCCCTGGATGCCCTGGGCGGTCAGTCCCTCGCTCGACGCCGTACGCGACAACGTCAGGCATGCGGAGCAGGGATGGCACGACGACCGTGTCTACCACTTCGCCGTGGTGGACGCCGTCGGCGCCCGGCTGCTGGGCGTGGCGGGCGTGAATCGCGACGGCCCTGACTCGGCCGAGCTCCACTACTGGATCCGCTCGGACCACGCCGGCCGGGGCCTCGCGACCGAGGCCGGCCGGGCCCTGGTCGGGTGGGCGCCGGGGGCCCTGGGCGTCCGGCGCCTGACGCTGTGGGCCGGCCGCGAGAACCACGCCAGCCGCCGGGTCGCCGCCAGGCTCGGCTTCGTGCACCTGGGGCCACTGGGCTGGCGCCCGGAGGGCGGCCAGGGCACCTTCGAAGCCGAGTCCTACGAGCTGGAGCTCACCTGACGGGCCCTCCCCCCGTGCGGGGGAGGCCCCGCCAGGGGCCGGAGGGGGGCTGGTTCGGCCTTCCCCCCA
>DATFRD010000417.1:0-6921 GCA_035263645.1 Candidatus Dormiibacterota bacterium | reverse complement strand
GCGCGCGATTTCCGCGCGCTGGTCAGCGACCTGCGCGCCGAGGGGAGGACGATCCTCCTCACCACCCACGACATGGCGGAGGCGGAGGCGGTCTGCGACCGCGTGGCCCTCATCGACCACGGCAGGCTGCTCGCCGTCGAGAGCCCGCGCACGCTCGCCAGCTGGGTGAGCCGCTACGAGCGGATCGACGCGGCCGGAGTGCCCCTGCACGTGCTCGACGCCATTCGGGGCGTTCCGGGCGTGACCGGCCTCGGGTCCGCGCCCAGCGGCGCCACGCGCATCGACATCGGGGCGGAGGGCGCCGCTGCCCGCGTGCTGCAGCTGCTCGTGGCGGCCGGCGTGACCTCGATCAGCACGTCGCTGCCGAGCCTGGAGGAGGTCTACCTGCAGCTGATCGGCGACCGCGGGCTGCGCGTGTGATCCGGGCGCTGACGGGCGCCGTGCGCGCGCAGTTCCAGATGACCACCCACGACCTCGGCGGCGACCTCTTCAACCTGGTGGTCGTCCCCTTCTTTGCGCTCACGTTCCTGGCCATCGTCCAGCAGTCCGGTCGGAGGGGGCTGCTGGGCTACGCGCTGATGGCCCCGGTGCTGATCACGCTCTGGCAGATGGCCCTGTTCACGGCCGGTGAGCTCGTCAATCGGGACCGGTTCCTGGGCGTCCTGGAGGCGGTGGTGGCCGCGCCGGCGCCGTTCGCCCTGGTCATGGCGGCACGGACCGCTACCGTCACGGCGTTCGGCCTGGCCGGCTTCGCGGAGTCCTGGCTGGTCGCCCTCGTCGTCTTTCACGTCGTCGTGCCCGTCCGCCATCCCGAGGTCCTGGTGCCCACGCTGGTGGCGGCGGCGTTCGCGGCCTCCGGTACGGCGCTCCTGTTCAGCGCGGTGTTCGCGCTCAGGCAGAGCGCGCGCGTCTTCCAGAACTCGATCACGTTTCCCTTCTATTTGCTGGGCGGGGTCCTGGTGCCGGTCGCCTATCTGCCCGGCTGGCTCCGCCCGCTCAGCCGCGTCGTGTTCCTGTCCTGGAGCGCGGACCTGCTGCGCGACTCGATACGCCCGGGGACGCCCGCGGGCGTCCCCTTCCGCCTGGCAGTCGTCGTGCTGCTGGGGGCCGCGGGGATGGCCGTGGGCTGGCTGCTCCTCCACCGCATGGTGGAGCACCTGCGGCGCGAGGGCACCCTGGCCCTGGCATGACGGCGCTGCGCGTCTTCAGGAACGCCGTCCATCTCGGCTACGTGGACTTCCGCTACCAGTGGGGGCCGGTGAGCTGGCTCGTCGGCTACTGCGTCCGCATCGTGTCGGAGACGACGTTCTACGGGCTGATCGGGGTCCTGCTGGGGTCGGCCCAGCGGGTCGAGTACCTGGTCGTGGGCAACAGCGTGTTCATCGGCTGCGCGACGACGATGCTGGCCGCGCAGGCCATCACGTGGGATCGCTTCGACGGCACGTATCCGCTGCTCGTCGTGGCGCCGTCCAGCTACGTCCCCGCCGTCGTCGGCCGCACCGCGGTCTGGGTGCTGGACGGCATGGCGACAGCGGTGCTCGCCCTGTTCGTGGTCAGCGCGATCTTCGGCCTCCGGATGGACCCTCTGCGCGGCGCGGTCGCCCTGCCCCTGATCGTGCTCACCTGCCTGTCCACGTTCTGCCTGGCGCTCTTCGTGGGGGGGATGGCGTCGCTGCGGCCCGGCCTGCGCAACATGATCAGCATCCTCGTGCGGATGACCATCCTCGCCATCTGCGGGGTCAACGTCCCGGTGGCGTTCTGGCCGGTGCCCGTCCAGGTGCTCGCCGGCGTGCTGCCCGTCACGCACGGCGTTGCGGCGATCCGGCTGCTGCTCGCGGGTGCGCCGGCCGGGCAGGTCATGGCCAGCGCGGGCCTGGAGGCGGTGGTCGGCGCCGGCTGGCTCGCAGTCGCGGTCCTGACGTTCGACCGCCTCACCGAGCGGGGCCGCGCGAGCGGCTCGATCGAGTTCGTCTGAGCCGCCAGCCGCGATCGGTGGGGAAGGCGGACGGCGCCGGCCGGGGTGGGGCCGCGCCCTGCTCTCCTGACGGACGTGGCACCGGGGAGGTGTCCACAGGACACATGGTGCCCAGGTCGGGCGAGCCGGCACAGGCCGTGACTGGCGCCCGCGCCAGCTCAGGCCGCGGAGGGTTCCGCGAAGATCCACTGGTGGCCTCGCCCGCCGCTACAGTGTTGACCGTGGGTGGAGGGACGACGGCCGCGATCGTGCTCGCTGCCGGCACCGGCTCGCGCCTCCGCGGCCTGTGGCCCGACCTGCCCAAGGGTCTGCTGGAGGTCGGTGGCGTCCCGCTCGTGCACCGCTCGATCGAGACGCTGCAGGCATGCGGCGTCCGGCGCATCGTCCTGGTCGCCGGCCATCGGGCCGACGCGTACCGCAGGTTCCTGGCCGGCCGGTTCCCCGAGGTCGAGCTCCGCCTCAACCCGGACTACGGGCGCACCGGCAGCATGGGCTCGCTGTACGCGGCGCAGGGTGCCGTGACCGGCCCCTTCCTGCTGCTGGAGTCCGACCTGCTGTACGAGCCCCGCGCGGTCGGCGAGCTGCTGCGGCAGCCGGAAGGCGACTGGCTGCTGCTCTCCGGGGCCACCGGCCAGGGCGACGAGGTGTACGCCTACGGCTCCGGCGGCCGCCTGAGCCAGCTCACGAAGTCACGCCGCACGGACGCGGCCCCGCTGGGCGAGTTCGTCGGGATCAGTCGACTGACCCCGGCGCTCCTCAACGCGATGTGCGCCCGCTACGAGCGGCGTGCGACCGCGCGGCCCTGGTACCACTACGACGACTGCCTCTCTGACCTCAGCGCCCGCCATCCCGTGCGGCTGCACAGGATCGAGGACCTGGTCTGGGCCGAGATCGACGACGAGGCCCAGCACCGACGGGCCGTGGAGCACGTCCTTCCCTTCCTCGGCGAGCGATGCGCATCCGCCGCGTCTTCCTGAGTCCGGCCGCCGGATGCCCGCGCTGACCGACGCGCCGCCCTACGTCTACCGCTGCGCCGACCGTTCGCTCCTGCTGCCGCTGTTCCGGGACCGCTGGGTGGCGCCGTTCGCGCGCCGCCTGCCGGAGCGGCTTCCGGCCAACGTGGTCACCCTGGCCGCGTCTGCTTTCATGTGGGCGGCGCTCGCGCTCGTCGCTGCGGCGGGCGCGCTCCCGCCCCCGGCGCTGGCCCTCGCCTTCGTCGTCCTCGTCCAGCTCTACCTGCTCGGCGACCACGCCGACGGCATGCACGCCAAGCGGACCGGAACCAGCTCGGCCCTGGGCGAATACCTGGACCATGCCCTGGACGGATACCACGGCCCCATCGTCGTCCTGGCGTTCTTCGCGCTCGTCGGGTTCGGGAATCGCGCGCTCGTCATGGTCATGCTGTGGACCCTGCAGGTCGCGTTCTCCGCAACCATGGTCGAGGAGCGGGAGCGCGGCGAGCTGCACCTGGGGCCGGTCGGCTCGCTGGAGGGGATGCTGCTGTTCAGCGCGTTCTTCCTGACCTGGCTGGTGCCACCGCTGCAAGCGGCGTGGCTGGCGCCGCTGCCGGGCGGGGTGCCAGCGTACGCGCTGGCGGTGGCGGTCGGTGCGCTCGGCACCGGCGCCACCGTCTGGGGCTGCGTCTGGCGCATGGGCCGGCTGCCGGCTCAGCTCGCGCTCTTCGTCGCGGCCGGGCTGGCGCTGGCCGTGCTGCTGGCTCGGGGCCCGCTGCCGCTCGGGGCCGGGGTAGCGTGCCTGCTGCTCTACGGCGGCGACCACGCCGGCCGCGTCATCGGCAGCCACCTGGTGCGCCGTCCGCAGCCGTGGCCCGACCCGGTGGCGCCGGCCGTCGCGGCGTTCCTGGTGGCGGCGCCGGCCGCCCCGGCGTGGGTGGGGGGTGCTCTGCTCGCCTACCTGGCCCTGCGGACCGCGTGGGGCGCCGCCGGCGTGCTCCGCCCCCTCCGCTCGTCGTGGCGATGGAGCAACGCGTGATCACCTACAACCCGTTCCTGCCCGAGGCCCACGCGGACCCCTACCCGTCCTGCCTACCACGCGCTGCGAGAGGCCGATCCCGTGCATCACAGCCCGTTCCTGGGCGTCTGGGTGCTCACGCGCAGCGAGGACATAGAGCACGGTGATGCAGCGCCTGGACGCCTACCTGCTGGCCGTGTCCCCAAACTGAGCGGACCGGCCGCAGCAGTCTGCATACCCTTGTCGCATGGCCGATGTCCTCACGTACAACCCGTTCCTGCCCGAGGTCCGGGAGGACCCCTATCCCACGTACCTCGAGCTGCGGGCGCGGGACCCGGTCCACCGCAGCCCGTTCCTGGACCTGTGGCTGCTCACCCGCTACGAGGACGTCGAGCGGCTCCTCCGCGACCCTCGCTTCACCTCCGACCGCCGGCTGTGGCGGAGCATGCCACCCTTCGACGACGGCTACGTCCCCTCCCTGTTCAGCGTGGACGGAGCCGAGCACGCGCGGCTCCGACGGCTGGTCAGCCGGCCCTTCGCGCTGGCGGTCGCGGACCGAATTCACCCCTGGGCACAGGAGGTGGTGGACGAGGCCCTCGACCGGGCGGCCACCGAGGGCGGGCTGGACCTCGTCGGGGACCTGGCCCGGTGGGTGCCCGTGGCCGTGATCAACCGCCTGCTCGGCGTGCCCCGGGAGGACTGGCCGCGGTCCGAGCTGTGGACGCGCTCCCTGGTGCTCATCACCGATCCCCTGGCCGTGCCGGACTGGGACCGCGTGGCGGCGTTCCGGGCCGCGGAGGAGGAGTTCCTCGAGTACATCGGCGGGCTGGTGGGCCGGCGGCGGCGGGAGCCGGGAGACGACCTGATCAGCGCCCTGATCGCCAGGGAGGGCGAGGACGACGCCCTCGACGAGCGCGAGCTGCTCACGATGGTGGAGATGCTGCTGGTCGGCGGCCAGGAGACCACCGTCGGCCTGATCGGCAACGGCGTCCTCGCCCTGCTCCGGCACCCGGACCAGCTGGCGCGGCTGCGGGAGCGCCCCGAGCTGCTGGAGAGCGCGGTCGAGGAGCTGCTCCGCTACGACTCGCCGGCGCAGGTCGCGGTCCGCGTGGCGCGCGAGGACGTGGAGCTGAGCGGCCGGCGGATCGGCCCCGGCGAGCTGGTGGTCGCCGCCCTGGGAGCGGCCAACCGCGATCCCGAGCGGTTCGCGGACCCCGAGCTGCTGGACCTGGCCAGGAGCCCCAACCCGCACTTCGGGTTCGGCCGCGGGGTCCACTCCTGCCTGGGAGCTCCACTTGCCCGGGCAGAGGCCCAGGTGGCGATCGGGGAGCTCGTCCGCCGCTTCCCCGACATGCGGCTGGCGGGGGAGCCGGTTCGGACCGAGACGATCATGATGCGGACGCTGAGCTCGCTGCCCCTGGCGGTCAGATGAACTTGCTGGACTCGTCGATCCGGTAGGCCCGCAGCGCGATCGCCACGAAGACCGCGGTGTACGCCGCGAGCCACAGCAGGTCGGTCAGCGGTGGGTCGGCCTGGGCCCCGACCGCGCCCCAGGCCAGCTGGCCGTACCGGTAGGCGGGCAGGTAGGGGGCAGCGGTCTGCACGAAGTCGGGCAGCTCCCGGAGCGGGATAATGAGGCCGGAGGCCAGGAACATCGGCAGCCCGACCAGGTTCACGACCGCGGTCGAGGCCTGGTCGGTGACCAGGTAGCCGATGGCGAGCCCGAGCATGAACAGCGGCAGCGACCCCACGAGCAGGCGCCAGACGAGCGTCGCCCACTGCCCCGCCTCCAGCCGCACCCCTCCGGTGAGCCAGGCGAGCAGCGAGAGCACGACAAGCGTGACCAGCCCGAACGCGGCCGCCGCCACCAGCCTGGCCACGAGGTAGACAGACGGGCGGAGCGGCGTGGCCCGCATCAGCAGGTCCTGCTTGCGCCCGCGCTCCCACGCGATGCCGATGCCGAACGTGAACAGCATGGTGTTGGCGATTGCGTAGGCGCCGTACGACGCGAGCAGGTAGGCGCCGCCGCTGACGCCGAACATCGTCACGTGGGCCCTGGGCAGGCCGAAGAACACCCAGAAGATGATGGGAAGCGCCAGGCTGAACAGGCCGTAGAAGGGCGAGCGCACGAGCTGCACGAGCTGAGCCCGGGACTGCGCCGCGAGCATCGGCAGCAGGGGCGCCAGCCGGCCCGCCTCGGCCGGCTCGGCACGCTCAAGCATTGGTGGCCTGCTGCGCCCCGCCGGTCAGGTGCAGGAACGCCTCCTCCAGGTCGGCCCCGCCGACGTCAAGGTCGAGCAGGTCGGCGCGGGCGGCGAGGACGTGCCGGAGGACATCGACCGGCCGGGCGCTCAGCATCGTGGCGGTGGCGCCGTCGGTGCGCACGCCGGTGACCGGGGCCCCGGCGAACAGCGCCGCGTCGACGTCCGTGCCGAAGCGCAGCGTCAGCCGCTTGCCGGCCACCCGGGCCTTGATCTCCGCCGGCGGCGCGTCGGCGATGATCACGCCGCGGTCGAACACCACGATCCTGCCGGCGAGCTGGTCGGCCTCCTCCAGGTAATGGGTGGTGAGTACGATCGTGCTCCCATCCCGCGCCCGCCGCCGGATCGCGGCCAGGAACGTCCGGCGCCCTTCCACGTCCATCCCCACGGTCGGCTCGTCCAGGAACAGGACCTCGGGGTCGCCGGTCACCGCCAGCGCGAAGAACAGGCGCTGGCGCTGGCCGCCGGACAGGTGGTCGAGGCGCGCGCCGGCCAGCTCCTCCAGGCCGGCCAGGCGGAGCGCCTCGGCCGCCGGCAGACGCCGCGGGTAGTACGTGCCGAACAGCCGGACGATCTCGTGGACGGTGAGCAGCTCCGGCGTCCCCGACTCCTGCAGCATGACGCCGCAGCGGCTGCGCGCCCGCAGGTCGGTGGGGTGCACCCCGAAGAGTCGGGCGGTGCCCGAGGACGCCCTCCGGAGGCCGAGCATGATGC
>DATFRD010000416.1:0-3139 GCA_035263645.1 Candidatus Dormiibacterota bacterium | reverse complement strand
CCTGCCGGTGCTGCACACGCTGCACCTGCCGCCGATCGTCCCGGCCGTCGTGGCCGCCGCTCGCCGCGCCCGCTGCGTCACGGTGTCGGAGGCGATGCGACACGCCTGGGCGGCGGCCGGCCTGCCCGGCATCGGCGTGCTGCCCAACGGGGTACCGGCGTTCTCGCCGCCGTCGGTGCCGGTGGAGCCTCGCGCGCTGATCGCCGGCCGCGTCTCGCCCGAGAAGGGGACGGCGGCCGCGGTGCGGGCTGCCCGACGCGCCGGGCTCGAGCCGCTGCTGGTGGGCACGGTGTACGACCGGGCCTACTGGGAGCGCGAGGTGGCCGAGCCGGTGGAGCCGGTCGACCGGCGCGACCTGTGGCGGCTCATGGCCGGCTCCGCCGTGGCCCTGATGCCGATCGAGTGGGACGAGCCGTTCGGGATGGTGGCGGCCGAGGCCCAGATGGCCGGCTGCCCGGTGGTCGGCTACCGGCGGGGTGCGCTGCCGGAGGTGGTCGACGAGGGCGCGGGCGGCCTGCTCGTCGAGCCGGGCGACCTGGACGCGCTGGTGGCGGCGATCCCGGCCGCGCGGGGGCTGGACCGCCGCCTCGTCCACGAGAGCGCGCTGCGCCGGCTGCGCATCGAGCGCAGCGCGGCCGCGTACGAGGTCGCCCTGTGAGGGTGGCGGTCGTGACGGGCGGCTCCGGCGGCGTCGGCCGGGCGGTCGTCCGCGAGCTGGAGGGCCGCGGCTGGACGGTCGTGTCCTGGAGCCGTCGTGACGGGGTTGACGCGGCCGACGAGGAGCAGGTCGAGGCGGCCGCGGCGCGCCTGGAGCGGTGGGACGCGCTGGTCAACAACGCGGCGGTGCTGATCCCGAGGCTGGTGGCGGAGACGTCCGCCGCCGACTGGGACGCCACGTTGGGCGCCGGCCTGCGCGCCGCGTTCCTCTGCAGCCGCGCCGCCTTCCGCCGGATGCGGCCGGGCGGGACGATCGTGAACGTGTCCAGCCTCTCGGGCGTGGCGGGGGCCGAGAAGTTTCCGCGGATGGCCGCGTACGTCGCGGCCAAGTCGGGGCTGGCCGGGCTGACGGAGGCGCTGGCGGTGGAGGGCCGCCCGCTGGGCATCCGCGTCAACGCCGTCAGCCCGGGCTCGATCGCGACCCCGATGCTGGCGCTGAGCGGCGCCCCGAGGGAGCCGGCGCTCCAGCCCGAGGCGGTGGCAGGGGTGATCGCCTGGCTGGCGGGCCCGGAGTCGGCGCCCCTGTCGGGCGCCAACCTGCGCCTCGACCCGAGCTGACCCGCAAGTCCCTCCCCCCTTGCGGGGGCAATGCCGTTGCTTTAGTCACTCAACAATGTGCAGGTGCGAGTTCGATGAAGGGCGGGAGAGGGCGGCGGCCGGATTTGGAAGGGTTGGGAGCGGCCCTGGGATAGCGGGAGTCTGGACGTTTGACGGAGCGTGGGTAGCTGCGGAGGCGTCGGTGCAGCAGCGCGCGAGGCTGGATCAGCTCGGCGATGGCGGTCTCCAAGGGGTCGCCATGGTGGGCGAGGGGTGGCGTTCGGAGGAGGCTGCGGCGGATGACGCGGAGCGTCAGGGTGATGGAGAGGCGATCGGGATCGCGGTCGCCGGCCATCGTCTGCGATGCCTCGTACATCAAGGAGCGGGCGCCGAAGTGAAGGATGAGGTGAGCCCAGACCTCTTGTCGCACCCCATCGGGGGTGCGGGATCGGAGGACGACAGCTTTGCCCCGCTGATGAGTCTTCAGCTCGGCGGCGGTGATCTCGAACTCCCAACGCTGGGCGTACAGGTTGGCCAGCGCCAGAGCCGGGGCGGTCCGGTGATCGAGGAGGCTGGTGGCCAGCCGGTAGAGTTCAGCGGAACCGTCGATCCGGTATTCGATGATCCGGACCAGGATGGGGTCCGGGCGCTGGCCCGCCGGCCATCGACCTTGCCGTTTGGAGGGCCGAACCCGAGCCAAGTAGGTGCCGTCAGGCAGCCGGCTGACGACCTGGGTGGCGACGTTGCCCTTGATGCGCCAGAGCAGGTGTGCGCTGGCATCGAGGTATGCGCGCCAGAGCGCAACCCCGAAGAAGCCACGATCGGCCAGAATCAGCGTTCCTTCGGCTACCCAGCGGACCAATTTGGCGGCCAGTTCAGGTTCGCCGTCGTGGTAACTGCCGAGGGCGGCGTCCACCAAGGCATGGGTTCCGCACTCGACCAGGCCAACCAGTCGCGCCAGAGGAGGGCCCACCCGGTTGCCCTGCTTGTCGCGCTGACCCCCGAAGGCTTGCTCGTTGGCGCAGTTATCGGCGACCTCCAGGGTCAGGCCGTCCACGGCCATGAGGCGGAGTCCACCCCAGAAGGACCCGGGAGTATCGATCTTGGCCAGTGGCCGCGCAATCGTCGCGAACAGCTCGGCCATTACCGACCAGCCCAGCCGATACCTGGCCCTGGACAACGAGGACTTGTTGGGTACCGACTGGTCGGCCGAAGTTCTGGGCCACAGCAGTTGGAGGACTTCCTGGTAGGCCGCCTCCGGAAACAGGCACAGGCCCAGCACCAGAAAGAAGGTCCGAGTGAGGGGGAGCCGACCCCGGCCTGGCTGTGGAATCACCTCCTCCACCAACTGGATCGGCAGGATCCTGCTCAACAGGGCCAGATCGAACCCCGGACGCCGGGCGTCGGCGTGCCCTGGAGGAGGAGGGGTCGGCTCGGCCGGTGGCCGAACTGGTTCAGCTCGGCTGGAGTGGGCCCGGCCGCGCCCGGAGGGGTGGCATCGCGAACGAGGACCGCGGCCGGAGTGGACGGCAAGGGGTGCGGAGGCTGATGATGCGACGTGGGGCACGGGAGCTCCGGTGTTGTGTTGGAAGTGACGCCCACATCACCGTTCTCGTGCCCCAAGTCGTTACCAAGCCCACCACTTGGTCATCCTCCAGGTCCCAGCCCTCACGGTTCCGCCACCGTCCAAACGGGCCCTGCGCTGCCCGGCGAGCGGACTGGGCCCAACGTACCGCTCGCCGTGGAAGCGCCGGCGCTGGCGGGCTCCGACTCCGTCGGGCCGGCGCCAGTCCGGCGCGGCTGAGCTCACCTTCTGACGAGGCCGGTCACGCTCAACGTCATCATCGCGACAGG
The DNA here is from genome assembly GCA_035263645.1 of Candidatus Dormiibacterota bacterium. Taxonomy (GTDB): domain Bacteria; phylum Chloroflexota; class Dormibacteria; order Dormibacterales; family Dormibacteraceae; genus CF-161. Next base: position 31 of record DATFRD010000416.1, on the reverse strand, counting down.
CTCCTTAACGACTAAAGCAACGGCATTGCCC
>DATFRD010000415.1:0-14974 GCA_035263645.1 Candidatus Dormiibacterota bacterium | reverse complement strand
TTGATCCCGATCGAATAGCCGACGCGTGACGGCTTGGTGAGCCCGCGCCGCCCGATCGTCTCCCGCCAGGCCAGCTCCACGTCCTGGCAGAGGGCCCCCGGCTTCACCGCACCGAGGGCGGCCTCCATGCCCTCTGCGGTGGCGGACGCCACCCGCAGTACGTCGTCGGGCGGCCGCCCCAGCCACACGGTGCGCGACATCGCGCAGTGGTAGCGCAGCCGGCAGCCGCTCAGCTCCAGGCAGGTGGCGGTGCCGGCGCGGAAGGGGCGGTCGGACCAGGCCGCGTGCGGCGTGGCGGCGTTGTCTCCGCTCAGGATCGAGGGAGGGTTGGCCGGAGCGTCGCCGCCGAACTCCGCCGTGCCGCGAATCTGGGCCTCCGAGATGAGGGCCGCGGCGTCGCATTCCCGGGTCCCGACCTCGACGGCGTCGATGGCCACCCTCATCACGATCTCCACGATGCGAGCCGCCTGCCGCATCACCTCGATCTCGCGCGGCGACTTGACCGTCCGGATCCAGTTCACCAGCAGGTACGCGTCTTCGAGCGTCGCCTCCGGCAGCCCTCGCGCCAGCACCTGGAGATCCCTGGCCGTGAAGAAGTAGGCGTCGCCCTCGTAGCCGATGCGGCCCCGGCCCAGGCCGAGCTCGGCCAGCACCCCGGCCACGTGCTCCATCGCGTGCCTGACCGGCGACTCGACGTAGTCGTCCGCGTAGCTCAGGATCCGGTCGCGGGGCAGCGTGGTGGTGAGCCGGGCGCTCTCCGCGTCCATTCCTCGTCCGATCCACAGCGGCGGCTCCTTCCGGAGCGGCACCACGACCGCCTGGGGGACGTAGAACGACCAGGCGTCGTAGCCCGTCAGGTAGTTCATGTTGGCCGGGTCGGTCACCAGCAGCGCGTCCAGCCCCGCGTCGGCCATGCGCGCCCGCGTCTTCTCGAGCCGCTGCTCGTATTCCTCGTCGGGAAAGGCCGCCATGGTTCCACCCCCAGGATCCCAGAAAGAAGCGGGCGCGGTTCCATGACCGACCGTGAAGGTTCGGCAGTAAGATACTGCACGCCCGCGACCCCCCGGGCGCAGGCGAGGCCAGCCGGATCCACAGGGGACAGCCACCAGCGTTGGGACCGTTCTTTCAATACACGGTCATCGGGCTCACCGTCGGCTCGTTCTATGCCCTGGTGGCGCTCGGCTACACCATCGTCTACGGGATCATCCGACTCATCAACTTCGCCCAGGGCGACCTCTCCATGGTCGGCGCTTTCCTCGGCTGGACACTGCTCGTCTCGCTGGGCTTTCAGCACCTGCCCCTCTACGTGGCCCTCATCGCCGCCTTCGTGATCCCGATGCTGGGGACGGCAGTCGTGAACCTGGGCATCCTGCAGTTCGCATACCGGCCGCTGCTGCGCCGCTCGCTGCTGGCGATCCTGATCACGGCCCTGGGCATGTCCCTGTTCCTGCAGAACCTGGCCGAGCTGATCTGGGGTCCCGCCATCAACGCCTATCCGCCGAGCCTGCTGCCGGCGAGCGGCTTCTTCGTGGGCCCCGTTCACCTGACCTACGTGCAGATCGCCCTGGTCCTCGTCAGCCTGCTCCTGATGGGAGGCCTCCTGCTGTTCGTGCAGCGCACGACGGTCGGCACAGCGATGCGCGCCCTGGCCGTGGACCACGATGCCGCGCGCCTGATGGGGATCAACGTCGACGCAGTCATCCGACTGGCGTTCGTCCTGGGAGCCGTGCTGGCGGCCGCGTCGGGCGTCATGCTCGGCGTCTACTACGTGCAGATACAGTTCACCATGGGCTTCCTGCTCGGCCTGCGCGCGTTCACCGCCGCCGTTCTCGGGGGCATCGGCAACATCCCGGGCGCCATGGCTGGGGGCATGCTGATCGGCCTCCTGGAGGCGTATACGACGGGATACCTGTCCGGGAAGTGGGAGGACGTGATCGTGTTCGGCGTGCTGATCACGGTGCTGGTCGTCAAGCCCACCGGCCTCTTCGGCGAACGGGTCGCGGAGCGCATGTGATCGCGCAGCTGGCCGACAGCGGCCTCGGCCGGCGCTACGCGTCGGCGCGCGACCTGCTGGCCCGGACCCCGTTCTGGGCCCGCGTCCTGGTCGTGCTGGCGGTCCTGGGCCTCGCGGTCCTTGGCTACGGCGACGACTATGTGACCTCGGTCGCCGTCACGGCCGCCACCTACGGGATGCTCGGCCTGGGTCTGAACATCGTCGTCGGCTACGCCGGGCTCCTGGACCTCGGCTACGCCGCGTTCTTCGCCATCGGCGCCTACACCAGCGCCCTGCTCATGACGCAGGCGCACTGGAACTTCTTCACGACCCTGCCGTTCGCCGTGCTCTTTACCGGCACCGCCGGCGCCATCCTCGGCTACCCGACGCTCCGTCTCCGCAGCGACTACCTGGCCATCGTGACCCTCGGCTTCGGCGAGATGACGCGCATCAGCTTCAACAACTGGGACTATGCGGGCGGCCCGAACGGCATCCTCCAGATCCCGTGGCCCAACCTGTTCGGCTTCCAGCTCGACACCCAGGCCGACTTCTTCGGGGTCTCGCTCTTCCTGCTCGCCATCGCGATGATCTTCGCCCAGCATCTCGACCACTCCCGGCTCGGCCGCGGCTGGGTGGCGATCCGGGAGGACGAGTTCGCCGCCGAGTCGGTCGGGGTGCCGTCGCTGCGGCTCAAGCTCTTCGCCTACGTCATGGGTGGCATGTGGGGAGGGCTCGCGGGCGCCTTCTTCGCCACCCGCATCGGCGCCATCGACCCGACCAGCTTCACGTTCCAGCTCTCGGTGCTGGTGCTGATCCTGATCGTGCTCGGCGGCGTCGGCAGCCTGCCGGGGGTGCTGCTCGGAGCCGTCGTGGTGGTCGGCCTGCCCGAGGTCCTGCGCCAGTTCGCGGACCAGCGGCTCCTGATCTTCGCCGTCCTCCTGGTCCTGATGATGCTGGTGCGGCCCCAGGGTCTCTGGCCTCGCATCAGGCGCAAGCCGAAGCCCTTCTACGGCCTCGAGGAGGAGGAGAGCGGGGAGCTGTCCGCCACGATCCTGCGCGAGCACCAGGTCCAGGTCGAGGAGCGAGTGCGCCGGCATGCGGCCGCAGGACGCCAGGTGGCGCAGCAGGGCGAACCGCTGCTGGAGGTGCGGGGCCTGGTCCAGCGCTTCGGCGGCCTGAGGGCGGTCGACGACGTCTCGTTCGTGGTGCGCCGGGGCGAGATCTTCAGCATGATCGGGCCCAACGGAGCCGGCAAGACCACCGTCTTCAACTGCATCACCGGCGTCCAGAGGCCCAGACGCGGCACGATCCTCTTCGACGGCAGGTCGATCGTGGGCCTGCGGCCGCACGTCATCGTCTCCCGTGGCGTCGGCCGTACCTTCCAGGGCATCCGGCTCTTCCGGAACATGGCGGTGTTCGAGAACGTCATGGTCGGCCTCTACCCGCGGCACCGCACCATGACCTGGCAGGCGATGCTGCACACCCCGGGGGAGCGGAGGGACGAGCTGCGCACCCTCCAGGAGGCGCGGCGGTGGCTTCACTTCGTGGGCCTGGAGGAGGTGGCCGGCCGCCTGGCGACCGAGCTCTCCTACGCGGATCAGCGCCGGGTGGAGATCGGGCGCGCCCTGGCCGCCCACCCGCACCTCGTGCTGTTCGACGAGCCCGCGGCAGGCATGAACCCGACCGAGAAGCTCGAGCTGGTGGGCCTGATCCGCAGGATCCGCGATCTCGGCATCACCGTGGTCCTCATCGACCACGACATGTCGCTCGTGATGCGCGTCTCCGACCGCATCGCGGTGCTCGACCAGGGCAGGCTGATCGCCCTCGGCCCGGCCGCGCAGGTCCAGCAGGACCCGGCGGTCATCGAGGCCTACCTGGGCCGCGAGGAGGACGAGCTGAGCATGGCGGAGCCGAGGGGAGCCTGATGGCGCTGTTCGAGGTCAGGGACCTCCACGTCTCGTACGGCAACATCGAGGCCCTGAAGGGCATCTCGCTGGAGGCGGACCCCGGCGACGTCGTCGCCATCCTCGGTGGCAACGGAGCCGGCAAGACCACCACCCTGCGCACCATCTCCGGCCTGCTCCGGCCACGCAGCGGCTCGATCACGTTCGCCGGCAGGAGCCTGCCCGGGCTGCCGGCGCACGTCATCGTCGGAATGGGCCTGAGCCACGTTCCCGAGGGCCGGCGCATCTTCAACGTGCTCACCGTGGAGGAGAACCTCAACCTGGGCGCGTACCTGATCCGCTCGCGGCGGGCGCAGATCCGGGAGCGGAAGAGCGAGGTCTACAAGCTCTTCCCCAGGCTGGAGGAGAGACGCGGGCAGCTGGCGGGAACCCTGTCCGGAGGCGAGCAGCAGATGCTGGCGATCGGCCGGGCCCTGATGGCAGATCCCCGGGTCATGATGCTGGACGAGCCCTCCCTGGGCCTGTCACCCATCCTGGCCCGGAGCGTCCTGAGGACCGTGCGGGAGATAGCCAACCGGGGCACCGCGGTCCTGCTGGTCGAGCAGAACGCCCGCCAGGCGCTCGCCATCGCGGATCGCGCGTACGTGATCGAGGTCGGCAGGATCGTGCTGGAGGGCACGGCCGCCGCCCTGGCCGAGGACGAGAGGGTGCAGCGGGCCTACCTCGGCGGCTTCGAAGCCGTCAGCGCGTAGCGCCCGGTAGCCGCCCTCCCCTCGCGCGCGGGAGGGGTTGGGGGAGGGGGACCTGATCGACCCCCCTCCTGCCCCGGCGGGCCACCTCCCCCGCGAGGGGGGAGGGGCTCACGCACTGTCTAAGACGAGGTCTTCCAGGCTCCGTTGACCCGGAGCGCCAGGGGCACGAACTGGGGCGGGTTGCCGGTCGCGTGAACGGCCAGGAACTCCGGCGAGGGCCGGTCGCCCTTCGAGTCGAAGTGCACGGCGCCGGTGATGCCCGAGATCGACACCTTGTGCAGCGCGGCGTTGAGGTCCCTGGCGTCGGTCTTGCCGCCGTCGTCCTTGAGGGCCTGCGCCAGCGCCATCATGCCGTCGTACTCGTACGACGAGTAGTCGCCAGGGGGCGCCCCGAACCTGTTCTGGTAAGCCTTGGTGAACGCGTCGTTGCTGGCGTTGTGGATGAACTCGGTGGTCGGCAGCGTGTTGATCGTGACCCCGGCATTGTTCAGGGCGGTGCCGGCCACCTTGATCACGCTGGGATCGACGTCCGCCGAGTCGCCGTTCAGCTTGTAGGAGGGGGCCAGGGACGCGTACTCCTTCACGAGCAGACCGAACTCCGGGTAGTAGCCGGTGTAGAAGAGCACGTCCGGGCTGGTGGTGGCCACCTTCACAAGGGCCGCCGTGTAGTCCTTCTCACCGGGCGTGATCGCGTCGAAGTACGTGACGGTCATGCCCGATGACTGCGCCGCCGACCTGGCCGACGTCGCCACCCCGAGGGCGTAGGTCGAGTTGTCGTGCATGATGGCGAGCTTGTTGGCGTGGAGGAAGTCGTGCATGAAACTCACGTCCGCGGGGGCCTCGGCGTCGTCCCGGCTGACCATGCGGAAGACGTTGTCGTAGCCCTGGTCCGTGAACTTGGGGTTGCTCGAGGCGGCGGTGATGAAGGGGAGATCGCCGGTCCGGTGCAGCGTGTCGCTCTCCGGGATGGAGGCACCGGAGCAGTAGCCGCCGACGAGGCCGATGACGCCCTGGGTGAGCAGCTTCTCCGCCGCCTGGACTCCCTGCTGGGCGTCGCATGCGTCGTCTGCGGCCACGGCCACCAGCTTGCGCCCATTGATGCCGCCGCCCGCGTTGATGTCGTCGATCGCCTGTTCGCCGGCGTTGCGGATGGCGCTGCCCGGGTCAGCGTACGGGCCTGTGAACGGCCCTGTGATCCCCACCTTGATCGGAGCGGAGGAGCTGCTGCTGCTCGAGCCACCGGCGCCGCAGGCGCCGACCAGGAGAGCAGCGAGGGCGATCACGCTGCTCAACAACATGTGCCGTCTCACCATTGGCTCCTCCTCAGGCAGACCGACTACCAGGGGCCGGACGACAGGTTCCGTACTCCAGCGTCTACCAACGCGAGCAGATTAGCACCTGGTCGAGAGCCGTCAAGAACGGGCCGCAGGAGCTGTCGGCAGGCACAAACGGCCGTCCGTATGGTGAGCCGGGATCTGCGGCCGACAGGCCTAGACTGGGCCGGGTTCCACCGCGTCAGCGAACGTCGCGATCCGCGCTGTCGGGTGGGATCCGACTGGACATCCGCGCAGTGCGAGAGGAGGCACACCATGGCCGGCACTCCTGAACCAAGGCTCCGGGCGATCTGGACCGACCCCGTCACCGGTCGCAAGGGCTACGCGGTCATCGACCGCATGGTGAACGGGCTGGCCGGTGGCGGCACGCGGATGCGGGCGGGCGTGACGCTGGAGGAGGTCGAGCGCCTCGCGCGCACCATGTCCTACAAGAACGGCGCCTTCAACCTGCCGGGCGGCGGCGCCAAGGGCGGCGTCGACATAGACCCCGGCGATCCCGACGCCCGCGGCATGCTGTCGCGCTACGTGCGCGCGATGCGGCCCCTCTACCGCAGCGGCTGGGGCACCGCCGAGGACCTGGGCGTCACGCAGGAGCTGCTGAACGAGGTGTTCGCCGAGCAGGGCGTCGGGATGACGGTCCAGGCCGTGCTGGACCGCTCCGGCGACCCGGAGACGGCGCGCCGGCGGATCAGCCAGGGGCTGGCGATCAGGGTCGACGGCATCGGGCTGGCGGACTGCATCGGCGGCTTCGGGGTCGCGGAGGCGGCCGCGGCCGCCGCCGAGCACAGGGGCTGGGACCTGGCGGAGATGCGGGCCGTGGTGCAGGGCTTCGGGTCGATGGGCGGGTCCACCGCCCGCTACCTGGAGCGTCTCGGGGTCCGCGTGGTCGGCGTGGTCGACGTGCGGGGCATGGTGGCGAACCCGCAGGGGCTCGCGGTCGAGGAGCTGCTGCGCACCCGCAGCCCGCTCGGCGAGATCGACCGCGCGTCGCTGCGGCCCGCTGACCGGGAGCTCCCGCGCGACAGCTGGCTGGAGGCGGACGCCGAGATCCTGGTGCCGGCGGCGCTGGCCGACGTGATCACCGCCGCCAACGCCGACCAGGTCAGGGCGCGGCTCGTGGTCGAGGCGGCCAACATCCCGACCACCGAGGGGGCCCAGGTGGCGCTGGACGAGCGCGGCGTGGTGGTGATCCCGGACTACGTGGCCAACGGGGGCGCCAACGCCTGGTGGTGGTGGACCCTCCTGGGCACGATCGAGGCCGACGCCGGACAGGCATTCCAGCAGGTCTCCACGGTGATGCGGGAGACGGTGACGCGCCTGCTCGTCCTGGCGGACGCCCGGCGCGTCACCCCTCGCGAGGCGGCGAACCAGGTGGCGATGGAGAACCTCGACCGGCTGGCCACGACCCTGGGCGAGGACGCCTCGGACGCCCCGCTGCAGCCCGTGGCCGGCTGATCGCGCCGGCCCCGTTCCGGGCGGGGGCGGCCCCGCCGACCCGATGGTATGTTCCGGCCCTGCGATGAAGATCACGGACGTCAGGGTCCAGGTCGTGGAGCCGGGCCTCGACATGGTCATCGCCGAACGGCTGATCCTGAACCTGGCCAACGTCGTCGTCCGGATCGAGACCGACGAGGGCGTGGAGGGAGTGGCGGGGAGCACCACCTACCTCGGCGCCCGCGCGGTCGCCTCCGCGGTCGCAGAGCTGAAGCCGCTCCTGATCGGCGAAGACCCGCTCTACCGGGAGCGGATCTGGCAGCGGCTCAACGAGGTGAGCATCATCGTGCTGCCGCCTCATGCGATCGCGGTGCTGGACTGCGCGCTCTGGGACCTGGCCGGCCGGGCCGCCGGCCTGCCCGTCTACCACCTGCTGGGAGCGCTGCGGGACTCCGTCACCGCGTACGCGAGCTCGCAGACCTACGCCACGGTAGCCGAGTTCCAGCGCCAGGCCGAGGCCTGGCTCGAGCGGGGCTTCCGGGCCATCAAGCTCCACGTCTGGGGCGATCCCGGGCGCGACGTGGAGCTGTGCGCGGCCATCAGGCGGCAGGTTGGCCCGGACGTCGCCCTGATGGTCGACGCGGTCGGCTCGTACAACCTGACCGACGCCATCCGGGTCGGGCGGCGGCTGGAGGAGCTCGGCTACGAGTGGTTCGAGATGCCCCTCCGCGACCAGCACATCGAGGCCTACCGGCGGCTGGCCGCCGCCCTGGACATCCCCGTCACGTCCGGCGAAGTGCACACTTACACCTTCCAGGAGGCCGCTAACTACCTGGCGAGCGGCGCCTGGGACATCGTGCGCATCGACGCCGGGATCTCCGGCGGGATCACGGCGACCAGGAAGGCGGCGTCCCTGGCCGAGGCCATGGGCATGCGCTGCGAGATCCACAGCTTTGGTTACACGCTGGCGCAGGCGGCAAACCTCCAGGTGATGGGCGCCGTTGCGAACTGCCGCTACTTCGAGTACCCGACGCCGCTCGGCGCCTACGGGGCGGGCATGGTGGACGAGATCGACATCCAGGCGGACGGGACCGTGCGGGTGCCCGCCGGGCCGGGGCTCGGCGTGGCAGTGGACTGGGAGCGCATGGACGCCCTAACCGTGGCCCGGCTCTAGGAGCCTGGCCTCCCAGCCGGGGGAATAGCATGGGGGCGCAGGATCGACGATCTGTCAGGGAGGGCTGGTGCAGGTGAAGGCCGTGGTCATCGGGGCTGGCGTGGTCGGCGTCACGACCGCCTACTACCTGGCGAAGTCCGGTCACGAGGTCACGGTCGTCGAGAAGGAGCCGGACACCGCTTCCCTGGCGACGGCCGGCAACGCCGGCCTGATCGCGCCCGGTCACTCATTCTCGTGGGCCTCGCCCGCCGCGCCCCGGGAGCTCCTGCGCTCCCTGACGGTGGCGGACACGGCGCTGCGGGTCAATCCCTTCAAGGCGCCGGGGATGGCTGCCTGGGGCCTCAGGTTCCTGCGCGAGTGCAACGCGGAGCGGGCCCGCAGGAACACGCTGGTCAAGCTGCGGCTGGCGCAGTACAGCCAGCGGATGCTGGACCGGATCGCGGCCGAGGAGCACATCGACTACGACGACATCCACGCCGGCATCCTCTACCTCTACCGGGACCCGAAGCGCTTCGAGGCGGGCATCCAGAAGATGAAGCTGGTCCAGGATCACGGCCAGCAGCAGGACGTCCTGGATCCGGACGGGGTGGTGGAGGTGGAGCCCGCGCTGGCGCCCGTCAGGCACAGGCTCGTGGGCGCCATCTACGGCGTCACGGACTCCAGCGGCGACAGCGTCAGGTTCACGCGTGCGCTGCAGGCAGTCTGCGAGCGGATGGGCGTCCGATTCCTGCTGGGCCGTGGCGTGCACAGGCTGGCCCGCAGCAGCCGACGGGTCGGGGCGGCAGTCCTGGAAGGGGGCGAGTCGGTCTCCGGCGACGCGATCGTCCTGGCCGCCGGCGTGCACAGCCGGAAGATCGCCGGGAGCGTCGGCGTCCGGCTCCCGATCGCGCCCGCCAAGGGGTACAGCGCGACCTTCCCGGTCCGGCAGGGCGGCGCCGTGCCCCGGGTTGGCGCCGTGGACGAGGAGCTGCTGGTCGCCTGGTGCCGCATGGGGGACCGGGTCCGGATGACCTCGAGCGCCGAGTTCACGGGCTACGAGACGACCTACGAGGAGCGCGACTTCCGGATGATCCGGCGGCTGGCGGCCGACCTCCTGCCGGAGGCCGCCGACTACGGCCAGGGCATCTACCGCGCCTGCAACCGGCCCATGACGCCGGACGGTCCGCCCATCCTGGGCCCGGCCGGCTACGACAACCTCTTCATCAACAGCGGCCACGGGCACATGGGGTTCACGATGGCGTGCGGGTCGAGCAGGATCGTGGCGGACCTGGTCGACGGCCGCGAGCCCGAGCTCCCCGTCGAGGGGATGACGCTGACCTCTCGACCCTGACGCTGCGCGGCGCGGGCGGTCCTGCGGGCGCGCGGTCGGATACCCTTCCGCCGTGCACCACGTGTCGCCGCTCCGGGTCGCGGGGCTTCCGGAGCCCATCAGCCACTACAGCGACGCCGTCCTGGCGGGCGACACCCTGTACGTGTCCGGCCTGGTGGCTACCGATGCGGGCGGCGACGTGGTCGGCGTCGGGGACGTCGTGGAGCAGACGCGGCAGATCCTGAGCAACCTGCGCCGGGTACTGGAAGCTGCCGGTGGCGGCCCCCAGGACGTCGTCAAGGTGACGATCTTCATGCGGGACGTGGCCCAGCGACCGCTGATCAACCCGCTCCGGCAGGAGTTCTTCGGGAGCCACCGACCGGCCAGCACCCTCGTGGAGGTCAGCCGGCTCGTCCGGGACGAGCTGCTGCTGGAGATCGAGGCCGTCGCGGTGCTGCCGCCCGGCCGGGTGACCTCACAGCCAAGCTAGGGCTGCATCGGCGGCACGGTGGCCGGCCGGCGCAGCTGCACGACCACGACGGCGGCGATAACGGCAGCGGCTCCGACCACCTGCAGAGGGGCGAGCCGGTCGCCCAGCAGGGACACGGCGAGCGCGACCGTGACGATCGGTTCGAACGTGCTCAGCAGCGCGGCCTGGGCGGCGCCGACGCGCGGCAATCCGGCCAGGAAGAGGGAGATCCCGAGCATGGAGGGCACGATCGCCAGCACGACGAGCAGGGCCCACGACGCGGGGCGGGTCGGCAGCCGGAACGACCCCGTGATCGCCAGCGAGGCGACGAACGTGACCGCCGCGCCGGTGTGCACGAGCCCGCTGCCCAGGATGACCGGGGTCGCGCGCATCAGCCGCTCGCCAGCCAGCATGTAGCACGCGTACAGCACGGGTGAGGCGACGGCGAGCAGGAGGGCGGGACCTCCTGTCCCTGCCTCTGCCCCCAGCCCGCCCACCAGCAGGCTCAGCCCCATGAAGCTGACCACCAGCGCGGCTGCCTGCCGGGGGCCGATCCTGCGGCGGAAGAACACGAGGGCGCCGATCGCCACCAGGGACGGGTAGATGTACGCGATCAGCTCGGTGAGGGAGGCCGGCAGCCGGAGCAGGGCGAGGAAGAACGTCCCTGAGGTGGCGGCGTAGCCGAACATGCCCAGCGCGACGAGCTGGAGGGCTCGACGCAGACCCAGCCGGCGGGGGTCCTGGCGCAGGACGCCGGCAAGCGCCAGGAGCCCGGCGGCGCCCAGCACGAACCGGAAGGCCAGGGTCTGGGTGGCGGACAGCCCGGACGCGTAGGCCAGCTTCGCCAGCACGGGGAGCGTTCCGAAGCAGGCGGCGGAGGCGAGCACCATGGGCGTCCCCAGCCGGGCACGCGCTCCCGGCCGGCCGTCGAGCCCGCGCCGCGGCGCCGGCGCCGGCTCAACCTGCCCGCGGCGAGGGCTCGGTGTCCTGGTCACCGTGCTCGATCATCTACGCTGCCGCCGTGAGCTCGACGGGTCGGGAGCGTGTCGCGGCCGCCCTGCGCCTGGACCGGGCCGACCGCCCGCCGGTCGGCGCCTGGGGCCACAGCTACGATCGCGAATGGTCCCCGGCGGACCTGAGCGCGACCACGCTGGCCATCGCGCGGCGCTGCGAGCTCGACTTCGTCAAGCTCCAGGTCCGCGCGACCTGCTTCGCCGAGGCGTTCGGTGCCGAGTGGCGCTACTCGGGCTCGGCGAGCTCGGGGCCGGTGATGCGACAGGCCGGCGGAGAGGACGTGAACGCGTGGCGCCGCATCGCCGGCTCGGAGCCCGAACGCGGGGTGCTCTCCGAGCAGGTGGGTGTGATCGCCGCCGTCGCCGGCGAGCTGGGACCGGACACGCCCTGTCTGCAGACGGTCTTCTCACCGGGCATGGTGGCCTGGTATCTCGCCGGCCGGGACCTGGGCCGCCTCCTCGGGCTGCTGCGAGACGAGCCCGGGCTGATGGCGGCGGGCCTGCGGCTCATCGCGGACACGCTCGCCTGGTTCAGCCGGGAGTCGCTGGCAGCCGGCGCGGCGGGGGTCTTCTACGCGATCAACCCGCTCGCCGACGCCGTGGCCGTGTCTCCCGAGACGTACCGAGCGGCGCTGCTGCCCCACGACCACGCGGCCCTGGCCGGGGCCCAGGCCGGCTGGTTCAACATGCTCCACCTCTGCGGACCCCGCCTCAACACCTCGCTGATCGCGGCCCTGCGCCTGCACTGCGTCAACTGGTCGATCCACGACGAGGGCAACCCCGGGCTGGCCGAGCTCCGGGACCGCGAGCGGGTGGCCGTGGTGGGTGGCCTGCACCGTGAGCACCCCATCCGCACCGGCAGCGTCCAGGCAGTTCGCGAGGAGGCGGCCGCGGCCCTGCGGGCGACCGGCGGCCGCGGCCACGTCCTGAGCCCCGGCTGCTCCGTCTCGCCCTGGCCCGCCGATCACGAGGAGAGCATCAGGGCCCTGGCGGAGGTCGCCGCCGACAGCAGGACCTGAGCCGCTCGGCGGCCCGAGCCGTCCTCATACTTGTTGCGTGTCGGAGGGCCACGCGCGACCGCCAGTCCCGCCCGAGCGGCTGCGGCTCGGCCTCGTCCTCCCCACCTGGACCACGGCCGACCTCTGCTGGGCCGAGGTCGCGGAGATCGCCCGGGCCGCGGCCGACGCGGGCTTCGACGCGCTCTACGTCACCGACCACTTCCTCCTGCCCAGCGACAACGCGGAGCTGAAGCGCCGGGCCGGCGTGGACTTCCCCGACGATCCCGAGGTGCCCCTCGAGGGCTACCTGGAGTGCTTCACGGTCCTGGCCGCCCTGGCGGCCGAGATCCCGAGGCTGACCCTCGGGTCCCTCGTCGCGTGCACCGGCTACCGCAACCCGGGGCTCCTCGCCAAGATTGCCGCCACCCTGGACGACATCAGCGGGGGGCGCCTGGTGCTCGGCCTGGGCCCCGGGGATTCCGCGGGCGAGCACCGCACCCTGGGATTCCCGTACGACCAGCCGGTGAGCCGCTTCGAGGAGTCCCTCCAGGTCCTGCGCCGCCTCTTCGCGGGCAACATGGTCGATTTCGAGGGCGCGCACCACCAGGTCCAGGGCCTGCGGCTGCTGCCCGCCGGCCCCCGCCCGGCAGGTCCGCCCATCCTGATCGGGACTTTGAACCCCAGGCCGCGGATGCGCCGGCTGGTCGCCCGGTACGCCGACATCTGGAACGGCTGGCTGGGCTACACGGACGCCAGCCCGGAGTCGGCGGCGGCGCAGCTGCGCATCATCGACGACGCCTGCCGCGAGCACGGACGCGACCCGCTGAGCCTGGTGGCCACCACCGCGGTGCGGGCGGCGCTGCCCGGCTCGGGCTACGTCCCCCGGCCCGACGAGCGGCCCCTGGCGGGAGCCCCGCCGGAGATGGCGGAGACCCTCCGCGGACACGCCCGCCTCGGCATCTCGGAGGTCCAGGTGGCGGTCACGCTGGGCGGCGTCGCGGGGGTCGATGCCTTCGCCCCCGTGATCGAGGAGCTCCGGCGGGGAGCCCGGGCCTCTGCCGCGAGCGACTGAGGTCCCGGGTTCGGCCCCGGTGGGGTGTCGCGGCAGGGTTCAACACCGCGTCGTCCAGCGGGTGAGCGGGCGGCGTCGGTGAGCGTGGACTGGGGACCGGGGCTCCGAGAGCGCGTCCGCGGCAACCTCGATGCCTTCCGGCGGGCGCGGTCCGAGCGGGCGGCGCGTCGGGCGGCCGTCGCCATCGTCCTGCTCCGGGACGGTCGGGGCGAGGCCGTGCTGCCGCTCTTCATGCGCCACTCGGGCCTGGTCCGGCACGCGGGGCAGATGGGGCTGCCGGGCGGGCGCCTGGAGGAGGGGGAGGACGAGCCGGCGGCGGCGCGGCGCGAGCTGCAGGAGGAGGTCGGCATCAGCGCTGCCCCGGACTCCGTGCTGGGAACGCTCGACGACTTCCCGACGCGTTCGGGCTTCGTCATCACGCCGGTCGTGCTGTGGAGCGAGGCGTCGACCGCGGACCTGCGGCCGGTGCCCGGCGGCGAGATAGAGCGGCTCTACGTCGTCTCCCTGCGCGAGCTGGCGCGGGCCGTGGGGGAGGCGTCTCCCGGTCCGTCGGCGGACTTCTTCCTGCCCTTCGCGTTGGGGAATGTCTACGCTCCCACCGCGGCCATCCTCTTCCAGTTCAGCGAGGTGGCGGTGAACGGGCGCGAGGTCCGCGTCGCCGACTACTTCCAGCCCCCGTTCACCTGGCGATGACCGGCTACCCCGGCCCGCGGCCAACGAACTCCATCGCCTCCCCGGCCAGCGCCAGCCAGTCCAGAGACGAGGCGGGCCGGAGCGCCAGCCACTCCTTCATCACGCGGCCCCGGCCGGAGTCGAAGCGATCGCCTTCCCCCGACGCGACCAGCTCGTCGACGCGCCGGCGCGGCAGCTTGACGACGAAGTCGCCGCGCGACGAGAGCATGGCGAAGATGCGGCCCCCGACCCGCAGCGCGGACGAGCCGAACCCCCTGCCCTCCTGGGTGACGCCGGGCAGGCCCAGGAAGGCTGCGACGATCTCCCGGTAACGGTCATCGGCGCTCGCTGCTCTCCGTCCGTCGTCGGCCATGTTTTCGCTCTCCTCCTCTGCAGGCTAACGTGGGGGACACGGTGAAAGGCGGGAAAGGCGTAGGGGGCGCGGGCAGGAGCTCGACGCCGCTGAGCCCGCTGTACTGGCCGCTGGACGAGCTCCTGCGGCGTTACGCCGAACGCTCCCTGTCGCCGGTCGAGGTCACCCGCGAGGCGCTGGCCCGGATCGCCGCCTACGACGCGCAGCTCGGCGCCTACCTCACCGTTACCGAGCAGGCGGCGCTGTCGCAGGCCGCGAATGCGGAGCAGGCGTACGCCCGCGGCGAGGCCGCTCCCCTTCTGGGCGTCCCGATCTCGATCAAGGACCTCTTCGACGTCGCCGGCGTCCGCACCACTCTGGGTTCGCTGGCCCATGCCCAGGACGTGGCGCCGAGCGACTCTCCGGCCGTGGGGCGGCTGCGGGCGGCGGGGGCCGTGTTCCTCGGCAAGACCAACACCTCGGAGTTCGGCCAGTCCG
>DATFRD010000414.1:0-7263 GCA_035263645.1 Candidatus Dormiibacterota bacterium | reverse complement strand
TTACCTCCCCTCGGTCCGTCCGCCGGCTTCAACCACCCCCGACAGACGACCGCCATATCCTCATCTAACCCTGAGCAGCCGGGTAGCCGCATCCGGGTTCGGCGGACCTGGCGACCCGCACCGACAGACACACCCTGCACTTCCGCGCCGTAAGGCCGCGCAGGCGCAGATCACCCAGCCCCTGCGTCGTCCGTCTGCCGATGACCACCGCTCTAAGGGCTCGAGTGATTGCCTCATGACTGCTCGCCACGCACTCAGCGTATGGCTGCACGCTCCTACTCCTCCGGCGAGCATGAACGCCACGCACTCGTAAGTCCCGAGGACTACCGTCCCCCGCCCGACGCCGACATAGGCGCCGGTCGCTCTTTCCGACGCCCGGTCAGTGCCGGCTCAGGGGAAGGTCCAGCTGTGGGTCCAGGCGGCGGCGGTGCTCCTCTAGCGCCTCTCGCACGAGCTTCGCCATCGGCTCACGGCGCCGGAACGCCGTCTCCCGCAGCCATTCGTACAGCTCCGGCGGGAACGCGATCGGGACCTTGACGCTTGGAGCGCGATATCGCAATACCACGATATCCCCCATGATATCGCCATACCGATACCGTGGTGGTGTGAGACTCACCTGCGACTCCGTCCAGCTCGCCCGGGCGCTCGGCGCGGTCGCCCGCGCGATTCCGGCGCGGACCGCCCTCCCTGTGCTGGGCATGGTGCTCCTCGAGACCACTGCCGACGGCCTCCTCCTCTCGGCGACGAACCTGGAGCTCTCGATCCGCCGGCGTATAGGTGCCAGCGTGGCAGCCGAGGGCGCCATCGCCGTGCCAGGCCGCCTCTTGGCCGACTATGCCGGGGCCCTGCCGCCGGAGCCGCTGGACCTGGACCTCGACCGACCGCAACAGCGGCTCCGGCTGCGGTCCAGCTCCTTCAAGGCGGAGATCTACGGCGTCGCCGCCGACGAGTTCCCCCCTGCGCCAACCGTGGACGGCGGCGCCTGCCTCGAACTGCCGGCGCACCGGCTGGTGGAGGCCATCTCCGACACGCTGGCCGCTGCCTCGACCGACGAGGCGCGACCCGTCCTCACCGGTATTCGACTGGAGGTCAGCGGTGGCCGGCTCCGGCTGGTGGCGACCGACGGCTATCGCCTCGCTGTCCGGGAGGTGGGCGTCGGCGAGGACCACGAAGCAGACGCCTGGGCCGTCACGGTCCCGGCCCGGACGATGTCGGAGGTCGTCCGCATCCTTCGCGGCGCCGGCGACGCCGACGTCGCGATGACCATCAGCCCGGCCGGCAACCACGTCGTCTTCCGGGCGCCGGACGCCGAGATTGCCTCGCGCGTCATCGACGGGACCTTTCCCGACGCCGGCCGGCTGGTACCTGGGAAGCACCTCACCGGGGTGACGGTGGCCGCAACCGAGCTGAGCCACCGGGTGCAGGCGCTCACCCCCTTCGCGCATGGCAGCGCCAACGTGGTGCGGCTCGAAGCGACGACGGGGTCGATTGCCCTGGCCGCTGCGGCGAATGATGTCGGCTCCGCGCGGACCGACCTGGATGCCGAGGTGATCGGTCCCGACCTGGCCGTCGCGTTCAACGCGCGCTTCCTGCTGGACTGCCCCGCCCTCGCCTCGGACGGGCGGGTCGAGCTCCGCCTGCACGGATCGATGGGCCCCATCGTGGTCGTCAGGACGATCGAGGACGGCTTCCTCTACCTCTTCATGCCGGTGCGAACTTACCCGCTCGGCTCCACCACCCTGGCCTCGTAGGCCAGCACGACCGCCTGCACGCGATCGCGCAGCTCCAGCTTGGACAGGAGGTGGCCCACATGCGTCTTCACGGTCGCTTCGCCGACCCGAAGCCGCGCCGCGATCTCTCCGTTCGACAGGCCCTGGGCCACCAGTCGGAGCACCTCCATCTCCCGATCGGTCAGCTCGGATAGGCCCGGCGGCGGCTCCGGCGCCCGGCGATGCCGCGCGAACCCCGCGATCAGGCGCCGCGTCAGCCCCGGGGCCAGCAGCTCGTCGCCGGCAGCCACCGCCCGCACGGCCGCGACCAGGGCCTCCGGCGGCGCGTCCTTCAGCAGGAAGCCGCTTGCGCCGGCGCGCAGAGCCTCGTAGACGTACTCGTCGTGGTCGTACGTTGTCAGCACGATCACCCGCGTGCCGGGCGCCCCCTGGTCGCCCAGGATCGCGCTCGTCGCCTGGATCCCGTCCCGGCCCGGCATCCGGATGTCCATCAGCACGACGTCAGGCCGCAGGTCCCGGGCCAGCCACACCCCCTGGTTGCCGTCGCCGGCCTCGCCCACGATCTGGATGTCCGCCTCCGGCTCGAACACCATGCGCAGCCCCGCCCTGACCAGCGGCTGGTCGTCGACCAGCAGGAGCCGGATCATGCTCGCCGACCCTCGATGGGGAGCACCGCGTGCACACGGAACCCGTGAGGAGCCGACGGGCCGGTCTCGAGCCTGCCGCCGAACATCGCCACCCGCTCTCGCATGCCGACCAGGCCGTGGCCCGTTCCCTGCCCGTTCGCAGCCGGCCCCCGGCCGTCGTCGACCACCTCGATCTCCAGCTGGGCCTCACCGTAGCGGACGGCAACGCCGGCGCGGCCGGCCCCGGCGTGCCTGAGGACATTGGTCAGCGCCTCCTGCACGATCCGGTAGGCGGAGAGGTCCACGCCCTGCGGAAGCGACTGCGGCTCGCCCTCGATGGTCACGTCCACGGTGAGCCCGGTCGCGCGCACGCGTTCCACCAGCGGCTCCAGTCGCTGAAGGCTTGGCTGCGGCTCCGTCTCGGCCTCGAGCTCGTCGTCGGTGCGCAGGATGCCGACCAGGCGGCGCATGTCCGCGCCCGCCTCGCGGCCGGCGACCTCGATCGAGCCCAGCACGTCCCTGGCCCGCGCCGGCTGCTCGGTCGCGATCCGGCGCGCGGCGCCCGCCTGGAGCACGATCACGCTCAGCGTGTGCGCGACCGCGTCGTGCAGGTCGCGCGCGATGCGGGAACGCTCGTCGGCGACAGCGCGGCGCGCCCGCTCCTCCTGCACCGCTCGGAGCTGCTGCTCGCGCCTGGCCACCTCGCGCTCGCGGCGCAGGTTGTCGCCCAGGATCCACGCCGCTCCGAAGAGACCGTAGTTGTAGGGGACGTCGCTCAGCGCGACCCGGTGGTGGTTGCTCCAGTCGATGAGGAAGTTGAGCGGCAGGATCAGGGCCGTCGCCGCCGCCAGGAGCACGGACACCGCCCATGGCGCGTAGCAGGCGACGGAGAACATCGCGACGAGGGCCGCAAACGTGTTCAGGAACTGGTTGCTGAAGCCGAATGCGAGGTGCCCGATCGAGGCGGCGCCCACCACCAGCAGGACCGCGACCGGCTGCCGTCGGCGCAGGCCGATCGGCAGCGTGGTAAGCAGGGTCAGCGCGATGTTCAGCAGCAGCGGGTCCTGCTGGCAGTCGCATCCCCGCTGCTGCAGGAGGGCGCCGGCCGCCACGGCGGCGGCCAGCGCCCAGTCCACCAGGTCGTCTCGGACTCGCACCCGCGTCACCGGGCGATCGTAGTCGGAGCACCGGCACCCGACATCCACCTCCAGACGGATCCCGTGATGCGGCACGCCTGCGGGCAGCGGCGGCCGTCCGCCGCGTCAGCGTCCCGGAGTCCCGACCTCGCTGGCGGGAGTTGCCACCTCCTCGAAGCCGAGCCGCAGCGCGCCCAGGATGCGGAGGGTCACGCCGAGAGACGTCGCGCGACCCGAGAAGAACCGGCTCGCCGTGCTGCGGCTGATGCCGATGGCCGCGGCCAGGCTCTCCATACTGTCCAGCTCACCCTCGACCTGGCGCCAGACCAGGGCGCGGCGGCACCGCTCGAGGTCCAGCGTGTACGGGATGCCCCGGTACCACACCGTCACCTGCTTGGGCCTCACGCTGCTTCGCTCGCTCGTCGGCGTCCGCCCACCATGGGAGTTCCAGTCGGGATCGCGGGTGTCCATGCACCACCTCCTCCTCGGTCGCCCGGCCGGGTCCCTGGCCGGCGTTCCCGGCTGTGAACCCTAACTGGATTTCGATTGAAATGCAAGTGAATCATTGTCGGCTCTTTTACATGACGTGAGCGGCGTTATCGTGGCGCAACGATGTGAATCGAACGGCTAAGATCTGACCGAGTTGCCGAGATTGCTGCCTGTCGACGACGCGGCCGCCCATGAGGGCGTGAGCCGCACGACCATCTACCGGCTCATTCGGCTGGGGCTGCTCAAGAAGTACCGAGCACCCGGGGTGGATCGGCGCACGTATGTCGATGCCGACGCGCTGCGCCAGGTGAGGGCCCACCCACCCCTGCGGGTCGTGGACTGACCTCGGGGAGGTCCCCGGGCCGCCTCGGGCCTCCCCCGGTCCGTCGCCGCCGGTCTGTGGTGGCTCATGTCGCTGTCAACTACTATGCACCCCCCGGGCGCCGGCAACCGGAACAAATGTTCCACCTTCCCCGGCCGGAAGACGCGCCGCCCCGTGCGACGGCACCAGCGCCCGAGCCGCGCCGGCGGGGCCTGCGGCCGATGACAGCGTTCGCCCTTTCCAACAGGCAGGCCCGGCCCTTCCTGCCACTGCCAGTCGCCCGGCCCTGAGAGGGCCGTTAGCCTGGCGACGATGGGTTCTTCAGACCTGGAACCGGAGCTGCGTCCCGGAGAGGTTCGCGGTCGGGGGCCGGGCCAGAGGCCGCCCGCCGAGACGGTCGTGCTGCCGCCCATCCACAAGCACTGGATCGTGCTCGCCAAGGGACTGGCGGCGCCGGCGGCGGCGGCGTGCCTCCTGTTCCCGCTCGTCCTGCCCCACGGGGGCCTCGTCGCGGAGATGATCGTCCTGGCCCTGGCCGGGCTGCCGGCAGCGTGGGTGTGGCTCCACTGGCTGGCGTCGACGGTGACGATCACGGACGAGCGGGTGCTCATCCAGGAGGGGGTCATGGTCCGCAAGACGAAGGTGATCCCGCTGGACCGCGTCCAGGACGTATCCACCCGGCAGAACCCGTTCGGCCAGCTGCTCGGCTACGGCTCTCTGGAGATCGACACCGCGGGCCGGATCGAGAACGAGGTGGTCAACCACATCCCCGATCCCCAGTGGCTCCGGGAGCAGGTGTTCACGCTCCTCGACAGCTTCTGGCGGGGCTCCGACACCGGGCTCTGAAGGCGTGATCGGGAGGGGTCAGAGCGAGCGTCCGTAGATGCTCCAGCCCTGGCCCCTGACTCCCCCCACCTTCCCGACCTGGCGCTGCGAGTTCACGTTGTCGTCGAAGATGGCCGTGTGCGTCACGGTCCGGTAGCCGCGCCGCCGCATCGCGTCGTACACGCACGCCGACAACGCTGGCGCGATGCCGAGGCCCCGCGCTTCCGGCAGCACCCCGACCAGCAGCGAGATGCCGTCCCGCACCCGCCGCAGCGCGAGAGGCAGGCGGGGGTACTTCCACCACCGGAGCTCGCCGTCCAGGACGCGGAACACGGGCTCGAGCTGGGGGAACGCGACCCGTACGCCTACCGTCCGCCCATCCCGCTCGGCGAATACGATCATGCTCGGCTCGGCGACGTCCTTCAGTGACTCCGTCATCTGCGCGAACTCCTCGACCGCGATCGGCCCGTGCCCCCAGTGGCGGTCGAAGGTGGCGTTGTAGAGCTCGGCGATGAGGCGGATCTCCCGGTCGAACCGCGCCCTATCGGCCGGCCGGAACGTCACCCGGTGCGACTCGGCGTGCCGGCGATGCGCGGCCAGCCGCTCCTCGAGGCCCGGCGCGGCGAGGTCGACCACGTAGTTGTGATAGCCCTGGATCGGACGGTAGCCGGCCCGCTCCCACGCCTCCCGGTAGTACGGCGGCGTCCAGTGGCTCAGGAAGGGGCACGACCGCTCACCGCCCTCGGTCAGCGTCCCTCCGCCCTCGATCTGGAACGGGCAGTTGGCCGGCGCCCAGACCTCGCCGACCCCCCTCGCCGCGAGCCACTCGTGGGCGTCTGCCAGCATCGGCGCCAGGTCGACCCCCGGCAGCGACTCGAACTGCCCGAGCAGGCCGACCCGGCGGTCGAGGTGCGACTGCAGCGGCGGGTCGACGTAGGCGGTCGCCGTCGCCACCAGCGTGGCGCCGTCCCGCAGCCCGAACGTCCTTGCCTCGACCCCGCGGCCGGAGAAGTACGCGTACTCACGGTGCAGCACCCGCCGCCGATCGGGACGCAGGTAGTACGGCACCCACTGCGGGTGGGCCCTCCCCACCCGCCAGGCGAGCGCGAGGATCTCGTCCGCGGTCTCCGGTCGGTCGAGCAGCTCCGTCTTCATCGTCCCTCCCCGGCCGGGCACGGCGGCGGCGCCTGTAAAGCCTGGACGCGGCGTCCCGCTCAGGGTAGCTTGACCTCAGTGCGATTCGAAGCCACCGAGCTGACACCGGCCGAGCTCGCGCTCCAGGCGGAGGTCCGCGAGTTCCTCGCGGCGGAGCTGCCGCCCGGCAGCTTCGCTCCCGGACTGGGCATGGGAGCCGGCCGGGACCCGGCGTTCTCGCGCCGGCTGGCCGAGCGGGGCTGGGTGGGTATGGCCCTTCCCGGACGGTATGGCGGTCACGATCGCACCGCCGTGGAACGCTTCGTGCTGGTCGAGGAGCTCCTCCGCTGGGGCGCTCCGGTCGCCCACCACTGGGTCGCCGACCGGCAGAGCGGGCCCGTGATCAACCGCTTCGGCACCGAGGAGCAGCGCCGGCGCTTCCTGCCCCCCATCTGCCGGGGCGAGCTGTCGTTCTCGATCGGCATGAGCGAGCCGGATGCCGGGAGCGACCTGGCCGCGGTGCGCACCCAGGCGAACCGGGTGGAGGGGGGCTGGCTGGTCAACGGCACCAAGGTGTGGACCAGCGGCGCTCATCACAACGACTGGTTCATCGTGCTGGTCCGCACGAGCCAGGAGGAGGACCGCCACCGCGGGCTGAGCCAGGTCCTGATCGACCTCCGCTCGAAGGGCCTGACGGTCAGCCCCATCCCGTTCCTCGACGGGACGGAGCACTTCAACGAGGTGGAGCTGCGGGACGTCTTCGTGCCGGACGAACTCGTGCTCGGCGAGGTCGGCATGGGCTGGGCCCAGAACACGTCCGAGCTGGCCTACGAGCGCGGCGGCCCCGACCGCTGGCTCTCCACCTACCTGGTGGTCGAGCACTTCCTGCGGGAGCGCTCCGGAGAGCTGGACGCCCGCGCCGTCGCCCTGCTCGGCGAGGCCGCCGCCCGCTGGTGGGGGCTCCGGCAGCTCTCCCTGTCCGTCGCCAGGCTCGTGGACCG
>DATFRD010000413.1:0-2183 GCA_035263645.1 Candidatus Dormiibacterota bacterium | reverse complement strand
GCGCCGGCGGGCCAGATCCCGAGCCAGTCGGGCAGGCGCCGCGTGCCGTGCGGCAGGACGCGCGCGAGCAGCCGGTAGATGGTGGTGAAGGGATTGAGGTAGGTCCAGAAGTTCCCGATGAGCCCGGTCAGGATCACCGTGCTCGCCCAGAAGTAGATCCAGACGAGGTAGGCCTCGGGATTCTGGTTGGCGGTCTGGGAGCCGATGAATCCCGCGACGATGACGAGGAGCAGGCTGAGGACGCCCACCAGGCCGGACAGGAACCGCACCACGACCGCGTTCCCGAGCGCCACCAGCCAGCGCGCCTCCCGGCGCGGGTAGTCGGTGGCGTGCTCGCCCACCCGTCCCCTCGCGAACAGCACCACTAGGACGAAGGACACGACCACGACGGCGCCCGCGGCGTACAGGTACAGCGCCAGCGGCACGGGGAGCCCGTAGCGGACCCCGAAGCCGTGGAGATACAGGTGTGACATCGATGACCCTCCATACGTTTCGGCTGCCTGCGGCACCCGCCTGCGGGCGCCGCGCGAATACTCGAAGTCAGCGAAACGCGGGAGGGCCGCGCTTCCGGAAGGCCGACGGGTACGCCGAGGCCAGGCGTACGGCGCCGTCGGCCTTCGGCCGGGCCGCGCGCTCCCGTACCGGCGTGAGGGTCCGGTGGAAGACCCTGATCGCGCCGTCCATGAGGACGGACCAGGCACCCTCCAGGCGGGCCAGGAACCAGGTGAGGATGGCGGCTGCGATCGTCGCGGCGGGCAGCTGGCCGAGCGTACCCCAGTAGAGCAGCTCCAACGGCGAGGCCACGTGGCCGCCGTACGCGACGAGGCCTTCGATGGTCTCCTGTCCGATGAACAGGCCGACCTGTGCCGCGAACAGCAGCGGCAGGATGTCGAAGAAGCGCGTGGTCGCGCGGACCCGGCACACGGCCGGCGCCGGCCGCAGGGAGCGAGCCGCCGCCGTGGCCAGCAGGGCGCTCATGAGGAAGGCGCCCAGGACCGCGCTGATGGCTGCCGTCAGCGGCGGAAAGTACCCGTGGACGCCGGAGGCCTGGCGGCTGCCGGCGTCCACGCCGAACCGGGCGGCGTAGACGATCGCGTGGCCCAGCTGCGACCCCGCCAGGAGGGCGATCAGGATCGCGGCGCGACGCAGCCTGGACCCCCACACGATCCGACGATGATAGACCCGCCCCTCGGAGGGACGCCCTCGAGACAGCGGACTACCCTGGTGCCATGTCGACCGCCCGGGTTCGTCGCAGCGCCTACACGGACCTCGATGACCTCCGTCTGCACTTCCTGGAGTGGGGCAAACGCGACGCTGGCCCCCTGGTGCTCCTGCACGGGGCGGGTGCGCTCGCGACGGCGCATGTCTGGGACGCCTTCGCAACGGCGATGCAGGGCACTCATCGCGTGATCGCGCCCGACCAGCGAGGCTTCGGGTCCAGCGACCACGCCCACGCCTACTCGTTCGAGCTGATGGCCAGCGATCTGGAGCAGTTCGTCGAGCGACTGGAGCTGGACGCCTTCAGCCTGGTGGGGCACTCCATGGGCGGGACGGTCGCCGCCATCTACGCGGAGCGCCGGCCCGCCGGTCTGCGCCGGCTCGTCCTGGAGGACACGGTGCCGCCGCGCGAGGGACTGCGGCTCGAGGGCCAGCCCGGCGCTCCCTGGGAGTTCGCCGACATGTACGAGCTGTTCGCGGCGGCGCGGCAGAACGGCATCAGGGGCACCGACGATGAGCTCCGCGAGCGTTTCGAGCCCGCCGTGCGCCGGCTGGACGGCGGTCGCGTCACGTTCCGCGCCGACCGCGCCGTGCTGCCCGCCATCAGGGCGCAGCTTGCGGAGCCCGACCCGGCCTGGTTCCGCGACCTGGCGAAGATCGGGGTTCCCACCCTGGTGGTGCGCGGCGCCACGAGCGGGGCCCTGAGCGCCGAGGCGCTGGCCGCGGCGGCGGCGATCATCCCGGACTGTCGAACCGTCGAGGTCGCGAACGCGGGCCACGTCGTCCACGACGACAACCCGGCCGACTTCCTGGCAGCGGTCCGCGCGTTCCTCGCTTGAATCTGTTTGTCGATGCCCCTCTGTTTTTGTGATGGGCGGACGCCTGCTCAGGTTGCCGGTCGGTCCCGGGCCAGACCCACGTCGTAGGCGTAGGCCCAGGCCTGGAGGTCGGGTGGCTCCAGCCCC
>DATFRD010000412.1:0-16453 GCA_035263645.1 Candidatus Dormiibacterota bacterium | reverse complement strand
CTTTCTCGGCCGGCCGGAGAAGTGGTGCCGGTAGACGTCCGCCGGCGAGAACCCGCGGCGCCGCGCCCTGAGGGCAACGGTGCGCGGAGCCAGCCGCCGGGCGGCATCCGTCGTCTTCTGCGCCGTCAACATGCTCTCGATCCTATGAGACCGGGACAAAAGTCGGTTTACGTGGTCGAATGGGGCATCGAGGCCGCTCCGGGGATGCGAAGCCTCCGGAGCAGGAGGGCGTTGAGGGCCACGATCAGGCTCGACCCCGACATCGAGATGGCTGCGATCTCCGGCCGCAGCACGAGCCCGAAAGCAGGCTGGAGGACGCCGGCCGCGATGGGCAGCGCTATCGCGTTGTAGCCCACGGCCCAGCCCAGGTTCTGCCGCATCTTGCGGAGGGTGCCCCGGCCGATGGCCAGCGCCGCCGGCACGTCGAGGGGGTCCGAGCGGATCAGGACGACGTCGGCCGTCTCGATGGCAACGTCGGTGCCGGCGCCGATCGCGATACCCAGGTCGGCCTGGGCCAGGGCCGGGGCGTCGTTCACGCCGTCGCCGACCATGGCCACCCGGCGCCCCTGCCGCTGCATCTCGGCGACCCTGCTCGCCTTGTCGCCGGGCAGCACCTCGGCCACGACGGTCCTGATCCCGAGCTCACCGGCCACCCGGCGGGAGGTCGCCTCGCTGTCGCCGGTCAGCATTACCACCTCGATGCCCGCCCGGCGAAGCGCCGCCACCGCCTGGCTGGAGGTCGGCCGGGGCGCGTCCGCGATGGCGAGCAGCCCCGCCGCGCGGCCGTCGACCGCCACGCACACCACCGTCTTGCCCTCGGCGGCGAGCTCCGCCCGCCGGGGCTCCAGGCCGCCCAGTGCCACCTGCTCGCGTTCCATGAGCCGCCGGCTGCCGACCGCCACCTGTCGCCCGCCCACGACGGCCAGCGCACCGTGTCCCGGCACCGCCTCGAAGCGCTCCGCCCGGGCCCTGGCGGCGCCGCCCGCGTCTGCGCGCCGCGTCACCGCCTGCGCCAGCGGGTGCTCGGACTCGCGTTCCACCGCCGCCGCCAGCTCCAGCAGGTCGGCCTCGGCGAGCCCGGCGAGGATCACGTCCGTCACCTCCGGCTCGCCCCTGGTCAGGGTTCCGGTCTTGTCCATGACCACGACCCCGATCCGCGCCGACGTCTCCAGGGCCACGGCGTTCTTGAACAGGATCCCTCGCCTGGCCCCCAGCCCGGTGCCCACCATGATCGCAGTCGGCGTGGCGAGGCCCAGCGCGTCCGGGCAGGTGATGACCACGACCGTGATGGCGAACAGGATGGCCGTCTCGAGCCCGGCCCCCACGCCCAGCCAGACCAGCAGCGTCGCCGCGCCGCCGACCAGGGCCACCAGCACCAGCCAGAAGGCGGCGCGGTCGGCCAGCCGCTGTCCAGGCGCCTTCGAGTTCTGCGCCTGCTGGACCAGCTTCACGATCTGGGCCAGGGCCGTGTCGGCGCCGACCCTGGCGGCCCGTGCCCGCAGCGTGCCGTTTCGGTTGATGGTGGCGCCGATCAGCTCGGAGCCCGCCGCCTTGCTGACCGGCATGCTCTCGCCGGTCACCATCGACTCGTCGACCTCGCTCTCGCCCTCCTCGACGATCGCGTCGACCGGCACCCGGGCGCCCGGACGGACGAGGAGCAGGTCGCCGACCGCCACGTCGGAGGTGGGCACCTCCACGGCTTCGCCGTCCCGAAGGACCACGGCCCGGGGTGGCGCCAGGTCGAGCAGCGCGCGGACGGCGTCGTTGGCGCCGCCTCTGGCCCGCATCTCGAACCAGTGGCCGAGGAGCACGAAGGTGGCGAGGACGGTGGCCGCCTCGTAGAACACGTCGCCACCGCCGCGCAGCGTCACCACCAGGGAGTAGAGCCAGCCGGCCCCGATGGCCACGGCGACCAGCACCATCATGTCCAGGGTTCGCTGGCGGAGGGCCCGGAAGGCGCCGGCGAAGAAGATCCAGGCCGAGTAGCCGATGACGGGCAGGCTGAGGAGCAGCTGGAAGACGTCGTCGCGCAGGCCGAACGGGGCCGCAACCTCGAAGCCCAGCACCTGGCGGCCGATGCGCGACCACAGCAGGATGGGGACCGAGAGGACGGCCGCCACCACGAACCGGTTGCGCATATCGCGGACCATCGCGTCCATGGACATGCCGGCGTGGCCCCCGTGGCCCGCCGCCTTCTCGGGGGCCACGGCGTGCGGAGGCGCCGCTTTGTGGGACGCGGGCGGCACACCCGGCGCTGCCCCGCCTGGCTCGGCCAGCGGCTCGCAGACGTGGAGCGGCACCGATTGGCCCGCGCAGCGGTAGCCGGACTTCCGCACCCGGCGCTGCAGCGCGGCCACCGACGTCCGCGCGGGCTCGTAGGTGACCGTCACCGTCTGGGCGCCGGGGTTGGCCTGGACCTCGATCACACCGGGCTGCCGGCCGAGAGCGCGCTCCACCGCGGCGGCCTCGGTGGCGAAGCGCTGACCGCCCACGTGCAGCACGACGGTGGCCCGCCCGCCGGCGTCGGGCAGGGGTTCCGCTGCGTGCTGCTGGCGATCCGTGGACATCCTCGTCGTGCCTCCAGTGTGTCTCCAGGCGAAGCGACGGCTCAGCCGAGGGGACGGCGCCGGGGGGCGGGAGCGCGAATCCAGCGGCGCGGCTCAGCCGGCGGTGGCGCTGGCCGGATGCGGTGCGGCGTGACGGGCGTCGTGTGGCGCGAGGCCGGTGACCTGCAGGATCTGCGCCTCGTCCAGGGATTCCTCGCGGAGCAGTGCCTGGGCCAGCGCTTCCAGCTTCGGACGATTCTCCTCCAGGAGCCGCTGCGCCTCGCTCAGGCACTCCTCGACGATCCGCTTGGCCTCCTGGTCGATCAGTGCCGCGGTCTCCTCGCTGAACGGCCTCTGGGCGAGGGGCTGACTCTCCTCGCTCGCGTAGCTGAGGGGGCCCAGCTTCGGGCTCATCCCCCAGCGCACGACCATCTGGCGCGCGATGCTGCCCACCTGCTGGAGGTCGCTCTCGGCCCCGGTCGTCGGCTCGCTGTAGATGAGCTCCTCGGCGGCGCGGCCGCCCAGGGCCCCGATGATCCGCGCCCGAAGGTAGGACTCGCCGTAGTTGAAGCGGTCGTCGACCGGGCTCTGCACGGTCACGCCCAGGGCCTGGCCGCGGGGCACGATGGTCACCTTTCGGACCGGGTCGGCGCCGGGCACCAGCAGGCCGAGCAGGGCATGGCCGCTCTCGTGGTAGGCGACCCGCTCGCGGTCTTCCCTGCTCAGGACGATCTTCCGCTCGGCCCCCAGCAGGACCTTCTCGATCGATTCCTGGAAGTCGTCCATGGTCACCGCTGCCCGACCCCGGCGGGCGCCCAGGAGCGCCGCCTCGTTGACCAGGTTGCGCAGGTCGGCCCCGACCATGCCCGGCGTCTCGGCGGCGAGCTCGTCCAGGTCCACGTCCGGCGCCAGGGGAACGTTCCTGGTGTGGATCTTCAGGATGGCCCTGCGGCCAGGGCGGTCGGGAGGCTGCACCATGACCCGGCGGTCGAACCTGCCGGGCCGAAGGAGCGCCTGGTCGAGAACATCGGCCCGGTTGGTCGCCGCCAGGACGATCACGCCCACCTGGGGGTCGAAGCCATCCATCTCGGTCAGGATCTGGTTCAGCGTCTGCTCCTGCTCGTCGTTGCCGCTGAGCCGAACCGCGCTGCCGCGGCTGCGGCCGATGGCGTCCAGCTCGTCGATGAAGATGATCGCCGGGGCCGCGGCCCGAGCCTTGGCGAACAGGTCCCGCACGCGCGAGGCGCCGACCCCGACGATCATCTCGATGAACTCGGCGGCCGAGATGCTGAAGAACGGCACGCCCGCCTCGCCCGCCACGGCGCGCGCGAGCAGGGTCTTGCCGGTCCCGGGCGGCCCGACCAGCAGCACCCCCTTCGGCACCACGCCGCCCAGGCGCTGGTAGCGCGCCGGCTCGCGGAGGAAGTCGACGACCTCCTGCAGCTCCTGCGTCGCCTCGTCGATGCCGGCCACGTCTTCGAACGTGGCCCCGGGCCGCTCGGCGTTGTACACGCGAGCGCGGCTCTGCCCGAAGCCCATCAGGCCGCCCGCGCCGCTTGTGGCGCGCCTCATCAGGTAGAGGAAGCCGAGGACGATCAGGATGGTCGGGCCGAAGCTGAACAGGAGCGTCTGCCAGAGGGGGGTCGGCGGGTTCTCCGGTGTGGCGTTGATGGTGACGTTGTGCTGCTCAAGCAGCTGCTCCAGGTCGTTGTCGGCAAACGCGGGACGCTGGGTCTGGAAGTGGGGCGTCGTCGTCTTGCTGCCCTGAGACACCGGGACGGGCTTCTTGAACAGTCCGGTGATGGTGTCGCCCTGGCTGGTGATGCTGGTCACGTTGTCCGCCACCACCTGGGCCTTGAACTCCGTGTAGGTGATCGTCACCTGCTGCGGCGACTGCGGCGTGAGGAGATTGACGATGAGGACGTTGATCGCCAGCATGACCGCCAGCACGATCCAGAAGCGAAGGTCTCGGAACGACGGCCCCGCTCTTCGCGGCCCTCCGGGTTGACCGCCTCGGCGAGGTGGCGAGGGCGGAGCAGGAGCATCGGGCTGGCCTGACGCCATGTTCACGCCCAAGCATAGCTGCCGCCCCCGCGGCAGGCCTCACCCGCTGGTCGCATCGGCGTGCGACCCGGGGAGTACGCGAAGAACCAACCACCCGGCGGACGACGGCTACGAGGCGCGAGCTCGATGCTCGGGACGCGGCGAACGAAAGCGCCGACGAACCCGACAGGAGCCGTAGCGACATGAAGGAGATCCTCAACAACCTGCTCCGGCGCAAGATGCGCTCGACGCTGACGATCTCGGGGATCGTGATCGGCATCTTCGCGCTGACCACGATGGGCGCCCTGGCCGAGCACTTCAACTCGATGCTGGCGGTCGGCGTCCAGTACGCGGGGACCGCGATCGCGGTGAAGCCACCGGCCGAGCAGCAGGCGTCGCTCCTGCCGCTGGCCACGGGCAGCCAGATCTCGCGGGTCCCCGGTGTGGCGGCCGTCTATCCCGCCTACCAGGTGTTGGCCGACGTCAGCGGGACCATCCAGCTCGGCCCGCCGTCCCTGATCGTCAACGAGCAGCGCGGCGTGAGCGCATACGGCATGCCGGCCATGACGTTCGCGAGCGGTCGCGATCTCGCCGGCGGCGCCCGCGGCGAGGTGATTCTGGGCAGCGCGATGGCCACCTCGTACGGCAAGCGCGTGGGCGACACGTTCGGCCTGCCCCTCCGGCCCAGGGGCGCCACGGCGGACTTCGTCAGCCACCGCTTCACGGTCGTCGGGGTCCTGGCGAAGACGGGCAACCCCACCGACGACTTCGCGCAGGTGAGCGACGCCGACGCGCGCATGCTCATGGCCGACACGCTGCCGCCCGCGGTTCGCTCGGCGGTGGACGTGAACGCCTTCACGCAGAGCTTCGACGTCTACGCGGCGAGGGGCACCTCGCTGGCCGAGCTCGATCGGATCGCCCAGCGCATCAACGACACGGTGTCCGGCGTGCAGACGCAGAAGCCCTCCGAGATGGTCGCCAACTTCGAGTCGACGAGCACCACGTTCACCGCGATCTTCACCGGCGCCGCGCTGCTGGCCCTGCTGATCGGCGGCCTCTCCGTCGTCAACACGATGATCATGGCAGTCGGCGAGCGGGTCCGCGAGATCGGCCTGAAGAAGGCGGTCGGCGCGCACACCGGCCAGGTGCTGGCCGAATACCTGCTGGAAGCCGCGGTGATCGGCGCGATCGGCGGCCTTGCGGGCTACGGGCTCGGCCTGGGCCTGACCACGCTGGTCGACCGGCTGGGCAGCTCCGGCAGCCTCGACATCTTCCTGGTCACGCCCCGCCTGAGCGCGATCGCGCTCGGGTTCGCGGTGGCGCTGGCCACGATCGCCGGCATCCTGCCGGCCCTCCGCGCGGCCCGGCTGGACCCGGTCACGGCGCTGCGCAGCCTGTAGCCGCCCACCCCAACCCTCGAAGGAGTGCAGTGAGATGGCAGACATCCAGCTCGTCAACCTGACCAGGACCTACCGCCAGGGCTCCCACACCGTCACCGCCCTGGATGGCGTCGACCTCCGGATCCCGAGCGGCGAGTTCACCTCGATCGTGGGCCGGTCCGGAAGCGGCAAGACGACGCTCCTTGATGTGGCCGGACTGCTCCTGCGGCCCAGCGGCGGCACCGTCCTCATCGATGGCGAGGACACCTCCCGCCTGAGCGACGGCCGGCGGGCGGACCTGCGGGCCCGGCGCATCGGTTTCGTGTTCCAGGAGTACAACCTGCTGCCGGCGCTGAACGTCGTCGAGAATGTGATGCTGGCGTGCCGGTACAGCGGCGGGGCCCGCAGGAACGGACGCCGACGGGCCCTCGAGCTGCTGGCCATGGTCGGCCTGGGCGAGCGCCTGCACCACCGGCCCGATCAGCTCTCGGGCGGCCAGCAGCAGCGCGTGGCGATCGCGCGGGCGCTGGTCAACCGGCCGGCGCTGGTGCTGGGCGACGAGCCGACCGGCGCGGTCGACAGCCAGACCTCGGACGAGCTGGTCCGGCTGATGCGGACGCTGAACCGCGAGGAGGGCGTCACGTTCGTCGTCGTGACGCACGACCTGGACCTGGCGGCGCAGACGGACCGGGTCGTCCGGCTGGCCGACGGGCGGGTGGTGGCCGACGAGCGGGCCGGCGCCCCCGCGGTGGCGTGCGCGTGACGGCGATCCAGCTGCGGAGAGGGACGGGTGCAGATGCGCCCGGCCCTCTCCAGCTGACGAGGCGCGCCGACCTCTCGGCCCGGTTTCGGGCCGCGCTCCTAGCCCGCCAGATACGCCTCCCGCAGCCACTCACGGACCTCGTCGTCGATGTCGGCGACGGAGACGATGCGCACGCGGTGCGTGAACAGCGCGTTCCACCTCGCCGCTGACTCCAGGCGGCCACCAGGCTCGACGCCCGGCAGGATCAGGCCCAGATTCACCCATTTCGCGCCCGGCTGCACCATTGCGAACTGCTTGCGCCGTCGCAGGCTCACGTAGCCCTTCCTGGGCAGCCTCTCGATGTCATCTCCGAGCGCCGCGATGGTCCCCAGCACCGCCTCGTAGGCGGCCAGCACCGGCGCGGGCGGGGTGGGCACCGAGCTCTGCGGCCCGGTCAGCCGGTCGCGCGCCACGAGAGAGACACGGTGCGCCGCACCGTGCGCCATGCCGTAGCGCTCCTTCAGCATTGCCACCACCTCGGGGTGCTTCGTCAGGCCGCTGGCCGCCACATCGGCCACGAGCTCATCGATCGACCGGCCGTACGCTGCCTCGATGTTGCGCAGCTGCGATTGGATTCCGTCCTCAGGCGATGGCATCGAAGTTCGGCTCCTGGTGTCCCGACTGTGGAGGCGCCGCTC
The DNA here is from genome assembly GCA_035263645.1 of Candidatus Dormiibacterota bacterium. GTDB lineage: Bacteria > Chloroflexota > Dormibacteria > Dormibacterales > Dormibacteraceae > CF-161. The sequence goes on along the minus strand of DATFRD010000412.1, from coordinate 9,045 downwards.
GAGCAGCGCTCGCTCGGCGTGGTTCGGGGTGGGGCCGAGCGCCTGCCACTATGACAAACGACGACCCCCCCAATCGCCAGCTGCATGGGGGCCGGCGGCTGGCATGCCCGCGGGGAGGGGGACCACCGGCCCGTGTGGTTTCGCCGGAGCCGTCGCAGCTTTATCTCATGGGACCTGAGCCCGGCGGCGCCCGGGCCCCCGGCGTCCAGCGACCGCTGCGCATCGGCCTCGTGTCCGCCTACGACTACGCGTATCCCGGTGGGGTCAGCGAGCACATGCGCGGCCTGGCCGCCGCGCTGCGACGGCGGGGGCACGAGGTGACCGTCCTGGCCCCCACCAATGCGTCGGACCAGGCGTGCAAGGCGCCCGGCTACGTGCGGATGGGCCGCACCGTGCCCGTACGCGGGAACGGCTCGATTGCTCACATCGGCCTGTCGCCCCTCCTGGCCCGCCGCGCACGGGACGTCGTCCGGGCCAGCGGGTTCGACGTCGTCCACTACCACGAGCCTCTGCTGCCCACGCTCCCCCTCCTCGTGCTGCACGCGCATCCGGGCGTGAACGTGGGCACGTTTCACGCCTCAGCGGAGAGCAGCGCCGCGTACCGCTGGGCCCGGCCGTTCCTCGCCCGCTACTTCAGCCGGCTGCACGCCCGCATCGCCGTGAGCGCTCCAGCGCGTGAGCTGGCCGAGCGCTACTTCCCCGGCGACTACCGGATCATTCCGAACGGGGTCGACACGCGGCGGTTCGCCGCCGGCAAGCGGCCCCACGAGCCGTTCCGCCGTCCCGGCCAGCTGACTGTGCTCTCCGTCGGCCGGCTCGATCGGCGTAAGGGCCTCGAGCCGCTGCTCGCGGCCTTTGCCCTGCTGCGCCGGCAGCGCGACGACGTCCAGCTCGTGATCGTCGGTGACGGACCGCTCCGTCCGACCTGCGAGCGCCTCGTCTCGCTGCACGCTGTGCCGGATGTCACGTTCGCGGGCTTCGTCGACGACGGGGTCCTGCCCGGCTGCTACGCGGCCGCCGACGTCTTCTGCGCGCCGGCGACCGGGAACGAGAGCTTTGGCATCGTGCTGCTGGAGGCGATGGCCAGTGGGGTCCCGGTCCTCGCCTCCGCCATTCCCGGCTTCAGCCGCATCATCTCCCACGACCGTCAGGGGCTGCTCGTGCCGCCGGGTGAGCCACGAGCATGGGCGGCGGCGCTGGACGAGCTCCTGGATGACCCGACCAGGCGCCGCAGGATGGCCCGGGCCGGGGTCGCCGACGCGAGGCGCTATGACTGGAGCCGCGTGGCGACCGAGGTCCTCGAGGTCTACGAAGAGGCTGGCAGGAGACGACGAGCGAGGGCCGACCAGGACCGTGCCGCTGCAGGCGGATCGGTCCCCGGCTGACGCCAGGGTTGGTGCGCCATCAGGCCTCCGTGGCGTGCAGCTCGAACACGGGATGGCGCTCGGCAGCCTCGTGCGGGTCGTCGATCACGTCGCGCGCGTGAAGGAGCGACCGCAGCATCCAGCCTGCGAAGGGCGAGCGCCGCACGTACGGTCCGAGGATGTCGGCGAAGAACGACTCGGCCTCGCCACGACTCAGCTCGACGGCTTGCAGTCGCTCCGTGCGGCCGCCGACGGTGATGGTGCCCTTCCCGGCCGCGCGCAGGTTGCGCACCCAGTTGACGTCGCCGAAGGTACCGGCAATCCATCGCCGCCCCCCCACCTCCACCAGGGCCACGGGCGTCGTCCTCAACTCGCCGGTCCTGCGGCCCGGAACGGTCAGCAGGGCGTTCGGGCCCAGACGCGCCCCCATGCGCAGCAGGCGGCCGGCGAGCGGATCGAAGATCCGCACGAATGCGGGAATCCGGGGCTGTGCGGCCATCCTGGCGAACCTCCTGAGGCATCAATCAAGCGATTGACCCAGTATAGGCTCAGGAACCAATCAATTGCTTGATTCGCTGCTGGCCGGCCCGGACGGCGCCGGGCCCGCGATCCCCAGCCAGCGCTCGAGCTGCCGGAAGGCCTGGTCCATCCGGGTTGCCCCGGCCACCGCGGGCAGCGTCATGCTGGCCAGCGTCGCGACCACGATGGCCGCCACGTCGTCGCTGTCGAGCTCGGGTCGGAGGTGGCCGTCCCGGACGGCCCGCCGCAGAAGGGCTCGCACGGTCCGGTGCCACGCGTCGTTGGTCTCCTCCATGATGTTCTTGAGGGCGGGGTCTCGAGCCGAGCGCAGCGCCAGCTCGGCCATGACCGTGCCGAGCTGTGGATCCTCGCGGAGGAGCGTCCGAACCGCGTGCAGGTGCCCGCGCAGCTGGTCGGCCGATGAGCCGTGGGAGGTCAGGGTCGACCTGAACCGCTGCATCGAGAGCTGCACGACCCCCCGAATGAGCGCCTCCTTGGTCGGGAAGTAATAGTGGAGGGTGGCGATGTTGACGCCGACATCGGCCGCGACCTCTCGGGTGCGGAGGCCCTCGAAGCCGCGCTCGGCGATCTCATTGAACGCAGCCTCGACCAGCGCCTGGCGGCGGTCGTCCGTCGGTCTCGGCGGCCGTCGTGCGGCCGGAGGAGTGCTCACGGTCGCCTCGATTAAACACTTGATTGAGCCGCGAGGTGCGGCCGGGCTCGCGGCCCGCCCCTCGACGAGGCGCCTCAGCCCTATCGTGAAGACGCCAGGATGAACGGTGCCGACTGATCCGCTGGACGTGTGGCGCGACGCCCTGGCGGACTGGGCGATCCCTGAGCACATCCTGGCCGCCGCCCCCGAGTCGCCGTGGCTGCTCCCGAGAGACCTGTTCGCCCGGCGTGCCGATGCACAGATCGAACGGCCCACCGGCATCGCGCTCGCAAGGGCCGCGGAGGCGCTCCCAGCGGGGGGGACCGTCCTCGACGTCGGCGCGGGTGCGGGCGCGGCATCGCTGCCGCTGACAGGCGCCACCAGGCTCATCGCAGTCGACTCGGAAGCCGGGATGATCGCCGAGCTGCGCTCTCGAGCGGCGAGACGGGGGCTGCAGGTGGTGTCGATCGTCGGACGCTGGCCCGACGTCTCTCCGCGGACCCCGATAGCGGACGTCGTGGTGTGCAGCCACGTCCTGTACAACATCCCCGACATCGCCCCGTTCGTCGTGGCCCTCGGTGAGCATGCAGGACGGCGGGTGGTGCTGGAGATCACGGCCCGACACCCGTTGAGCGCCCTCTCCCCCCTCTGGCGGCGCTTCCACGGCATCGAGCGCCCCGAGCGGCCGACCTGGCAGGACGCGTCGGCGGCCATACGAGCCGCAGGGATCCAGCCGCGTGCCGAGGTCTATCGGCGCCCGCCCGGCGCAGCGGTCGCGGTGAGCTTCGAGGCGTTCGTCAGGATGACGCGGATCCGTCTGTGCCTGGCGCCGGAACGGGAGCCGGAGGTGGCGGCTGCGCTCGTCGAACGCGGAGCCGATCGGTCAGATCCCACCACCTGGACGCCGGGCGCCGACGACCTGGTCGTCCTCTGGTGGGACGTGTGAGTCGTGCGCCCGGACCAGGTGCTCAACAGGGGAGGAGTCCGGCTGAGTGGACGCCGCCCGTTCCGGCTCAGGGCACGACCTGGAGATGGCTCTCCACCCTGGCCACACCCGGCGAGGCGGCCGCCGCGACGCGAGCTGCCAGTTCCTCGTGGAGGGAGTGGACATGGCCGTAGAGCCTGGCGGTGTCGTCCGAGAACTCCACCTTGATGCTGCGCGCGTCGAGCTCCGCGTTGCGCCGCATCGCGTCGGCGATCTTCGCCTCGACCTGGGCCTCGCTCACCGGCGGCCTGACCCGGATGTTGTCGGCGATACCCACCACGCCCGTGACGTGGCGCACCATCCGCTCGACCTCCTTACGCTGGAAGCCGTAGTCGACAGCCCCGTCCAGCGTCACCCAGCCCTCGTCGACACGAGCCTTGACCTGGTCGGCCGGGATGTTGGTGTTCCACTCGATGACGTGGGAGATCGCCCTGGCGATGTCGGTGTCGTCCTTCCTGGCTCCAGCGAGGCGCACCTCCATCCGGTTGGCCACGGCCTTGACGCCGTAGACGCGCGCGGCAGCTTTCTCAGCTGCCAGCTTCTCGCCGTACGTGGACGCGTGTCCCGTCAGCGTGGCCACTCCGTCTTCCAGCGCGACGCCGATGGCCTCCGCCTGCGGCACCTCCGGGTCCCAGCGCAGCTCCCGTATCACGTCCTCCTTGATCTCAACGTCCGTCTTCATGGATTGCCTCCTCGTCATCCTCGGTGCCGTCGCTCGCTGCCGACCGGCGTACATCCGGCACGCGACAGCACCGCCCGCATCGCGATGTCCCGCACTTCCCAGTCTGGCCAGATGCCTCGTCGAAGGCATCTGCACCTCGCCCCTCCGGCGGGACCTCCATTCAGTGGGAGGCTTGTGCTCGGCGGCGGTGAAGACCCGCGCAGCAGGTCCGACCAGGCCAGCCGGACGCCACGCGCAGGAGGGGACGCCTCCGGCACCACCGGTGCTCAGGAGGAGCTCGTACGGCGCGACCCGGCCGGGAGCGCCGCCACGAAGTCGACGCCCCGCTGGACCCACGCAGCCAGTGCCGTGTCGGTCCGATAGCCGTCCGGATCGACGCAGACGTAGCCGGCCAGCGGCCGGCCGGCGAATTCCATCGGCCGCACGTGGGGCTCAGCCAGCGTCCGCTCGTACGCCTCGAGCCCCACGCGGACCATCAGGGCGCTGCCGGTGACGCCGCAGCACATGCGGCCGCTCACCATGAAGGACAGCCCTCCGACCATCCTCCTCTCGACGGCGTCGGGCCGCCCGGAGAGGACCCGCCGCACGCGCTCGGCCGTCCTCCTGTCGTACCCCACCGGCTGCTCCGCGTCCTATCCGCGACCCGGCGGGGCTTCCGAAGCCACGAATTCTGAGGCCAGGATCTCCGCGAGCCGCGCGAAGCTCGTCTCCCAACCGGTGCAGGTGTTGATGCACACCTCGCTGGAGGCGAAGCCCTCGTGTCGGAGCGTGACGCGCGTGCCCCCGCCCAGCGGTTCCACGAGGTAGGTGACCGTCGTCGTGGGGCCCGGCGTGCCGACCACGTGCCAGGTGTGCACGAGCCGCCGCGGCGGATCGACCTCGAGGAACTCACCCTCCAGGCCATAGGGGTTGCCCCTGGCCACGCCCGAAGCTCGCCAGGGGCCGCCGACCCGCAGGTCGCCCGTCCACTCCCTCGTGTCGAAGGCGCCGGGCCTGATCCACCAGCCGACGACCTCCCGGGAGGCAAGCGCTCGGAAGACGCGCTCGGGGGGAGCCGCGACCTCGACGCTGGCGAGGAGGAGGCCGTCCGCGGTGTCGGCCACGGCGCGGGCGCTGCCGTCCCTGGTGCTGCTCATCGTTCCTCCGGGGCGAGTGTGTCGGCGGTGCCGGGTCGCGGCCGGGCCGCCCCGGCTTCCCCGCCGGCGGCCCACGAGTCGGGGCCGGGGTCCGTCCCGGCCGCCGCCATCCGCAGCCTGGCGAGGTAGTGGGCCCAGCCCGCCGCGTGCCCCCGGGCCCGCGTGTCGGGCAGACCGGTGTGGACGAGCCTGAGCAGGGTGCCGCCGGGGATGCCGGTGAGCGTGAACTCCACGCGGGAGGAGCCGGGTGGGAGATCGTCGCTGCCGGCCATTCCCCACGACACCACCACCCGGTGCGGCGGGTCGACCTCGAGGTATCGGCCCCGGATCAGGGTCCCGCTGATGTCGACGGCGAACCCCCCGCCGGGGACGGGGTCCAGCTCGGCGTGCTGGCCCATCCAGGACACCATGCCCTCGGCGGTGACCAGGCGGGCGAACACCGCCTCCGGCGGCGCCCCGATGTCGATCGAGGTCGAGAAATCAGCCATCCCGGCTGCCGTCCGCCCGGTGCCGGCGGGACTCGGCCTCGGCAGCCTGCTTGAGCGCGGCCAGGTGGGACGGCCAGAAGCCGTCGAGGAACTCCCGCACGGCGCGCAGTCCGTCGGTGCGCACCACGAACAGGTGGCGGGTGCGCTCCCGCCGTTCGCTGACCAGGCCCGCGCCCCGCAGCACCGCCAGGTGATGGGAGACGGCCTGCGGGGACATCGCGACCTGCTCGGCGATCTCCCCGACCGCGCGGGCCTGGTCGCGAACCAGGGCGAGGATGCGCCGGCGGTTCCCGTCGGCCAGCGCCCGCAGGGCCGCGTCGACGTCCCCCGCTGGAGCGTTCACGGCAAAATTCAAACAGAGACTTGCACAAATGTCAACTTTAATATGGCTGCCTCCGCGCAAGGCACGGCGCCGCACGAACCGTGGCTGGGCCAAATGCAGGAGCCCTGCCGTGCCCGCTGCCAGGCGACGTGGGCCTACGCCCGCCTCACAGTAGAAGAGCATGGCGTGGCGGATCTCGACAGCCGTCCATTCGAGGGAGGCGACGTCCGCATGAGGGTCGTCGTCGACCTCACCCGGTGCCAGGGGTACGCACAGTGCGCCTTCCACGCGCCCGACGTCTTCAGGATGTACGGCGAGGAGGCCCTGATGTACGACCTCAATCCGGACGACGCGCAGCGCCAGCGTGTCCTGCGGGCCGCCGCGGCCTGCCCGGTCAGGGCCATCCTGGTCGACCGGCTGGAGGCGCGCGACGTTCAGGAGAATGTCGGCGCGCGGATGGCCGCCGGCCCAAACGGCCACCGGCTCGACTGGGTCCGGCGCATCGTCGTCGTCGGCGCCTCGCTGGCCGGCCTGGAGGCCGCGGAGAGGCTGCGAGAGGAGGGCTTCACCGGGTCGCTGACCGTGATCGGGGACGAGTCGGGCGAGCCCTACGACCGGCCGCCGCTGTCCAAGCAGGTTCTGAACGGCCTGCTCGCGCCGGAGCGCACGACGCTGCCGAAACCCCGTGCGCTCGACGTGGAGTGGCGGCTCGGCCAGCCCGCCACCGGGCTGGACCTGACCGGCAAGCGGGTGCGCCTGGCCGACGGTCAGGAGGTCGGCTTCGACCGCCTGCTGATCGCCACCGGCACCCGCGCCCGGCCCTGGCCCAACGAGGCGGAGGCCGCGCTGGACGGGGTCTTCGTGATCCACACGCAGGAGGACGCTGGCCGGCTGCGGCAGCGGCTGGTCAGCGGGCCGCAGCGGGTGCTGGTCATCGGCGCCGGCTTCACCGGCTCTGAGGTGGCCTCCATCCGCCGGGACCTGGGCCTGCCGGTGACGGTCGTCGAGCAAGGACCGGCACCGCTGGTGTCGGCGCTCGGCGGCGTGATCGGCCGGGTGGCGGCGGACATGCAGCGCGACCACGGCGTCGACCTCCGCTGCGGGGTCACGGTCGCGGCCCTTGAGGGGGACGGAAACGGACGGCTGCGCCGCGCCTACCTGTCGGATGGCGATATGGTCGAGACCGACGTGGCGGTGGCCGCGCTGGGCGCGATCCGCAACGTCGAGTGGCTGGAAGGCTCGGGCCTGGCGGCGGGTCCCTTCGGGGTGGCCTGCGACGCCGGCTGCCGGGCCTTCGACGCGAACGGCGTGGTCAGCGACGACGTCTTCGTCGCCGGCGACGTGGCCCGCTTCCCCCATGCGCTGTTCGGGTACCAGTTCCTCTCCCTGGAGCACTGGGGCAACGCGGTCGCCCAGGCCGAGATCGCGGCCCACAACATGGTGAGCGCCCAGACCGCTCGCTGGCCGCACCTCTCGGTGCCGGTCTTCTGGTCGGCGCAGTTCGGCACCAACATCAAGTCGGTGGGAGTCCCGACCACGGCCGACGAGATGGTCGTCGCCCAGGGATCGGTAGAGGACCGCCGGTTCGTGGCCGTCTACGGCCGCGAGGGCCGCGTCGTCGCAGCGGTCTCGTTCGACCAGGCCAAGTGGCTGGGGTTCTATCAGGGACTGATCGAGTCCGCGGCGCCCTTCCCGCCTCCGTTCCGGACCATCGACCAGCCGGCGGCGAGGCGGCCCGTCCCGGCCGAGTTTCCGGGCCGGATCCCTGCGTACCATGCCACCGCCGTGGTGACCGGCCACGCCCCGAACGAACGACGGGCGGTGCTGGTGCGTCCGGGCTCGGACTCGCTGCCGTGAGACTGACCGCCAGCGTCTACGAGCAGGTCCTGGACTATTCCAACCGCGCCAACCCGTACCCGCTCTACGCCGAGCTCCGAAAGACCCCGGTGTCGCGCGAGGAGGACGGCACCTACGTCGTCAGCACCTACCGGGAGATCGCCGCGCTGCTGCACGACCCGCGGCTCAGCTCGGATCCGGACAACCTTTCGGACGAGGCCTACAGACGCACAATCACCCCAGGGGTGCTGGGAGGGTTCATCCGCCTCGACCCGCCCGACCACGACCGGGTGCGTCGCCAGGCGATGAGGCACTTCGGGCCGCCCCACGACCCTCGGCGAATCGACGGGATGCGCCCGTGGCTCCACGAGGTGGTCACCGGCCTGATCGATCGCTTCGGGAAGGGGAACCGGGTGGACATCGTCGACGACTTCGCGTACCCGTTCCCGGTGACGGTGATCTGCCGGCTGCTCGGGGTGCCACGCGAGGACGAGCCGCGCTTCCGCCGCTGGGTCGAGGTGAACGTCGAGACCATCGACCCCAGGCTCGCCAGAGACCCCGAACAGCAGAGGAGGCGCGACCAGGCCCTGGCTGAGTTCGGCGACTACCTGGCCGAGCTCGTCGAGGCCCACCGCCGGCAGCCGGGCGACGACCTGCTGTCCGGCCTCGTCGCCGACCCCGGACCCGAGGGGCCGATGTCGCACGGGGAACTGCTCGGCACCGCCCGGCTGCTGCTCGTCGCCGGTCACGAGACCACCGTCAACCTCGTGACGAACGGCATGCTCACCCTGCTGCGGCACCCCGGCGTGCTCGAGCGGCTGCGTCACGAGCCGGAGCTGGCCATCGGGATCGTCGAGGAGCTGCTGCGCTACGAGCCACCGGTGCACATCCTGCCCTGGCGCGCCGCCCTCGACGACATCGACATCGCCGGTACGACCATCCCGAAGGGGTCGCCCGTCACGCTCGTGCTCGGCTCCGGCAACCGCGATCCCAGCCGCTTCCCTGACCCCGATCGCTTCGACCCCGACCGCGAGGACAACCAGCACCTCGGCTTCGGCAGC
>DATFRD010000411.1:0-6826 GCA_035263645.1 Candidatus Dormiibacterota bacterium | reverse complement strand
TTGATCCGCGCGGCGGATGACCGCGCCTTCCTGAGCGATTTCGGCCTCGCTCGCATGATCGGCGCACCAGGCCTCACTCAGACCGGTGTGGCAATCGGGAACTGCGCGTACATGTCGCCGGAGCAGTGCCGCGGGTCGGTGCACGAGCTCGACGCGCGCAGCGACGTGTACGCGCTGGCCGTGATGCTCTTCGAGGTCGCCTCGGGCCGCGTGCCGTTCGGTCGCGGCGAACTGGCGATCGCCGGCCACCTGGGCCAGAAGCCGCCGTCGGCCCGAGCCTGCAATCCGGACCTGCCCGCCGGGGTCGAGGAAGCCCTGGCTCGCGGGCTCGCAAAGGCGCCTGCCGACCGTCACGACAGCGGGGGGGCGCTGGCCGCGGAGTTCCTGAGCGAATTCGGCAGGCGATCGCCGCTGCGCTTCGGCCCGGCGCTGATCGTCGGGCCCGAGACGGTTCTGCTGCGGGGATCGAGCTGGATGGTCGGGCGGCGGGCGACGGGCTGGACGCCCGATGTCGACCTCTCCGCTGCGGATGTAGACCACCGCGTGTCCCGCCGCCATGCGGAACTGGCCGGCGAGGCAGGCGGCATCGTGCTGCGCGACCTCGGGTCGGTGAATGGGACGCAGGTCAACGGCGTTCCAGTCGTTGGGCCCAGCGTGCTCAAGGACGCTGATCGAGTGACGTTCGCGGGCGTGGAGGCTGTCTACCTCGCGACGGTCCCCAGCCCGCCTGACGCGGGCGGTAAGTGAGGAGACGGGACGGGGGATGGCCTGGCGATCGTGCCTCCGACCAGCACGCACCAGGCGTCGACATCCAGCCTGTCGTTCAGGGGCAGGCCCTTGGCTTTCCGGAATGCCTTCAGGGCCACCTCGGTCGGCATGCCGTACACGCCATCGATGGGCGGCCCCAGCCTGGCGTTCCAGGCCCGGAGGAGCCGCTGCGCTGCCTCCACGTCAGGGCCCCGGTCTCTCGGACCGAGGGCAACCACGAGCCGCTCCCAGGTCTGCTGGCCCACGGTGCCGGTGACGGGAAGGCCGTTGTCGTACTGGAATTCCAGCACCGCGCCCTCGGTGCCGCTCCCGAAGCTGCCGTCCGCGCCGGTCGGGCCGACGCTCAGCCCGTGCCAGATCAGAAGCAGCTGGATCGCGCTCACGACCTGGCTGGTCCTCGTGAGGTCGTAGCCGTAGCGCGGCCATGAGCGTCGAGCGGCGGGATTCGGCGTCGGCACCGACGGCGAGGCTGCGGAAGGAGATGGCGGGGACGAGGAAGGCGATCCATGCCCGGTGCCGTGGAGCGCAACCGCGCCCGACGTGGCGACGACGCCGGTGATGGCGAACGCCGCGGCGACGAGCAGCGCCAGCGCGGGGCGTCGGCGCGCGTTCGCCGTGGGCCGAGGCGACCTGTCGGCCGGCTTTTCGCAGGCGATCGGCGTGGTCGCCGCGAGGAATGTGCTGGCGAGGGCGCCGGCCGACGCGAACCGGTTCTCCGGTTCACGAGCCAGCCCGCGCGACACGGCGTCGTCCATTGCTCGGGGCAGCTCTGGATCGGCGTCGCGGACCGAGGCGACAGGTCGGTCGTCCGCCAGGTGGCCGGCGATCGCCGCCAGTCCGTGTCCGTACGGGGGCCGGCCGCAGGCGACCTCGAACAGGATGGCGGCGAACGAGTAGATGTCAGAGCTGGTCGTGACCGTCCGGCCGGGCCGGCACTGCTCCGGCGACATATAGGCGAAGGTGCCGAGGGAGCGCTCTGTCCTGGTCAGGTCGGCATCGAAACCCGAGCGAGCGAGGCCGAAGTCGGTCAGGAGCGCGCGGCCGTCCACACGGCGGACGAGCACGTTCGATGGCTTGAGGTCACGATGGGCGACGCCCTGGGCGTGAGCGTGGTCGAGGGCGGCGGCGACGTCGGCCAGGGCCTGGCGGACAGTGGGATCGACCAGGCGCTGGCGAGGCTCCATACCTGACATGAGGCTGCCCAGCGTGATGCCGTCGACATAGTCCATCACGAGGTACTGCGCGTCCTCCTGGATGCTGCATTCGACGACGGAGACGATGTTCGGGTGGCTCAGGCGAGCGGCGATCCTGGCCTCGCGGAGGAAGCGGGTGCGAATGGCCGGGTCATCGGCCATGCCCTGGTGGAGCACCTTGATCGCCCGCCACACGCTGAGGTCCACGTGCCGTGCAAGGTAGACGGCGCCGAAGCCCCCCGAGCCGATCAGCCGGTCAAGTTGGTATCGGCCGAGCCAGCGCCCGGAGTGGATCACATCCCCCTCCCGCACCTTCCCGTCGCCGGAATGTAGCACAGTGGTGAGGACGGGGCGGACCACTACCTGGTGGGCGGCAGGTAGCCGTCCAGCGTGGGTCCGACCCACGCGGCGGATACCGAACTCCAGGAGGCACCGGCTATGGCACTCGGACGGAGGATGGCGACCTTCAACCGCCACGTGACCAACCGGCTGTTCGGCCGCGCGGCCACCCGCCTGCCCCGCTTCGGCGTCGTGCTCCACATTGGCAGACGCTCGGGCCGCCCGTATCGGACGCCGGTCAACGTCTTCCGCACCGCGGCCGGCTACCGGATGGCGCTCACCTACGGCTCGGGCGCCGACTGGGTCCGGAACATCCTGGTTGCCGGCGGCTGCCGGCTGGTGACGCGCGGGACGATGGTGCGGCTCCGGAACCCGCGGCTGGTCCGCGCGGAGCGGGCCGCGGGCGTGCCCGCCCCGGCGCGGGCGGTGCTGCGGCTCATCCGCATCACCGAGTTCCTCGAGCTGGACCTGGACCCCGCGCCAGACGCCCGCGTCGCGGGCCGGAGAGCCGTCTCATGAGCCGGGGCCGGGCGGCCGTGGGAAGCGCGCTGTTCTTCGTGCTGGCGCCGGGCACCGTCGTCGGCCTGGTCCCGTGGCTGCTGACCGGGTGGCGCGTCCGCGACCCGCTGCCGTACTGGCTGCCCCTGCGGGTGGCGGGCGCCGTGCTGCTGGGCGCCGGGGTCGGCGCGGCTGTCCATGCGTTCGTCCGCTTCGTGGTCGAGGGCCTGGGCACCCCGGCGCCGGTGGCGGCGCCCGGCCGCCTGGTGATCGGCGGCCTCTACCGCCATGTGCGGAACCCGATGTACGTGGCCCTGCTGGCCGCCATCCTGGGCGAGGCGCTGCTGCTCGGGCAGCCGTCGCTCGTGGTCTACGCGGCTGTCGTGGCCGTGATCTCGAACCTCTTCGTGCGCCTCTACGAGGAGCCCGAGCTGAGCCGCCGCTTCGGCGAGCAGTACGACGCCTACCGGCGGGCGGTGCCCGGCTGGTGGCCCCGCCTGCGGCCCTGGACGCCGGACGATGGGGCGGCGCCGCGATGATGGCCTGCTCCTTCGGGCTCGTGTCGCGCAGGTAGCCCTGGAGCGCCCCGGACTCGCACCCCGGGGCCGGCTAACCAGCGCGGCGCTGCTGCTTCTCCTGCCCTTCACCTCGGAGGCGTCAAGCTGTTTCGCAGCGTGCAGATGGTCTCCGTCGGCGACGCGTCTTCCCGCTCCGCCGGGTGCGGCAGATGATCGACGCGCGCCCGGCCTTCCGGCCGCCGCTGCTCCCCGACGGCTCAGACGGTCTGCGGCTGGAGGTCCGCAAGTTCCTGCGCGAGCAGGCTTTCGAGCCGAGGTGCGGCAGCTGGCTTTCGGGGTTCGACCCCGGCTTCAGCCGGCGGCTCGCCACGCGCGGGTGGGTCGGGATGACCTGGCCCGCACGATACGGCGGCGGTGAGCGGACGCCCCTCGACCGCCACGTCGTCGCCGAGGAGCTGCTGGCGGCCGGCGCCCCGGTCGCCGCGCACTGGATCAGCGACCGGCTGATCGGCCCGCTGCTGCTGCGCCACGGGGGCGAGGAGCAGAGAGAGCGCCTGCTGCCGGCGATGGCCCGCGGCGAGTGCTTCTTCTGCGTCGGGATGTCGGAGCCCGGCGCACACCCCTCGGCGAGGTGTTCAGATGGTGGCTTCCTTGTCAGCGGCGAGGTCGGGGCCAGCAACGCCCACCGCGCCCACTACCTGCTGACGCTGGTCCGCACCGAGCGCCAGGAGGGGCTGTCGCACGTGATGGTCGACCTGGGGTCGCCCGGCGTCGACATCCGGCCGAGCCGCCCGCCGCACGGCGACGGCCGGCGCGGTGGAATCGTTCTGCGCGACGTGTTCCTGCCGGAGACGATGCTGGTCGGCCGAGAGGGCGAGGGCCCCAGCCAGGCGCTCATGGATCTGCCATTCGCGTCTGGCGGCCCGGAGCGCTTCCTGAGCACGTTTCCCCTGCTTCGCCAGGCCATCGAGGTGGGGCTCGCCGGCGACGCGAGGGCGGCCGACGCGATCGGAAGGCTGACCGCACGCCTCTGGGCGCTGCGCCGGCTCGCGCTGTCCGTGGCCGGCGCCGTCGAGGCCGGCGAGTCGCCCGCAGCCCAGGCGGCGCTGGTCGCGGAGCTCGGCACGCGGTTCGAGCGCGACGTCGTCGAGACCGTGCGCGGCCTGGCTCAGCCGATCACCGGGGGACGACTGGCTGAGCTGCTGTTCCAGGCGGTGCCGGCGGCGGGCCTGACCGGCGAATGAGACACTGGCCCGTCGCCCGGTCCGCGACCGACGTCTTCCTTCGGTGCTGTCCTCCCGAGGTGGTGCGGAGGGCCGAGCCCGAGGGCTGGTCGCCGCGGCTCTGGCGCGAGCTGGAGATGACCGGCCTGGCCGCCGCCGGGACGGAGCTGCCGCTGGCCGAGGCAGCCGAGGTGGTGCGCGTCGCCGCCGCCTTCGCGGCTCCGGTCCCGCTGGCCGAGACTGTGCTGGTCGGCTGGCTGTGCGGCGCCGGCGCGCCACCCGGCCCGCTGTCGCTGGTTCACCGCGGACGGGCATCGTACGGCAGAGTGGCGGCGGCCCTGCTCAGCGGCGACGGCTTCCTGCTGCCGGAGGACGCCGGCCTGGTTCCGGCCGTGAACCTTGCGGGCGAGCCGCTAGACCGGACGAATGTGGCCGACGCGGCCGGCGCCGACGTCCTGCGGCTCGGGGCGCTGATTCGCGCCGTGCAGATGGTGGGAGCGATGGAACGCGTGCTCGAGCTCACCGTGGTCCTGGCTGGGGACCGGCGGCAGCTCACAGTGCTCGCTGGCGAGGTGGCCAGCGCGGTGACGGCGGTCGAGCACGCCGTCGAGTTCCCTGGCGACGTAGAGGTGGCGGCAGCCAAGGTCAGGGCCGGCGAGGCCGCCACGTCGGCGGCGGCCGTCGCGCACCGGCTGCACGGAGCCGCCGGCCTCACACATCAGCACGAGCTGGGCCTGTACACGCGCCGCCTGTGGTCCTGGCGCGACGACTTCGGCGGCGAGGCCGAATGGTCCGGGGTCCCGGGCCGCAGCGTGCTCCGCGACCCGGGGCTCCTGTGGGGCCACGCACCCGCGCGCGGGACGGACTAGATGCTGCTAGCCGACTGCCGCCCCGGCCCGCTCGCGTTCCCGGTCCTCGCGGCCCTCGCTGTCGGAGCGCGGCCGCTGGAGCATGAAGCGGTCGACCGGCACGGCGGCCGCCGTCGTGGACGGTGAGGTCCGGTAGAACGTCACCTCGATCGTCGTCATGCCGCCCGGCGGGCCCGGGTCGACGTCGAACGACGCGAAGCCGTAGGGGTCCTGCGCGTCGCGGTGGCCGGCCCAGGTTGCGATCTCGGTCACCTTGGTGGGCACCCGCTTGGGCCGGGATCCGCCGGGAGGCGTCGGCTGCTGGGGGCCCACGCTCATGATCACGTCGCACTGAGGCGGGTCGTAGAAGAGGCCGTTCGAGGGCGCCGAGGTGCCGCCGCCGCCGATGATCATGTGGACCGTCCCCCGGCTGGTGTCGATGACGTCCAGGCCATCGGACACCGGCTGCGGGCGCATGGTCGGGGTGGAGCCGTCGAAGCCGCGCACCGGCTTCATTCGCTCGTAGTGGTGCTCGTGCCCGGCCACGACCAGGTCGACGCCGAAGCGGTCGAAGAGCGGCAGCCACTCCTGGCGGATGCCGAGGTCGGCGCCGTTGAAGTTGTGGACCGAGGACATCGCCACCTGGTGCATCACCACGACCACCCAGTCGACGCCATCCTCGGCGCGCGCCGCTGCGAGCGTCCGCTCCAGCCAGCGCTTCTGGCGGCCGCCGCTGTAGCCATGAACGTACGAGTCGCCGCCGTCCTGCAGGCAGACGTCGTCGTTGTTCAGCGAGATGACGCGCACCGAGCCTGCGCGGAACGTGTACCAGAGACCCTGGAACTCGGGCGGCTCGTCGTTGCCGGGCACGAAGAAGCGCGTCTGGTAGGCGCGGTACCCGATGGGGCCGTTGCCCAGCTCGTTCTCGTGGTTGCCGGCGGCGGGCATCCAGGGCCGACGGCTGGCCGAGACCTGGTTGTTCTGGAAGAAGTCATGCCAGGTCTTGACCCGGTCGGGGCTGATGTTCGCGTAGCAGAGGTCGCCGTTGAGGAGGTGGAAGAGGGGCTGGAGGCGCTCCACCTGCGGCGGGTTGAACCCGGCCCAGACCGAGGCCAGCCCGTTGCCGGGCTCCGGGGTGGCCTGGTCGCCGAAGCTCGTGAAGCGGATCCTGGACCGCCCCCGTGGGGCAGTGGTGAAGCTGCCGGTAAGGGGAGCGCCGCCCTCGTGCGTGACCTCGTACACGTAGTCGGTGGCCGGCCGCAGGTCGTGCAGCAGCGCGTGGTGCGTGAAGACCTCGACCCCGCTCTTGCCGTCGACGTAGGTGCGGGTCTCGGCGTGAACCGTGGTCCCGAGCCCGTCACGGCGCGTGCCGAACCGGAGGATTGGCCCGCGGGCGGCGCCGGGCGTGACCCACGAGGCGACGACCTCCCGGCTGGCGT
>DATFRD010000410.1:0-6699 GCA_035263645.1 Candidatus Dormiibacterota bacterium | reverse complement strand
CCACCGACCCCGCCGCCACCGACCCAGAGCCCCAGCCCGACGCCGAGCCCGACCCCGACGGCGACCGCCAGCCCCACGCCGGCCCCCAGCCCGACACCGACTGCCTGAAGCGCAGGCAGGCCCGGGCCGGCCCCGGGCAGGACCAGGTCTGGCCGGCAGCGCGGGCCACCACTCGATGGGCCACCACGCAGCGCCGTCCGGCCTTAGCGTTAGGCAGGTGACCGTGGACGACCGTCTCCCCACCATGCGCGACGTGGCGCGCAGGGCGGGTGTCAGCCTCACGACCGTGTCCCGCGTCGTGAACGGTCAGGCCGTCGTCAGGCAGGAGACGGTGGCCAGGGTGAGGGACGCGATCGGCGCGCTCCAGTACCAGCGCAACGACATCGCGCGCAGCCTGCGGCCCGGGCAGCGGTCCGCGACCATCGGCCTCGTCGTCCCCAACCTCGTCCAGCCGCACCACTCCGCGATCGGCAGCGCCGTCGACCAGGTGGCGCACGCCCACGGCCATATGCTGCTGCTCGGCACCTCGGACGACGATCCCGCTCGCGAGCGCGACCTCGTGCGCACGCTCCTCGGCCGCCGCGTCGACGGCCTCCTGGTGGTGACGTGCGACGCCGACCACCGCCACCTCCTGGTCGACGGCCGCGTGCCCATTCCCACGGTCTTCGTGGACCGGCCGCCGTGCGGGGTGGAGGTCGATCACGTCGTGTTCGACAACCGCAGTGGCGCCAGGATGGCAGTCGAGCACCTGCACGCCCTCGGCCACCGGCGCATCGCGTACGTCGGCCGGGGCGACGACGGCGCCATCTACCCCTCGATGGAGCGAATGCGCGGCTATCGGGAGAGCCTCTCGGCAGCGGGCCTGGAGGTCGACCCCGACCTGGTCCGGCCGGGCTGCCGGAGCGTCGACGACGCGCGGCGCGCGGTGGTCGAGCTGCTCTCGCTGCCCCGGCCGCCAACCGCCATCCTGGCCGCCAACCGCGTGCTCGCCATCGGGGCCGTCCTGGCGCTGCACGCGAAGCCCACCCAGACCGCCCTCGTCAGCTTCGGCGAGTTCGAGCTGGCCGAGGTGCTCGGGGCGACGGTCGTGGCCCATGACCCGACGGCGCTGGGGCGCCGGGCGGCCGAGATGCTGTTCGCCCGCCTCCAGGGCGACGAGGGTCCGCCGCGCCGGGTCGTGATGCCGTTCCGGCTGCTGCCGCGCGGCTCCGGCGAGGTGCCCCCGCCGGACTGAGGCGATACCCGGACTCGGCGAGGAGCCCGTGTGTCGAGTTTGACAACGTTTCCAGCCGCCTCTATCCTGCGACGGACGGGCGGCCAGGTGTCAGGTCGGGCTGACGCAGGAGGGCCCGGCTGAAGGTGGAGGGAAAGACGTGGCCGAGCGCGCTCTCTAGATGACCTCGCTGGCAGCGCCGGCCGGCGCTCGCACGACCACGTCCCCGCTGCTCTCGGTGCGCGATGTCACGATCACGTTCGGCGGCATCATGGCGCTCGACCACGTGAGCTTCGACGTGCCGACGGGCAGCATCGTCGGGCTCATCGGGCCCAACGGCGCGGGCAAGACGACGCTCTTCAACGTGATGACGCGGCTCTACCGGGCCGACTCGGGGGACATCCTCTTCGACGGCCACACCCTGCTGGACACACCGGTCCACCGCATCGTCCACCGCGGAATCGCGAGGACGTTCCAGACGGTCCAGCTCTGCACGCGCATGACGGTGCTGGAGAACGTGCTCGTCGGCTACCACCGCGAGCTCTCGACCAACCCGCTGTACTTCGTGCTGGCCGGGGTGGGCTGGCCGGGGGTCGGCCGCCAGGAGCGGCGCGCGGTCGAGGAGGCGGAGCGCGCCCTGGCGTTCGTCGGCCTGGCCGGCCTGGGCCAGCGGCTGGCGGACGGGCTTCCGTTCGGGACGATGAAGGCCGTCGAGCTGGCGAGGGCCCTCGTCTCGAGGCCTCGACTGCTCCTGGTCGACGAGCCGGCAGGGGGGCTGAGCCACGCGGAGGTCACCGACCTGGGCGAGCTGCTCCGTCGCATCAACCGCGAGCTGGGCCTGACGGTGCTCATCGTCGAGCACCACATGAACCTGGTGATGGCGATATCCGACCGGGTCGTCGTGCTCGACTTCGGCCGCAAGATCGCCGACGGCAGGCCCGAGGCGGTCCGCCAGGACCCGCGCGTCATCGAGGCCTACCTCGGGTCCGAGGAGGACTGAGTGGCCCTCCTCGAGCTCGAGAACGTGGTGGCCTACTACGGGGCGGTGCCCGCGCTGCACGGCATCTCGCTCTCGGTCGACGAGGGCTCGGTCGTGGCCATCCTGGGCGCCAACGGTGCCGGCAAGACGACGACCCTGCGGGCCATCACGGCCCTGGTGAAGGTGACCGGGGACATCCGGTTCGACGGCGAGAGCCTCACCGGCCGCTCGACGGAGGACGTGGCCCGGCTCGGGGTCGGCCACGTCCCCGAGGGGCGGGGCACCCTGGCCCAGCTGACCCTCCTGGAGAACCTGCAGATGGGCTCGTGCCTGCGCCACGACCGGCGCGGCATCGAGGAAGACCTGCGGCGCATCTACGAGTACTTCCCCTGGATGAAGGCGCGCGGGAGCCAGGTGGCGGCCCTGCTCAGCGGAGGCGAGCAGCAGATGCTGGCCATCGCCAGGGCTCTCATGATGCGGCCGCGCCTCCTGCTCCTGGACGAGCCCTCCCTGGGCCTGGCGCCGACCGTCACCACGGGCATCTTCAGGATCATCCGGACCATCAACGAGGACCAGGGCGTCACCATCCTCCTGGTCGAGCAGAACGCACGCACCGCGCTGCGGGCCGCGCACCACGCGTACGTGCTGGAGGTCGGCAGCATCGCGGTGTCGGGCACGGGCGACGAGCTGGCAGGCGACGAGTCGGTGAGGAGGTCCTACCTTGGGTACTGAGCTGCTCCTGGTCGCCGGCATCTCGCCCCAGGGCGTGGTCCAGCAGCTCGTGTTCGGGGTCGCGACGGGCGGGATCTACGCGAGCCTGGCGCTGGCGCTGATCCTGATCTACCGTGCTATGGAGGCGATCAACTTCGCCCAGGGCGAGATGGCCACGTTCACGACGTTCCTCGCCTGGACGCTCATCACCCAGGTGCACCTCTCCTACTGGATCGTGTTCCCGATCACGGTGGCCGTGGCGATCGCCGGAGGCATCGCGATCGAGCGGGTGATCATCCGGCCGGTCGAGCGCGCGCCCATCCTGACGGTGGTGCTGGTGACGCTCGGGCTCTTCTCCGTCTTCAACGGCCTGTCCGGGCTGATCTGGGGCTACACGATCAGGACGTTCCCGACGCCCTTTCCGGTCACGCCCGTGTTCATCGCCGGTGTGGGGATCGGCGTCCAGGACCTGGGCCTGATCGGCGTCTCGCTGGCGCTCCTCCTGCTCATCTACCTGTTCTTCTCGCGGACCCGGCTCGGCCTGATGATGCGCTCCTCCGCGCTGTATCCGCAGTCGAGCCGGCTGCTCGGGGTGCGGGTGGGCTGGATGCTGGCGCTGGGCTGGGGGCTGTCGGCCGGCGTCGGCGCGGTGTCGGGGATGCTGATCGCGCCGGTCACCGTCCTCGACCCCGGCCTCATGCAGGCGGTCCTCCTCTACGCCTTCACGGCGGCGGTGCTGGGCGGCATCGAGAGCCCGGTGGGCGCGGTCGTGGGAGGCGTGGTCGTCGGCGTGCTGCTCGCGCTGGTCGGCACGTACGTGCCCGGCGCGCAGGACCTCCGCATCGTGCTGGGCTTCGTCGTCATCGTCGCCGTTCTGCTGTTCAGGCCGGGCGGTCTCGTCGGCCGTGCTCACGTGAGCAGGGTTTGACGTGACGGAGGAGATGCAGGGGGCGGGCATGGCACAGCACACGGCATGGCATGGGAGGGCGACATGACGACGCAAACCCTGGCCCATCGGGCCGCTCACACGGACGCTCCCTCCTGCGAGGTGGTCGCGGCCGGGGTGGGAGGCTGACGTGCTGGTCTCGCAGGCGCTGTCGAAGCCGGCGCGGATCTTCGCCGGGGCGCTCCTGGTGGTTGCGATCGTGGCTCCCCTCTACATACTCGGCAAGTTCCCGACGCTGGAGTGGACCTACGTCTTCGCGTTCCTCATCGCGATGATCGGGATCAACCTGCTGACCGGCTTCTGCGGCCAGATCTCGCTGGGCAACAGCGCCTTCATGGCGATCGGGGGCTATGCGACGTCCATCCTGGTCTTCAAGTACGGCTGGTCGTACCTGGCGACCATGCCGGTAGCGGCCGCGCTGGCCGGCCTGGGCGGCGTCCTGCTCGGGATCCCGGCCCTGAAGCTGCGCGGCCTCTACCTCGGGCTGGCCACCTTCGCGCTCGCCATCTCGATGCCCACGCTGATCAGGCACTTCGACACCCTGACCGGGGGCAGCCAGGGAATCTCCCTGCCGCCCGCCGAGGACCCCTTCGGGCTCGTCGCCGCGCAGCAGCTGACGTCGGAGCAGTGGCTCTACTACCTCGGGCTGGTGCTGCTCGTGGCCATCTTCCTGTTCTCCCGAGCGCTGCTGCGCACCGACGTCGGGCGCGCGTTCAAGACCGTCAGGGAGTCTGAGACGGCCGCCGTCGCCAACGGCGTCAGCCTCACGTACTACAAGACCCTGGCCTTCGGCCTGAGCGCGATCTTCGCGGGGGTCGCCGGCAGCCTTGACGCGATCACCACGGCGTACGTCAGCCCGGACTCGTTCGACGTCAACCTGTCGCTGGCCCTGGTGGTCGGGGCGGTCATCGGCGGTCTGGGCACGATGGCGGGGCCCGCCCTGGGCGCCATCTTCGTCGTCTGGAGCCCGATCTACGCCCAGCAGATCTTCAAGGCGCGGCCCGACATCGTCTACGGCGTGCTGCTGATCGCGCTCATGTACACGATGCCGCAGGGCATCATGGGCGGCTTCTACCGCGTGGCAGGGTGGTACCTGCGCCAGCGGGCGGCGCGCAGAGGCGTCCCTGTCGAGGCTCCTGGCACGACCCCGGCACCGGTCGCGGGCGCCACCAAGCCGGCCGAGTCAGGGAGGGCCGGTGGGGCCCGCCTGACGTGAAGACCAGCGGGACCGGCTCATCGCTCGACTGCCGGGCGGTCGCGCACCAGGCGCGTGCCCCTCGTCACCAGGACGAGCATGTCGACGATCTCCTCCAGGTCCGGATAGCGGCCGCTCACGTGGCCGAGGGCCAGCGCCTCGGTGGCGGCGATGTGGATGTCCGCCACCATCTCGAGCCGGCGCCGCTCCTCGGGCGTCGCGGCGGGATATCCCCGCTGGACCAGCTCCTCGACCAGGTCGGTGCGCAGGCTGCCGGTCAGCTGCCGGCTCAGCTGGCCCAGCGGAGACGAGGGCTGGTGCCGGGCGCGGAGGGCGAGCCGGAACAGCGCGGGGTTGGCGGCGATGATCTGGATCGGCCGGCGAAACTCCTCTTCGAGCTTGTCGAGGTCGCCCGGCGCCTCCACGGCCTCGCGGCGGGGCTGCCGCAGCTCCTCCCGCACGCCGGCGAACAGCTCGTCGGCGAGCGTCTGCAGCAGATCCTCGCGGTTCCGGAAGTGCTCGTAGAACGTGGCACCCGCGACCCCGGCCCGTCGCGCCACAGCGCTCGCCGACAGCTCGGCCTCGGGTCCGGTGAGGATCAGGTGCCTGGCCGCCGCCAGCAGGCGGTCGCGCGTAAGCCGCTTGGCCTCCTTCCGCGTCAGGCTCGCGTGCTTGCCTGTGCGAACGGGGCTCGCTGCCATCCCGCGCACAGGATAGCAACGGCAGACAGGGGGGAAGTTGCCGAAGGCTTTCGCCGAGAGTAGTATCGGCCAACCGGCGACCGCCAGGAGGAGAGAGCTGGTGACATGTCGCCAACGGGGACCGCAAGGAGGTTAGGGAATGATCGGTCGGCGGTATCGGTGGCGCAGCCTCGCGATCGCGACGGCAGGCCTGCTGGTGGGCCTGGCCTGCGGGACGACGCAGGGCACGCAGAGCGGCACAACGCCCACCGAGGTGGGCGTGACGAGCGATAGCATCAAGATCGGCACCACCACGCCGCTCAGCGGCCCGGCGTCGTTCTACGCGCCGGTCAGCAAGGCGGCGAACGCCTACTACCAGTACATCAACGCCCAGGGCGGCGTGGCCGGCCGCAAGATCAACTACGTCATCTACGACGACGGCTACGACCCGGCCAAGGCGGTCCCGCTCGTGCACCAGCTGGTCGAGCAGGACCAGGTCTTCGCGGTCGTCGGCGAGCTCGGCACCCCCATCAACACGGCGACGAGGCCGTACCTGAACCAGCAGAAGGTGCCGGACGTCTTCGTGGCGACCGGCGCGAGCAAGTGGGGTGCGGAGTACAAGCAGTTCCCGTATACGATCGGGCTGCAGCCCGACTACGTGTCCGAGGCGAAGGTGTACGCCAAGGACATCATGAAGAACCACGCCAACGCGAAGATCGGCATCCTGTACCAGAACGACGACTACGGCAAGGACTACGTCAACGGCCTGACCCAGGGCCTGGGCTCCAACGCCAGCTGGATCATCGCCACCCAGAGCTACGACTCGACGGCGGCGCCCGACGTGTCCTCCCAGGTGTCCGCGCTCAAGGACAAGGGCGCTGACCTCATGCTCATCGCGGCGACGCCGGCGTTCGCCATCAGCGCGATGAGGACGGTCTCGCGCCTGGCCTGGAAGCCCGCCATCTACCTGAACAA
>DATFRD010000409.1:0-7955 GCA_035263645.1 Candidatus Dormiibacterota bacterium | reverse complement strand
GACGGCGGTTACACAGCGCTCTGAGGAGCCCAGTTTCAGGGAGGGTGTCCCGATGATGCCAGGCGGGATGTGGCACGTGGAGACCTTCGAGTCGAAGGTCGAGCCAGGGGTGCTGGAGGCGTTCTTCAAGGACGAGCTGCTGCCCTACTGGCGGTCACGAGGCTTCAACGTCAGGGTGTTCGTGACCCAGTACTCGCTGGGGCCGGCGCAGCTCTGGCTGCTGACCGAGCTCGAGAACATGGGCTCCTTCGAGAACTGGCCGCAGATGGCCGAGGGCGAGCCGCGCGGCCGTGAGCTCATGAACCGGGCCGTGGGCATGATGGCGAACGTCAGGGGCAGCGTGGTTCGCGACCTCGAGATGCCCGGGCACGGCCGCTGACGCCGTGGTGGAGCAGTTCCTCGGCGGCCGCCGAGCTCTGGTCACGGCGTCCTCGCGCAACCTCGGCGCCGTGATCGCCAGGGCGCTGGCGGCGCACGGGGCGTCGGTCTGCATCCAGTACCACGTGTCTCCCGAGGCCGCCTCGCGACTGGTCGAGGAGCTCGCCTCGGCGACCGGCGGGCGCCACGTGGCGGTCCCCGGCGACATGTCCCGGCCCGAGTCCGTGGCCGAGGTGGCGGCCGAGGCCGAGCGCCTGCTGGGAGGCGGAGTCGACGTGCTGGTGAACAACGCAGGGCCCTTCTCGATGACGCCCTACGCAACCCTCCCCGAGCCGGAATGGGATGCGATCTGGGACACCAATGTCAAGGCTGCGTACGTCGCCTCGCAGCGGGTGGCGGAGGGCATGCGAGCACGGGGTTGGGGCCGGATCGTCAACATCTCGGCCGGCTCGGCCTACCTCCGCAACCACTCGATCTACGCGCTGGCCAAGAACGCACTCATATTCCTCACCGAGCAGCTGGCG
Organism: Candidatus Dormiibacterota bacterium; assembly: GCA_035263645.1. GTDB lineage: Bacteria > Chloroflexota > Dormibacteria > Dormibacterales > Dormibacteraceae > CF-161. The sequence continues at coordinate 7,053 of DATFRD010000409.1, read as the reverse complement.
CTGGAGCTCGGACCGTCGATCACGGTCAACGCCCTGGCGCCCGGCCAGATCGAGGAGAGCGCGGCGGACATCGCCGAGTACGACCCGACGTTCGTGGAGCGGGCCGTTCGGCACACGCCCGCCGGGAGGCTCGTTACCCGAGGCGAGGTGGCGGAGCTCGTCGCCGCGTTCTGCAGCCCGGCGTTCGACATGGTCACCGGCGTCACGGTGCCCGTCGACGGCGGCTGGCGGTTCAACCGATTCTGAGTGCTGGGCTGAACCCGGCCGGCGCCGGGCGCCCGGAGAGATAGGACAGCGGCCAGGAGGTCGGGCGATAGCGTTCGGTTGTGGGAGGAGCCCGGCCCGCTGTGCCGTCAGGAGTCGATCGTTCAGTGCAGCGGCTGAGCGGGCCTGACGAGCCCGCGACAGTTCGACGAGGCGGTCGCGCTGCCTATGCGTCCTTCGCGACGCCCACCCAGCCGGCGACCTGGCTGCTCCGCTGCCCCAGGACCATGTTGAGCTGGGCGGCGTGCTCCTGCACGTGGCGCATCGTGTACACCAGGAGCTCGCCGAACGGCAGCGCGGTCCCGCCGCCGGTACGGTACGACCGATCGAGCTGCTCGTCCGACGCGGACGCGATCGTCTCCCGGGTCTTCCGGCGGCCGTACGCGAGATAGTCCCGAAGCTCGGCCCGCGTGTACACGCGGGGCGGGAGCTTGCCCGCCGGGTCGAGCTCCTCGACTCCGAACGGCTCTGGTGGCGCGAACGCGTCCGGCCTACCCGAGACGTTGCAGTCGAGCCAGAACAGCGTGTGGAACGCGAGGTACCAGAACGCCGAGAAACCGGGCGCCCCGGGCTCAGGCCACAGCTCCGCGGTCCAGAGCTCGTCGGGGCAATCGCGCAGCGCATCGTCCAGCATGTCGATGGCGGCGCCGAACTGCCGCCAGACGGCCGATCTCCACATCACGCGTCCAAGGTACGGCAGCGGGCCGGGGATGCCTGGGTTGCGGCTGTTTGGTGTGCAGGGCGGCCTCAGGTGGCGTGCTCTCCTCTGGCGGGCACGATCCCGGCCCAGGAGTGCGAGCCCCACCACCGGCGCCACTGGGCCGACGGAGGCGAGACCAGCCTGGCCAACCTGCCCTGGCCTGCGCCCGCCACTATCGGCAGCTCCACCCCGAGAACCGGCGCATTCGAGAGTGAGTCAGGCCCGGCGCGTCCGGCTGCAGGGGAGACCCAGGTGGAAGGTGAGTGGTCGGCGTCCGTGGGCAGGCCTCCCGTCTATACTGTCGCCCGTTCTCGCGGCTGACGCGGACGGTTGGAGGCGATCGCAATGCCTGACGGGCTCGACGTGGACGGACCGGGGAGGGGCACCGGGAGCTCGACGGAGCTGGTTCCCGCCGCCGCTGCCCGCGGCCTGGGGTACGAGAGCGCCCATGCGGCCGGGTTCCCGACCGGCGAGGTCATCGAATTCGTGCCGGCGGCGAGCATCCGCCGGCGGCGCCCCCTCTGGATGCTGCTCGGCATGGTCCTCGGGATCGGCGTGGGCGCCGGGGCGGTCATCGTGCTGACCCTGCAGCAGCCGGCGGTCCGGGAACGGCTTCCGGCCGACCTGCCGGTGCCCGGCGCTCCGGCCTCGCAGCCGCCGGCCCAGGTGCAGCCGTCTTCCCAGCCGGTCCCCGTGGGGGCGCCGATGTCGACCGCCCGGCCCGGTTCCCGGACCGCGGCCGGGGCGTCGCCCAGCGCTGGACCGACCGCGCCGGCGCCGTCGCCGTCCCCGTCCCCGGGGCCGTCCCCGTCGGCGACGCCCGAGCCGGTCCCGTCGCCCTCCGCCGTGCCGGTGTCGCCGGTGCCCGTGTCGCCGGTGCCGGTGCCGAGCGCTCTGCTGCCACCCACCATCCCCAGGCTCTGAGGCCGGGGGCGGCAGCGCTCGGCGGCGTGGTGATCGCTCGGATCACGGCCGCCGAGCCGTCCGCCTCGGGTCCTCGGGCTAGGCCACGGCCTTCCGGTAGACGTGGGTGGCCCACGACGTGGCCACCACGGTGACCCCGCCCATGACCAGGAAGGCCTCGCCGACCGCCGCGGACGTGACGGTCCCGACGGCGAGGTCGCGCGAGGCCTCGACCACGTAGTAGAGCGGGTTGAAGTGGCCGACGACCCGCATCCACCCGGGCGCCAGCGCCAGCGGGAGCAGCATGCCCGAGAGGAAGAGGAGAGGGAACAGGGTGCCGTTCGTGACCGCGGTCAGGCTCTCGACCCTGCGGAGGATCAGAGCCAGCGCATTGGACGCAGCCGAGGTGGCCACGGTGACGAGCGCCAGCAGGGCGACGAGGACGGCGATCCCGGCCCACCGGGGATGGAACCCGAACGGGAGCGCGATCGCGATCAGCACCAGCGCCGGGACGATCATGGCCAGGACGTCCCGCAGGATGCCGCCCATGAGGAGCGCGAACCGGCTCACCGGCGTCACGCGCAGGCGCTCGATCACGCCCGAATCAAGCTCGGTCAGGAGGAACCAGCCGGCGCTGGACACGCTGGTGTACGCCAGCATGACGAGGATCCCAGGCACGAACACGTCGAGCACGCTGCCCCTGGTGAAGCCCGGGCCCCCGACCAGCGAGTGGAGGAGGGGGGCGAAGAGCGCGAGGAGAACCAGGGGGAAGAACAGGTTCATGACGACCCAGACCGGCTGACGCAGCGTCTCCCTGAGCTTGCGGACCATCAGCACCCAGACGTCCGTGATCAGCTTCATGACAGCTCTCCTTTGCCCGCGTCGCGCAGCGACCGGCCGGTCTGGCGGAGGAAGACGTCGTCCAGCGACGGCGCCGACAGCGAGATGGTCTCCACCGGCACTCCGTCCGACTGGAGCAGGGCGACGATGGCCGGCAGCGCCTCGGTGCCGTCGCCGACCGCGAGCCGGATCGCCTCCCCCTCGATGCGGGCCTCGTCGACGAAGCGCTGGGCGGCGAGGTCGCGGCGCAGCTCCTCGAGCGGGCGCGAGGCGGGCCGCGGCTTGATCAGCACCGTCTCCCGGGCCAGGCGCTGCTTCAGCTCCCGCGGCGTGCCCTCGGACACGATGGCCCCGTGGTCGATGATGGCCAGCCGGTCGGAGAGCGCGTCCGCCTCCTCCAGGTAGTGCGTCGTGAGGAAGATGGTGGTGCCGGTGGCGCGGAGCGCGCGGAGCCGGTCCCAGAGGTTGGCCCGGTTCTGGGGGTCGAGGCCGGTCGTCGGCTCGTCCAGGAACAGCACCTGGGGGCGGTGCACGATGCCCAGCGCGACTTCCAGCCGCCGCCGCTGGCCCCCCGAGTAGGTCAGCGCGGGACGATCGGCGAATTCCGACAGCTCGAGGAGGTCGATCAGCTCCGCCGCCCTGGCCGCCGCCTCGCCCCGGCTCTGGCCGTAGAGGCGGCCCTGGAGGACGAGGTTCTCGCGGCCGGTGGCCGGCCTGTCGGCGCCCCCCTGCTGACCGACGTAGCCGATCCGCCGGCGTACGTCCTGAGGCCGGGTGGCGATGTCGGCGCCGGCCACCAGAGCCCGGCCGCCGTCGGGCGGCAGCAGCGTCGTCAGCATGCGCAGGGTGGTTGTCTTGCCCGCGCCGTTCGGGCCGAGGAAGCCGAAGATCTCGCCCTGCGCGACGCGCAGGTCGATGCCCCTGACCGCCTCGACGGTGCCGCCCCTGGTGCGGAACGACTTTCTGAGGCCCTCGATCACCAGGGCGTCGCGCCCCGGTGGCGATGAGGCCCGCGCGGCATCGGAGGCCCTGGATAGCAGCTTGTGCATGGTCCCGTCGACTCCTTGTCTAACGCTGTTCGGGTGGAAGCTTACGGCGTTAGGTTGCCACGAACGGTGTTAGAGTGTCAAGAGAGATGAGCGTCGGGAATCGGTTCCGCGGGCTCGTCGGCGTCGGCGCCGAGGGCCGCGAGCACATCGTCGCCGCCGCGCTCGACCTCATGAACGAGGCGGGCCTGGAGGGGCTGACCATGCGCACGCTGGCCGAGCGCATGGGGGTGCGCGCGGCCTCGCTCTACTGGCACATCCGCGACAAGGAGCAGCTCCTCGGCCTGCTGGCCGAGGCCATCGTCGCCGAGGTGCCGGAGCCGGCCGCCGACCTGCCGTGGCGGGCGCAGCTGGAGGCGTTCGCGGCCGGCTACCGTCGCGTGCTGCAGTCGCACCGCGACGCCGCCCGCGTCGTGATCATGGCACAGCCCACCGCCCCCCACCTCTATGAGCGCCTGGTCCGTCCCCTGCTGGCGGCGGGGTTCGACGGCGAGGTCGCCGTCGATGCGTGCCACCTCCTCGCCGGTACGTACATCCCCGCGGCGGTGGCGGAGGAGTCGGGGATGGGCGCCCTCCCGGACGCCGATCAGGGAACGCTGGAGGCGCCGCTCGGCGCGCTGGCTCGCGGCCGGCTGGAGCTCAACGGCGGTGTGGCGGGCATGAGGCTGCGCTCCGACCCCACCCTCGCCGAGCTCTACGCAGGCCACTTCAAGGGCAAGCTGCCCACCGTGCAGGTGCAGGGCGGCACCGTCCGGATCGGCCTTCGCTACCGGCGCCTGCAGCTTCGGTGGTGGGACATCGCCAGCGTGGCCCTGAACCCGGCCATCCCGTGGGACGTGGTCATCAACGGCGGCGTCTGGAAGCTGCACGCCGACCTGCGCGGCCTCCAGCTGCGGTCCCTCACGGTGAGCGGCGGCGTGGCCGACATGACCCTGCTCCTCCCACCCGCGGCCGGGTTCGTCCCGGTGCGCATATCCGGCGGGGTCTACAAGCTCATCGTCCACCGGCCGCTCGACGTGGCCGCCAGGGTTCGGGTGGCCAACGGGGCCAGGAGGCTGACGCTGGACACCATGCGCATCGGGGCGGCAGACGGCGAGGCTCTGTGGGAGACGCCCGACTTCGGGGCTGTGGCGGACCGCTACGACGTGGAGGTCAGCGGCGGCGCCTACCGGCTGACGTTCGACAGCGCCGAGGCGGCGGGCGACGAGGCACTCGCCGGGCCGGCGCCCGCCGGGGCGCCGCCGGACCGCTGGGCGGAGCCGCTGGCACCGGAGGAGTTCCCGATCCTGGCCCCGCTGGCCGCCCACCTGGCCAACCCCGACCCGGACGCGCGCTTCGTGTTCGGCCTCCGCACCCTGCTCGACGGCCTGGAGCGCCGCCTTCCGTCCGGTTGAGCGTGCGCCGTGACCCGGCGCGCCCCCTGTTGCACACGCGCGGCCGATGGCGGATGCTGCGTCGATAGCAGGACGGGCGGTCCCGTGTTCGGCAGGAGGAGCCACGATGGCCACGATTCAGGCAAACGGCATCACCATGAACTACGAGTCGCAGGGGACGGGTGAGCCGCTCGTCCTGATCCCGTACCTCGCGGCCGACCAGGCCTGCTACGCGTTCCAGGTCGCCGAGTACGCGAAGCACTATCGGTGCATCTCCGTCGACCTCCGCGGGGCCGGGCTCACCGACAAGCCCGAGGGCGACTACACGACCGAGCTGCTCGCCGACGACGTGGCGGCGTTCATGGATGCGATCGGTGTCGAGCGCGCGCATGTCTCGGGCCTCTCGCTGGGCGCCGCCACCGGGATGTGGCTGGCGGCGAAGCACCCAGCCAAGGTAGCCTCGCTCTCACTCCACAGCGCGTGGCACAGGACGGATCCGTTCCTCGGGGTCGTGGTGGAGGGCTGGCGGATCATGGCGACGGCCCTGGACAGCGTGACCGAGATGGTGATCACCGGGATCTTCTCCTGGTGCTACACACCCGAGCTCTACGCTCAGCGGGAGGACTACGTCGAGTCGCTGGCAGCGTTCGTGCGCGGGCGTCCGATGCCCCCGGTGGACGCGTTCATGCGCCAGTCCGCGGCGGTTATCGGGCACGATGCGTCGGCTCAGCTCACGAGGATCGAGGCGCCGACGCTGATCACGTTCGGCCGGCTGGACATGGTGACGTCGACTCGCTTCGCAGACCCGCTGCGCGACGGGATCCGGGCCTCGGAGCTGGTGATCTTCGAAGAATGCGCACATGCGCCGATCTACGAGAAGGTGGACGAGTTCAACGACCGGACGCTCGCCTTCCTCCGGCGCCACCCCCTGCACCCATGAGCGAGATCCCCGGTGTCGAGGCGGCGACGGGCCTCCAGCCGAGCGTCGGCTGACGTGGCCGACAGCCAGGTGGTCATCGTCGGCGCCGGCCAGGCCGGCCTGGCGCTCAGCCACGAGCTGACCGGTATGGGCGTCGACCACGTCGTGCTCGAGCGCCGGCGTATCGGCGAGACCTGGCGCCGTCGCTGGGACAGCTTCTGCCTCGTCACGCCCAACTGGACGATGGACCTGCCCGGTTTTCCCTACGCCGGCGACGACCCGCAGGGGTTCGTCCCGCGCGACGAGATCGTCGCCTACCTGGAGCGCTACGCGGCGTCGTTCCGGGCTCCCGTCCAGGCCGGCGTCGAGGTCCAGGGTATGGAGGCAGCTGCGGGTGGCGGGTTCCGGCTCCGGACCTCGGCCGGCGACGTGCACGCCCGTCAGGTGGTGCTGGCGACCGGGGCCTACCAGCGGCCCCACCGCCCGTCGGTGGCGTCGACCTTCCCGAGCCGCATCCTGGCCATCGACGCCGAGGACTACACGAGTCCCGGCGCCCTGCCGCCCGGTCAGGTGCTCGTGGTCGGGAGCGGTCAGACCGGCTGTCAACTGTCCGAAGACCTGTGCGCCGCGGGCCGGGAGGTGTCGCTGGCCTGCGGCCGCGCTCCCTGGGGACCCCGGCGCCTGGCCGGCCTCGACATCGTCGACTGGCTGAGCCGGACGACCTGGTTCGAGTTTCCGCTCAGCGCTCTGCCCACGCCGCTCGCGCGCCTCACCGCCAACATCCAGCTCACCGGCCGGAACGGGGGCCACGACCTCCACTATCGGGTGCTCCGGGCGATGGGGGTCCGCCTCCTGGGCCACCTCGAGGCGGTGGAGGGCAGCCGGGCTCGCTTCGCGCCGGACCTGGCCGAGTCGGTGGCCTTCGGCGACCAGCGCTACGCGGAGATGTGCGCCATGCTGCGGAAGCAGCTGCCGGCCGCGGGCTTCGACGTCCCCGAGCTCCCCGTG
>DATFRD010000408.1:0-12671 GCA_035263645.1 Candidatus Dormiibacterota bacterium | reverse complement strand
GGCGTCGAAGCTGCCCACGCGGGGGCCGGCCTGCCCGAAGGTGGCGTGCTCCGCGGCGATCGTGATGTCGCAGAGCACGTGCAGGACGTGGCCGCCGCCGATGGCCACGCCGTTGACCGCGGCGATCACCGGCTTGGGGATGTCCCGGATGGTGCGGTGGAGCGTCTCGACCTCGAAGATGCCGGTCTCGGTCGGGCCGTAGTCGCCGGTCTCCTGGCGCTGCTTCTGGTCGCCGCCGGAGCAGAAGGCGCGGTCGCCGGCCCCGGTCAGCGCGACGACACCGACAGACCGGTCGGACCAGGCCATCTTGAACGCACGGATCAACTCGTCGATCGTGCGGCCCCGGAATGCGTTGAGGCGCTCGGGCCGGTTGATCGTGACCCAGGCCAGGCCGCTCTCGACCTCGTACAGGACGTCTTCCATGGGGAAAGCATGGGGGAAGGTACGGCGAGCTGGTCGGCTCCCCGGGCAGCACGCCGAGGGGACCGCCTGGGCCAGTCGGCCCGCCGCAGCGACCGCGACCGGCACGACTGATACTCGGCGCCAGGGGGTGTGCCACCACACACCTCCACGGCGTATTATGTGGCCATGGTCAGGAGTGCAACCACACGCCCGCAAGACCGACCAACCTACGAGCTGCCCGGCGGCGCGTCGCCCCGCCAGTACAAGGACACGAAGCGGAACGCGACGCTGGCGTTCGATCGCTGGGTCGCTCGCTACCGGGACCGACTCACCGGGTGGGACCTGATGGCGATCACGACCCGCTACCGGGTGGGACGAGACGGCCGACTGGAGCAGGACCAGCCCTAGCGAACCCGGACCCGGGCTCCGGACGTGATAGTGGAACCATCGGGATTGTGGACCATCCATCCCGGGAGAGATGCACCAGACCCTTTTGGAGCCGCTTTTAAAAGGCCCCGGTCGTGCCGGGCTTGGCGTGGGCCCGACCGGCCCCCGCCGGCGGAGCCCGGAGCCCGGGCTCGACAGGGCATGTGCATGCGCGGCTCAGCCCCGGTCGGCTCCCCGGGCAGCATGCCGCGCGGACCGCCTCGGCCAGTCGGCCCGCCGCAGCGACCGCGACCGGCACGACCCCTTATCGGTCCCCGTCCTCCGCCGGAGGTGCCCGCCAGCTGATCCAGGCGACCGGCTCGACGCCCCACGCGGCCAGCAGCGCCGGGATGGCGTCGGCGGGCACCGGCTCGGTCGTGAGCCGACGCCCCTTGTGGTAAGCGGCATGCCAGTACCCGTCCGTCGCCCAGAGGTGGACGGTGTCTCCCGAGGCCGTCGTGCCCTGGAAGACGAGCCCGGCGCGAAGGATGGGGATCGTACTCGGCATCGGCACTCCTGGCCGCTGGCGCCTCCGCGTGTGCGGTTTGAAGCCTGAGCATAGGCCGTCGATACGGCGCGAAGTGTCCTTGCGCGGGCAGTGCACCGGCCGAGACCGGGCGGCGCCGGGGCGCCGCGAGGGCGCCGCTAGGGCGCCATGCCCTCGCGGAGCCAATGCCGGAACGTCTCGATCTGCTCCTCCGTCCAGGCGCCGTCGCAGGGCATGTCGCCAGCCTCCAGCCGTTCGAGGATCGCCCCGGCGTTCTCCCGCACGTCCTCATGGCTCCAGAGGTCGAAGGCCCACTCCATCTCGTTCCGGTCGTACTCGCGGAACAGGGGCCTGATGTCCTGTTCGAAGCCAGCCAAACGTCGTCCTCCTCGTGCGGCGGGACGGGCTCCGGCGGCCCACCCCGGCACCTCCCGGTGCGCCGCTATTGTGGCGCAGCGGCGGGGGCGCGTCGGGGCTGCCGGCGTCAGGGCGCCCCGCCCTGCCTGGGCCCGGTCGCCACCGTGGGCGTTGGGGTGGGTCGGGGCGTCGGCGTGGGCGTGGGCGTCGGCGTGGCAGTCGGGGTCGGAGACGGCGTCGGCCTCGGGGTCGGCGTGCTCGTGGGACCGATGGCCGGCACCTGCGCCTGGATCTGGGGCAGGTCCGCGGGGGGCGAGGACCGCGTCGGGGCCTGGGGGCTGAGCAGCAGCGCCGCCGCCGCCACCGCCGCGCCCCCGACGCCCGCCGGCACCAGGAGCCAGAGCGCCGACGGCCCCCTTCGCTCCGGCCAGTCGCCCGTGCTCTGGGACGAGCGCCGGTAGGCCCGCCGCAGAGGCGTGAGCTTGATGCCCTCGGCGGCGAAACTGGCCCAGGGCGCGCTCGAGTAGAGGTAGGCCAGCCAGATCAGCAGGATGGCCAGCACCCCCGTTCCCACCGAGACCACGGAGAGGAGGACCACGACGGCGCCGGCGGCGGCGAGGACGGCGATGGTGGTCTCCATCCGCGACGACCGGATCGCCTGCCAGACCGACTGTCCCTCCTTCCGCTTCGGCGTGCGCAGGAACGCCGCCTCCCGCCTGGCCATGCCCCGCACGCAGGCCAGCGCGACCACCCAGCTCAGCGCGAACCAGCAGCGCAGGCAGCGGATCGCGTCCCCGAAGGAGCACCGGGCGGTGGCCCGGATGGCCCAGAGCGCCCTCGCCACCCCGGTCACCAGGAACAGCAGCGGCACCACGGCCAGCGGGCCCAGGATCGCGCGCACGGGCAGGCGGTGATGGACGGCTATCACTGCCACGGTCAGCAGGAGCAGGATCGTGAAGACGGCTGTGAGGAGGTCGCCGAACCACTGGACGCTCCCGAGGAGGTAGTGCATCCGCTGGGCCGCCGTCAGCCGGAGGCGGTGCGGCCACACGGGGAGCAGCTCGCGCCAGTGCATGCGGAGGATCTGGACGCCACCCAGCGCCCAGCGGAAGCGCTGCTTCTTCAGCCCGTCGAAGGTGAGCGGCATCAGGCCCTCCCCGTACGGGCGCGGCTCGTACACCCCCGCGTAGCCGGCGCCGAGCATCCGCAGGCTGGCCTCGGCGTCCTCGGTGACCGTCTTCGTGCTCCAGCCCCCGATCTGCTCCAGGACCGACCGCCGGATCAGGCCCATCGTGCCGGCGAAGATGATGGCGTTGCGGTGGGCCCGGGCCGGCATGGTCACGTCGAAGAAGTAGCGGTAGCTGTAGAACAGGCCGCGCAGGTAGCGGTCGTCCTCCCAGTCGCGGTAGTGCTGCGGCGTCTGCACGAACGCCACCGTGGGGTCCGCGAAGTGGCCGACGGTGTCGCGCAGGAACGCCGGGTCGACCACGTAGTCGGCGTCGACGATCGCGATGACCTCGACCTCGGCCGGCAGGCGGCGGGTGGCCTCGTTGAGCGCGCCTGCCTTGTACCCCGGCCAGGGCTCCAGGTGGATGAACTGGAACCGGGGGCCGAAGGTCTGGCAGAGGGCCTCGAGGGGCCGCCACACCACCTGGTCGCTGGTGTTGTTGTCCACGACCTGGACCAGGTAGCGCGGATAGTCGAGGGCGGCCAGCGACTCCAGCGTCCGGCTCACGACCTCGACCGGCTCGTTGTAGGTCGGGACCTGGATCGCCACCAGCGGCTGGTAGTACGGGTCGAGCGGGTGCTGCGGCACGGGCCGCTGGCTGAGCACGTCGAGGACCTCGTAGGCATAGGAGAGCGTGAGCAGGAAGGCGGCGATCTCCAGGAGGAGCAGCAGGACGCTGCCCAGCCAGACGACGGGCCCCAGTGGGTCCGCGGCCGCGGCCAGCACCGAGTACACGAGGTAGAAGAGGCCCGCGAAGGTCACGCTCGCCATGGCCAGCGAGGCGAGGTAGCTCCAGCGCTGGAGGAGCAGGCGGGCAACGACGCCGAACAGCACCGCCCAGACGGCCAGGAACTGGGCTGCCGCCAGGTCGCCCGTGAGCTGCAGCAGCCCGAAGCTGGCGGCTGCAGCAGCCACGGCTCCCAGCGGCAGGCCCAGCCAGGCGCGGACCCGCACCAGGCCGGGGAGCAGCACCAGGACCGTGGTCGCGAGAGACAGCAGCGCGAAGTAGATCAGGAGCTCCGCGATCACCGCGCCATATCGTACTGACGGCCCCCGCCGCGGGCGGGCAGCCATTCCCCCCGGGAGGGTCCGCGACGCGGGCAGCGCCGGCGTAGTGTGTCGGCGATGCGGATCGCGATCGTCTCCGACGTCCACGGCAACCTGCCCGCACTCGAGGCCGTCCTGGCCGACCTCGGCGAGGTCCGCCCCGGCCTGGTCGTCCAGGGCGGTGACCTGGCGCTGGGCGGCCCCCACCCGACCGAGGTGGTCGACCGGGTCCGCGAGCTCGGCTGGCCGGGCGTCCTCGGCAACACCGACGCCGTCCTCGCCGACGAGCCGACGAGCCGTGAACAGGTGCGCGGCTTCGTGGCGCAGGCGGCGGCCCGCAGCCGGGAGATGCTGGGCCCCGAGCGCGTCGCCTGGCTTACCCGCCAGCCGCTGGAGTGGCGGGGCGAGGGCATCGCGCTCGTCCACTCTGTCCCGGGCGACTGCTGGGCGATGGTGGGTCACGACGCCCCCGACGACGTGCTCCGCGAGACGTATGGCCCGCTCGGCGTCCCGGTCGCCGTCTACGGCCACATCCACCATGCGTACGTCCGCCGGCTGGACGGCCTGACCGTCGTCAACAGCGGCAGCCTCAGCCTGTCCCTGGACGGCGACGTGCGCGCGACCTACGTCGTGGTCGAGGACGGGAGCGTGGAGCACCGGAGGGTCGTCTACGACGTGGAGCGGGTCGCCGCCGACCTGCTGGCCATGGGCTATCCGAACGCGGCCGGCTACGCCGGCTGGCTGCGATCGGGCAGCTTCACTGCCCCGCCGCGCTCCTAGACAGGTCTAGACGCCGGCCTCGGCCCGGCGCGCCCGCCGCTCCGGGTCGGGGTTCCAGCCCGGGATGCGGTCCAGGAAGTCGTCGGCAGCGGGCCGCTCCGGGAGCACCTTGTGCGGGTTCAGGATGCCCAGCGGGTCGAGGGTCTGCTTCAGCCGGCGCATCAGGCCCAGGGCCAGCGGCCCGTGCTCCTCCTCGGCGTAGTCCCGCTTGAGCGCGCCCAGGCCGTGCTCGGCGGAGATCGTGCCGCCCAGCTCGAGCGCGTCACGGAAGATGCGGGCGGCGGCCCGGCTCACCAGGTGCCGCTGGTCCTCCCGGAAGATGATCGTGGGGTGCAGGTTGCCGTCGCCGACGTGGCCGACGGTCACGATGCCCAGCCCGGTCTCGGCCGCCAGGCGAGCAACCCGGCGCGCCATCTCCGGGATGGCGCCGACCGGCACGGCGACGTCCTCCGCGAAGAAGCTGTGCGGCATCCCCATCAGGACCTTGCCGAAGCCGCGCCTGGCGTCCCAGAGGCGCTCGCGCTCAGCGCTGGACTGTGCGACCCGGTTGTCGACGCCGTCCAGCAGCTCGACCATCCTGAGCAGCTCCTGCTGCACCAGCTCCTCGTCGCTGCCGTCCTGCTCGACGACGAGGACCGCGTCCAGGTCCGGCTCGAAGCCCGCCGGCAGCCGGTCCCGAACGAGGTCGACCGCGCCGCGGTCCAGGAGCTCGATCGCGGCGGGCAGGTGCCCGGAGGAGAGCATGCGCGACACCGCGGCCGCGGCCTCCTCGACGGACCGGAAGCCCACCATGGCGGTGGCCCGGTGCCTGGGCAGCGGCACCAGCTTCACGATCACCTCCGTCACCACGCCCAGGGTGCCCTCGGAGCCGACGAACAGGTGGAGCAGGCGGTAGCCGGAGGACCGCTTGCGCAGCCGGCCCCCGAGCCGCAGCACCTGGCCGTCGGCCAGCACCACCGTGAGCCCGACCACGTAGTCGGCCGTGACCCCGTACTTGACGCAGCGCAGGCCGCCCGAATTGCAGGCGACGTTGCCGCCGATCGTGGACAGCTCGACGCTGGCCGGGTCCGGCGGGTACATCAGCCCGTGGGCGTTCGCGGCCTCGTCCAGCTGCCTGGTGATCACGCCGGCGCCCGCGACGGCGACTGTGTTGGCCACGTCGATCTCCAGGGTCGTCAGGCGGTCCAGGCTGAGCACCACGCCGCCGGCCAGCGGCACGGGGCCGCCGACCAGGCTGGTCCCCGCCCCCCGGGCCACGACCGGGGCGCCGGCGGCGGCGCAGGCCCTGATGGCGTCGGCGACCTGTGCCGTGTCCGCCGGGCGGACGACCGCGAGCAGCGAGTGCTCCATGAACGTGGCGTCGTGGGTGAAGTCTTCAGCGGCGGGCCCGGTGAGGACGTACGCGGCGCCCGCGATCGAGCGCAGCCGCTCGACGAGGTCGCTCAAGAGCGGGGCTCCCGGCCGGCGCCGGCTCGCTGGAGGCGCGGACGCATGCGGCTCAGCTTAGCCGGGACCGGCTGGTGGTCTGCTGCACAGGTTCGTGGCCGGCAGGCAACGGCGGCCTTCGGCCGAGCCGGCACGTACCATGCGCGGATGCCTCACGCTTGCGTCAACGGCCAGCGGATCTACTACGAGGACACGGGCGGCGGCGGCCTGCCCCTGGTCCTGGCCCACGGGCTGCTCATGGACCACGAGATGTTCGCCCCGCAGGTCGCGGCGCTCGCCCCGCCGCACCGGGTCGTCACCTGGGACGAGCGCGGCCACGGGCTGACGGAGACCACGCCCGAGGACTTCAGCTACTGGGACAGCGCCGACGACCTGCGCGGCCTGCTGGACGCGCTGGGGATCGAGCGCGCGGTGGTCGGCGGCATGAGCCAGGGCGGCTTCCTCTCGATGCGCTTCGCGCTGCGCCACCCCGGCCGGGTGGCCGGGCTGGTGCTCATCGACACGCAGGCCGGCCTGGAGGACCCGGAGAAGCTGCCCCAGTACGAGATGATGCTCGACGTCTGGACCACCGAGGGGCCCAACGAGGTCATCGCCGACGCCGTGGCGGCGACCATCATCGGCGCGAACCGGCCCGAGGCGGAGAGCTGGAAGCCCAAGTGGCGGGCCCGGCCGGCGGCCCAGACCCGCCAGGTCTTCCGCACGCTGGTCAGCCGCGACGACATCACGGGCAGGCTGGCCGAGATCACCGCGCCCGCGCTGGTGATCCACGGCGAGGACGACATCGCGATCGACCTCGGCCGCGCCGAGGCGCTGGCGGCCGGGCTGCCCAACGCGCGCCCGCTGGTCCGGGTGCCGGGTGCCGGCCATGCCGCCAATCTCACCCACCCGGAGCCGGTGAACGAGGCCATCGCGCGCTTCCTGCAGGAGGTCGGCTAGAGAGGACCGGCTGGAGGTGGCGCCGCGCCTCTAAGATCGCGGTCATGAGGCAGCCGATGGCGCCGGTCGACGCGGCCTGGCTGCGGATGGAGGACGCCGCCAACCTCATGATGGTGACCGGCGTCCTGCTCTTCGACGGCCGGCTGGACCCGGGCCGGCTGCGTGCCATTGTGGAGGAGCGGCTGCTCGGGTTCGAGAGGTTCCGGCAGCGGGTCGAGGAGCCGCCGCTGGCCATCGGGGTCCCCCAGTGGGTCACCGACGAGCGCTTCGACATCGACGCGCACCTGCACCATGTGGCCCTGCCCGAACCCGCCGACAAGGCCGGTCTGGAGCGGTTCGTGAGCGACCTGCTCAGCACTCCGCTGGACTTCACCAAGCCGCTCTGGCAGCTCCACCTGGTGGACCACGCCGGGGGCAGCGCCCTGGTCGCGCGCGTGCACCACTGCATCGCCGACGGGATCGCCCTGGTCAGGGTCCTGCTCTCGCTCACGGACACCGCGGCCCGGCCCCGCCGGCGCCGCGCCGCCGATGCGCAACCGCCGGACGGCCCCACCGCACCCTGGCTGCTGCGGGCCAGCGCCCAGCTCGCCCAGGCCGGCTTCGGGCTGGTGCGCGATCCCGCTCGGGTGACCGGCGCGGCCGGGCTGGGGCTGGGGGCGGCCGCCACGCTGGGCCGCGTGGCGCTGCTGCCCTCCGACCCGCCGACCGCGCTCAAGGGGCCCCTGGGTGTGATGAAGCGCGCCGCCTGGTCGGAGCCCATCCCGCTCGCCGAGGTGAAGGCCGCCGGCGCGCACGCCGGCGGCACGATCAACGACGTGCTGGTCGCCGCCGCGGCGGGCGGGCTGCGCCGCTACCTGTCCGGTCGCGGGGAGGACGTCGGCGGCCTCGAGGTACGGGCGGCCGTCCCGATCAACCTGCGGCCTCTCGACGAGGCGGCACGGTTGGGCAACCAGTTCGGGCTCGTGTTCCTGGCGCTTCCGCTCGGAGTGGAGGACCCGGTGGAGCGCCTGGCCCAGGTCAAGAGCCGGATGGACGAGCTCAAATCGTCGCTGCAGCCGGCCGTCGCGTACGGGGTGCTGCACTCGATCGGCTACCTCCCCGGACCGCTGCAGCCGCTGCCTGTCCGGTTCTTCGGCAGCAAAGCCACGCTCGTCCTGACCAACGTGCCGGGGCCGCGAGAGCAGCTCTTCCTGGCCGGCGAGCCGCTGCGCCGGGTCATGTTCTGGGTCCCCCAGTCCGGCCGACTCGGCGTCGGCGTCAGCATCCTCAGCTACGCGGGCGAGGTGATGGTGGGCGTCGCGTCCGACGCCGGGCTGGTCCCCGACCCGCAGGGCATCGTGGAGGGCTTCGAGGCCGAGCTGGCGGCGCTCCTGGCGTCGACACCTCGCTAGAGCTGCGGCCGAAAACCCAGCCGGATCTTTGGCGCCCATGCACCCCATCTCCCCACCCCACGAAATCCGCACCCCACCACCGCGATTTCGCGGGGACCCCGGGTCCGGCGTTGCCTCCTGCGGTGCTCGGTCACGCCCTGGAGGGCGCTCCCTCCGCTCCTCGTCGGCGCCACCGGATCTGGGGCACCTGGACACCAAATCTCTCGGCCAGGTTTCCGGCCGCACCTCTGGCGCCGCCACCCGCGGGCAGCTCAGTCCCTGAAGCGGGGCAGGGCCTCCTTCGCCAGGAGCTCGGCCTGCGCCTCCGCGTCGGCGCCGGCCACGATCAGGACGATCTCGGTGAACTCCGCCTGGCGGAACTCCTCGACCGTCCGGAGCAGGCCCTCCAGCCCGTCGGGCCCCAGACGGAGCTGGACGGACAGGCGGATCTGCGATGGGTCCCTCCCCACCTCCGCGCAGTGGCGGTCCAGCACCTCCACCTTGTGGAGGGCCGTCTCCAGCGGGCCGCCCGCGAAGTTCCATACGTCGGCGTGCTTGGCCACCACCCGCAGGGTCCGCCGCTCGCCGCTGCCCCCGATCCAGATGGGCGGGTGCGGCTGCTGCAGAGGCTTCGGGTTCGCGATCGCGCCCTGGAGCCGGTAGTAGCGGCCGTCGAAGTCCGCTCGCTCCTCCGTCCAGAGCTTCTTGATCAGCTGGCAGGCCTCGCCCAGCCTCCGGATCCGCTCGCCGACGCCGGGGAACTCGATGCCCAGCATCGTATGCTCCACCTCGGCCCAGCTCGCGCCCAGCCCGAACTCGAGGCGCCCGCCCGAGAGGTGGTCCACGGTCGT
Source organism: Candidatus Dormiibacterota bacterium (assembly GCA_035263645.1). Taxonomy (GTDB): domain Bacteria; phylum Chloroflexota; class Dormibacteria; order Dormibacterales; family Dormibacteraceae; genus CF-161. The sequence goes on along the minus strand of DATFRD010000408.1, from coordinate 3,341 downwards.
CGCGATCTTGGCGAGGACGCCGGGGTGGCGGTACGTGTTGCCGGTCACCATGTTCCCGAGCCGCACCCGGCTCGTGGCCTCGGCCATGGCCGCCATCAGGGTCCAGCCCTCCCAGATGTCGCCTTCCAGAGGGTTGCCCAGGATGGGGTTGAAGTGGTCGAAGATCCAGAGGTGGTCGAAGCCGGCCTCGTCGGCCACGCGCCAGACGGCGCGCTGCTGCTCGATCGTGCACATGTGCTGCGAGAATTTCAGCCCGAGCCGGAACGGATGATCCTGGCGGCGAGATGCGCTCATGGCCCCATGATGCGGCTCCCTGACCGGCCGGGTGGGGCCCGGAGGTAGGATCGGCGGGTACCAGCGATGAACGACGTGGCAGCCAGGATCGAGGCGGCGCTGCGCGGCTACCTGGGCGAGCGGCGGGCGGAGGCGCTCGCCATCGACGCGCGGCTAGGCGCGCTCGTGGACGAGCTGGAGGCCGCGGTGACGGCCGGCGGCAAGCGCCTTCGCCCGCTGCTCGCCATCTGGGGCTACCGCGCCAGCGGCGCGGAGGTCGACGAGCCGATGGTCAGGGCGGCGGCGGCCCTGGAGCTGCTGCACACGTTCGCCCTCATCCAGGACGACGTCATGGACCGGTCGCGCACCCGGCGGGGACGGCCGGCCAGCCACGTCAACCTGGCCTCGGTCGCGGAGGTGGCGCAGGAGCGGTTCGGGGCCGGCGCCGCCATCCTGCTCGGCGACCTGGCCCTGATCTGGGCGGACCAGCTCCTGGCCGACTCCGGGTTCCCCGCCGACCGCCTGGCCCGCGGCCTGGCCGTCTACCACCACCTCCGCACGGAGGTGACGCTGGGCCAGTACCTCGACGTGCTGGCCGCCCACTCGCGGCAGGTCACCGAGCAGCAGGCGCTGACCGTCAACCGCTACAAGACGGCCGGCTACACGGTGGAGCGGCCGATCCAGCTCGGCCTGGCGCTGGGCGGCGCCCCGGACGCGCTCCTGGAGGCCGCCAGCGCCTACGCCATCCCGGCCGGGATCGCGTTCCAGCTGCGGGACGACGTCCTGGGCGCGTTCGGCGACCCCCAGGTGACCGGCAAGCCGAGCGGCGAGGACCTCCGCGAGCGCAAGCCCACCTGGCTCTGGGCGCGGACGATCCGGCTCTGCCCCGAGGCCGCCCAGGTCGGCGACGTGGGCCGCCTGCGCGAGCTCATCTTCAGCAGCGGGGCGCTGGGGGAGGCCGAGGAGAAGATCCGCGTGCTGACGGACGAGGCCCTGCAGGCGGCGGCCCGGCTCCCCGTGGACACGGACCTGGTGTGCGAGCTGCTCGAGGTGACCAGACAGCTGGCCGCCCGCCGGCACTGAGCGCGTCACCCGCCGGCCGGCGCCGGGGCTACGATGGGCTCAGGCTGAACGGCCGTTCGTTCAGCGGGAGGCTCCGATGGCAGAGCAGATGGACAGGCTGAACGTCCGGCGGGTGGAGACCACCTCCGGGGTCGAGATCAAGCCCCTCTACGGGCCCGAGGACGTGGCCGGCCTCGACTACGGGCGGGACCTGGGCGACCCGGGTGAGTACCCGATGACGCGCGGCCCCTACCCGCTCATGTACCGGGAGAAGCTCTGGACGATGCGGACCTACACCGGGTTCCGCACGCCCCGCGAGACGAACGAGTGGAACCGGCGGCTGCTCGGCGAGGAGGGGGTGACCGGGCTCTCGGTCGCGCTCGACCTGCCCACGCAGATGGGCTACGACTCCGACCACCCGGAGTGGCGGGCCGAGGTCGGACGGGTCGGGGTGGCCATCGACTCGCTGGCCGACTTCGAGGTCCTGTTCGACGGGGTCCCGCTTGACCGAGTCTCCGCCAGCTTCACCGTCAACGCCCCCGCCTTTCTCTTCCTGGCGCTGTACCAGGCCGCCGGAGAGCGGCAGGGAGTGGCCGCCGGCGCGCTCCGGCCGATCGTGCAGAACGACATCCTGAAGGAGTTCTTCGCCCGCGGCGCCTGCGTCTTCCCGGTGGAGCCGTCGCTGCGCCTGGTGGCGGACACGTTCGAGTACTGCAGCCGGGTCCTGCCCCGGGCCAACCCCATCTCGGTCTGCGGCTACCACATCCGGGAGTCCGGCGCCACGGCGGTCCAGGAGATGGCGTTCTCGATCTCGAACGCGCTCGAGTACGTGGACCGGGCCCTGGCCCGCGGCATCCCGATCGACGCGTTCGCGCCCCGCATCTCCTGGAACCTGGGCGCGTTCATGAACTTCTTCGAGGAGATCGCGAAGTACCGCGCCTCCCGCCGCATCTGGGCCCGCCTCATGCGGGAGCGATACGGCGCCCGGGACCCCCGGTCCTGGCGCTTCCTGTGGTTCGCGGGCACCTGCGGGTCCACGTTCAGCCACCGCCAGCCGCTCAACAACGTCGTCCGCGCGACGGTGGAGACGATGGCGCTGGTGCTCGGCGGCCTCCAGTCGCTGACCGTCAACACCTGGCAGGAGGCGTTCGAGATCCCCGACTCCGAGGCCATGCTCCTGGCGCTCCGCACACAGCAGGTCGTGGCCCACGAGTCCGGCATCGCAGACACGGCAGACCCCCTGGCCGGCTCCTACTTCGTCGAGTCGCTGACCGGAGAGTACGAGCGCCGGATCCTCGACCTCATGGAGGACGTGCGCGAGCGCGGCGGGATGGCGCGCTGCATCGAGGACGGGTACGTCCAGCGTCTCGTCCTGGAGGAGGCGTACCGGCACGCCAGGGCCGTCGAGTCCGGCGAGCGCCTGGTCGTCGGCGAGAACATCTTCGCCTCTCCGGACGAGCCGCCTCCGACCCGCCTGTACCAGCACAACCCGGCCGCCCTGACCGAGCAGCTGGAGCGGCTGGACGAGGTGCGGTCCCGCCGCTCGGAGGCGGAGGTGCGGCGCGCCCTGGGGCGGCTCAAGGACGCAGCCGCCGGCATCTCCGAGAACCTGATGCCCGCCACCCTGGACTGCGTCCGCGCGTACGCGACGATCGGCGAGGTGATGGGCACCCTCCGGGACGTCTTCGGCAGCTACCGGGAGCCAGTTGACATCTTTGGATAAGCCCGGCTCGACGCCGGGGGAGCGGGAGCTCTTTCGGGCCGAGGTCCGCGCGTTCGTAGACCGGGAGGTGCTGCCGGCGGCCGAGGAGCTCGACCGCCACGGCGAGTTCCCCCACCGGCTCTTCGGGCGCCTCGCCGAGCTGGGCTACCTCGGCCTCCGCTACCCCGAGGAAGTGGGCGGCCAGGGCGCCGACTTCCGGACAGCTTGCGTGTTCTACGAGGAGGTTGCCGCCGGCTCCCTCAGCCTGGCCGCCATCGCGGCCATGCAGGGCCTGATGGGCACG
>DATFRD010000407.1:0-2702 GCA_035263645.1 Candidatus Dormiibacterota bacterium | reverse complement strand
GTGATCCGGTTCGGCCCGCTGCTGGCCACGATCATCGCGCAGGGCCGGGCCGAGGGCGAGTTCCACGTGAGCTCGCCGGACGACTCCGCCCGGGTCCTGGTGAGCCTGATCCACGGCGCCCAGGACCTGGCCGGCGAGCTGTTCTTCGCCCGCGAGGCCGGGACCGTCACCTTCGAGACCGTCCAGGCGAGGCTCGCCGCGTACACGGATGCCTTCGAGCGAATCCTGGGCGCCCAGCCCGGTTCGCTGGAGATCGTCGATGACTCGGTGCTGCGGCAGTGGTTCGGCTGACGCGGGGCCCGGTCGAAGGAGCAGGCACATGACGGCAATCATCCGCACGGAGAAGCTGACCAAGTACTACGGTCCGCAGCGCGGGATCGTGGACCTGGACCTCGAGGTCGACCAGGGCGAGATCTTTGGCTTCCTGGGGCCCAACGGGGCCGGGAAGACGACGACCATCCGCACCATCCTGGACCTGATCCGGCCCACCAGCGGCCGGGCCTTCGTCTTCGGGATCGACTCGCACGCCGATCCCGTTGCGATCCACCGCCGGGTGGGCTACATCCCCGGCGAGTTCACGCTCTACGACCGCCTGACCGGCGGCCAGACGATCCGGTACTTCGCCAGCCTCCGCGGGGGTGTCGACCGCGCCTACCAGGCCTCCCTCATCGCGCGCCTCGACATCGACCCCTCGCGCCGCTTCCGCGAGTACTCGAAGGGCAACAAGCAGAAGATCGGCCTGGTCATCGCGCTCCAGCACCGGCCCGAGCTGCTGGTCCTGGACGAGCCCACCTCGGGCCTCGACCCCCTGGTCCAGCAGACGTTCTACGGCCTGGTCCGCGAGGCCAGGGCCGAGGGCCGGACGGTGTTCCTGTCCAGCCACATCCTGGGCGAGGTCGAGCGGACCTGCGACCGTGTGGCGATCGTGCGCGACGGGCGGCTGGTCAAGGTCGACCGGGTGGAGGCCTTCCGCGACCTGGCCCATCACCAGGTCGAGCTGCGCTTCGCCGGCCCGGTGCCCACGGCCGAGTTCGAGGGCCTGCCCGGCGTCAGCCAGGTCGCGTCCGAGGACCATGTGCTCCGGATGCGGGTCACCGGGGCCATCACCCCGGTCGTCCAGGCCGCCGCCCGCCACGAGCTGCTCGATTTCGTGAGCCAGGAGCCCAGCCTGGAGGAGAGCTTCCTGGCGCAGTACGGCCGCCAGGCCGTCGAGGAGGTCGCGAAGTCATGACCGTCGAGCTCGGACGGCTGTCGCCGCGCGCGCCGTCGACGTCCGTCTCACCCTGGAGCCGCCTCTACGGGCTCGGCAGCGTATACGCCAAGACGCTGCGCGACTCCCGGCGCGCCATCCTCATCATGTCGGGGCTGCTGGCGGTGGCCATGTTCGGCGCCGCGGCCCAGTACGGCAAGGCCTACAACACGCCGCAGTCTCGGGCCGGCTTCGTCGACATCGTCCACAAGTTCCCGGCCGTCATGGCCGGCGTCTACGGCACGCCGTCGCCCGCCCACCTGTCGACGCTCGGCGGCATGATCTCCTTCAAGAACGGCGCCTCCATCGCCATCCTCTTCGGCATCTGGTCGATCCTGGCGCTGTCTTCTATCCTGGCCGCCGAGGCCCGGCGGGGGAGCCTCGAGTTCGTGGTCACGAGCCCGCTCGGATCGCGCCGGGTCGCGATCGAGAAGGTCGCCGCACACCTGACCACGGTCCTGGCCGTGGTGATCGTCCTCACCGTCCTGTCGCTGCTCTCGGGCGGCTTCGGGACCGTCCCCGGCGACGCGATCTCGTTCCAGGCCGCGGTCGGGTTCGGTCTCTGGGCCGGTCTCATGGGGCTCGCCTCGGGCTCGCTCGCGTTCGCCCTGTCCTCGTTCGTCGGCCGCGCCGCCGCGGCCGGCCTGGCCGGCTTCGTGATGCTGGCCGGGTGGCTGCTGCACGGCTACGACCGAGCGGTCCCGGCCCTCTCGGGCTGGTCCAACCTGACCTGGTTCGGCTGGACCGACCGCAACCAGCCGCTGGCCGGCCAGTACGACTGGGCGTCGCTGCTCCCGGTGGCCCTGGTCGCCGTCGTCTTCCTCGCGGCCGGGGTCGAGGCGTTCGCGCGCCGCGATGTAGGCTCGGCCAGGGTGATCGGCTGGCTCAGGTTCCCCGACGCCACGCTCGGGCTGCGCGGGCCGCTGAGCCGCTCGCTCGGGGAGCGGCTGCCCGTCGCCCTGGCCTGGGGGACCGGCGTCGGCCTCTTCGCCCTGGGGCTCGGCGCCTCGTCCGCGTCCGTGAACGCCAGCCTGGCAGGGACCTCGCTCGCCAGCGTGCGGCTCTTCCACACCCTGTTTCCGAAGATCGACCTGACCCAGGCCGGGGGCTTCCTCCAGCTCGCGTTCGTCGAGCTGGGCCTGGTCCTGGCCGGCTTTGCGGCCGTCAACCTTGTGGCCGGCTGGGCCTCGGACGAGTCCAGCGGCCGCTTCGAGATGCTCCTGACGGCGCCCGTGGCGCGCGCCCGGTGGGCCTTCTCGACCGGCCTCGGCCTGATGGCCGCGGTCGTCATCCTGAGCGCCCTGGTCGCGCTCGGCGTCGGGATCGGCTCGGCGGCTGTCGGCAGCGACGCGGCCACGCCGATGCTGGGGACGGTCGTGCTGGGGCTCCATGCGGCAGCGGCCGCCGGCGTGGGCATGGCGGTCGGCGGGCTCGTGCGCTCGTCCGTCGCCGC
>DATFRD010000406.1:0-14085 GCA_035263645.1 Candidatus Dormiibacterota bacterium | reverse complement strand
GACGACGACCGTCACCAGCCGGCGGTGTCAGGCGTCGACCTGGAGGTCCGCGCGGGCGAGATCGTCGGGCTGGCGGGCGTCGAGGGCAACGGCCAGGAGGAGCTCGTCGAGGCCATCGCGGGGCTCCGGGCCGCCCGGGCGGGGCGCGTTCTGCTGGGCGGCCGCGACGTGACCCGGCTGAGCACCCGGCGGGTCCTCCGGTCTGGCCTCGGCCTCATCCCCTCGGACCGGCACCGCATGGGCGCCGTCATGGAGCTTCCGGTCGCCGACAACCTCGTGCTGTCCGAGTACGACCGGCCCCCGTACGCCCGGGGCATCGTCCGTCGCTTCCAGGCAGTCTGGCAGCACGCCGTGGCCGCGATCGAGGCGTTCGACATCCGGACCGAGGGGCCGGGCCAGGTCCTGCGCGCGCTCTCGGGCGGCAACCAGCAGAAGGTGGTGGTGGCGAGGGAGCTGGGCAGCGAGCCGCGCGTCCTGGTTGCCAGCCAGCCCACCCGCGGTGTCGACGTGGGATCGATCGAGTTCATCCACCGGCGGCTCATCGACCGCCGGGATGCCGGACTGGCCGTCCTGCTCGTCTCCTCGGAGCTGGACGAGGTGCTGTCGCTGGCCGACCGGGTGGCCGTGATGTACCGGGGCCGGATCGTGGGGGTGCTGGAAGGCGATGCCGTGGAACGCGACCGGATCGGCCTCATGATGGCCGGGGCGGCCTGAGCATGCGGGGTCCGGACCCCTCCCCCGACCCCTCCCGCGAGGGGAGGGGGGCTGCTGACGGATGACCGCAGCCATACTCCAGCGCCGGGTGCGCGACGCTGTCCTGCTGCCCGCCATCTCCCTCGCCTGCGGGTTCGCGGTGGCGGCGGTGGCGGTGCTGCTCTCCGGCGCCAGCCCCGTCGACGCGTTCGCCGCCCTCTTCCAGGGCGCGTTCACGAACAACAACGCCCTCCCCGAGACGCTGGTGGCCACCATCCCCTACCTCTTCCTCGGCCTCGCCGTGGCCACCGGGTTCCGGGCCGGCCTGTTCAACATCGGCGCCGACGGCCAGTTCTACCTCGGGGCCGCGTTCGGGGTCTTCGTCGGCTACAGCGTGCACGGGGTGCCTGGCCTCGTCCATGTCCCGATGGCCATGCTGGCCGGCATGCTGGGCGGCTTCCTCTGGGCGGCCGTCCCGGGCATCCTGAAGGCCAGGTTCGGCGCCCACGAGGTGATCACCACGATCATGCTCAACTACACCGCCTACCTGCTGACCGACTGGCTGATCAACAACAGGGGGCCGATGGCCGACCTCCACGCGTCGGCCCCGAAGACGCCGTTCATCGACCCCACAGCGCAGCTCCCGGTCCTGTGGCCGGGGACCCGCCTGCACCTGGGGCTCGTGATCGCGCTGCTGGCGGTGCCGGTGGTGTGGTTCCTGCTGGAGCGCACGACGATCGGGTTCCGCATCCGCGCTGTCGGGCTGAACGCGACCGCCGCCCGCGCTGCGGGCATCTCCGTCGGCTGGACGATGGTCACCGTCATGGGCGTGTCGGGCGCGCTGGCGGGGCTGGCCGGCGCCGACGAGGTGCTCGGCGTGTCGCACTTCATGCCCGCCAGCTACTCGATCGGCTACGGGTTCGACGCGATCGCAGTCGCGCTGCTCGCCCGCAGCAACCCCTGGGCGATCCTGCCGGCGGCGTTCCTGCTCGGGGCAATGCGCTCGGGCTCGGGGTTCATGCAGCTGCAGACGCAGGTCTCGTCGGACCTGGTCTCGATCGTGCAGGCCACGGTGATCATGTTCGTCGCCGCCCCGCTGCTGGTGCGCTGGATCTTCCGCCTGCGTGAGGTCCCCGCCGCCCCCGTGCAGATCGCCGAGGCGGGCGGCCTGGCCGGGGCGGGCCACGGGGCGGTGCCGGCGCCGTCGCTCGAGGAGACCACGCCATGACCCTCACGGGGCCCACCCTGCTCGGCATCGCGCTCGCCGCCGGCGGTCCCGGCTTCCTCAAGCAGGCCGACCTGGTCGGGCTGGCGACCGCGACCATCGTGGCGGCGACGCCCCTCACCCTGGCCGCGCTGGGTGGCGTCATGTGCGAGCGCTCCGGCGTCGTGAACATCGCGCTCGAGGGCATCATGCTGACGACCGCGTTCGTGGGCTATGCCGCCGCCTTCGCGACGCACAGCCTGGGGCTCGGCCTGTTCGCGGCGATCGTGTCCGGGATGCTCATCGCCCTCCTGCACGCGGTGCTCTCCATCGAGTTCCTGGTCGACCAGATCGTGAGCGGGACGGTGATCAACATCCTGGCGCTGGGCATCACCGGGGTCTTCTATCGAACGTTCTTCCAGCAGCAGAACGTCCGGGGTCCAGGCACGCTGCCGGTCTGGAAGATCCCGGTGCTCGGCGACATCCCGGTGGTCGGACCCATCCTGTTCCAGCACCAGGCGGTGACGTACGCAATGCTCGTGCTCGTCGTCGTCGTGCACCTGGTCCTCTTCAACACGGTCTGGGGCCTCCGCACCCGGGCCTGCGGCGAGCACCCCCTGGCCGCGGACACGGCAGGCATCAGCGTGAAGACGGTCCGCTACGTGAACGTGATCGCGAGCGGCGCTCTCGGCGGCCTGGGCGGCGCCTACTTCTCGATCCAGCAGATCGGCAACTTCATCCCGAACATCACGGGCGGCCGCGGCTTCATCGCGCTGGCGGCCATGATCTTCGGGAAGTGGACCCCCGCCGGCGCCTTCCTGGCGTCACTGCTGTTCGCATGCGCCGATGCGCTGGGCGCGCGACTGCAGGCGGCGGGCGTGCGCGTTCCCTACCAGTTCCTCGGTATGCTGCCGTACCTTCTCACGATCGTCGTGGTGGCCGGTGCCATGGGCCGTGCAATTGCGCCGGCCGCCGTCGGGAGGCCCTACCGCAAGTCGTAGCTGGTAGCTGTCTCCGGGTGACGGCTGGGCCAGGCGGCGACGCTCTGACGCGTCCGCTGGGCCCGAGGCCGGTTCCTGGGTGAGGGCTGGCGTGCCGGCGGAGACTCTACTGGCCGCAGCAAGCGAAACCGAACTCGCCCCGGACGCTCTGAACTTGGGTATGCTGCCCTACGTCCTGACCATCGTGGTGGTCGCTGGGGCGATGGGTCGCGCGATCGCGCCCGGCGGCCGTGGGGAGGCCCTACCGCAAGTCATGATGTCGGAGACGGAGACCCGCCTGGCGCTGCCGCCCATCGCGCGGGAGGAAGGGGTGCGCCTCGGCCTGCGCCACGTCCGCCACGGGGTGGCCGGAGGCCACGTCCTCTGAGGAGGTCGAGGCCATGCCGAAGCCACTCAGCGAGGTGCGGCTGGCCGAGGACGAGATCCTCCTGGAGGGCTTCCAGGCGGCGCTCGCGGGCCAGGTGGTGACGGTCACGGCAGTGCTCGAGCGGACCTGTGTCTACGTGACGGCGGACGGCGAGCGCCGCCTGGCCAACAAGCAGGATCTCCTCGTCGAGCCCGAGAACCTGCCGATCCGCCGGCGGCGCCTCGGATAGTCTGTCCGGTGGAAGTGACTTCTCCGCCGCCGCTCGACCGCAACCTGGCGCTCGAGCTCCTCCGCGTGACCGAGGCGGCCGCACTGTCGGCCGCGCCGCTGCAGGGCCGGGGCGCCGAGAAGGAGGCCGACGGCCGCGCCGTGGAGGCGATGCGCTCGGCCCTGTCCTCCGTGGACATGAAGGGCACCGTGGTCATCGGCGAGGGCGAGAAGGACGCCGCGCCGATGCTCTACTTCGGCGAGGAGGTCGGCAACGGGCTGGAGCCGGAGGTGGACGTGGCCGTCGACCCCATCGACGGCACCCGGCTCACCGCCAACGGCCAGCCGGGCGCCGTGGCGGTGGTGGCCCTGGCCGAGCGCAACACCATGTTCACCACCCACGTGCACTACATGCAGAAGCTCGTGGTGGGCAGGCGCGCCAGGGGTGTCATCGACATCGAGATGCCCGTGGAGTGGAACCTGCGCCGCATCGCCAAGGCGGAGGGCCTGCACCCCCGCGACCTGGTCGTCGTCATCCTCGACCGTGACCGCAACCGCGAGATCATCCAGCAGGTCCGGGAGGTGGGCGCCCGCATTCGCCTGATCTCGGCCGGCGACGTCGCCGGCGCGATCATGTCCGCGCTGGAGACCAAGACCGGGATGCACGTGCTGATGGGCTCGGGAGGTGCGACGGAGGGCGTCATCGCCGCCTGCGCGGTGAAGGCCCTGGGCGGCGACATGCAGGGCCGGCTGCTCCTGACGGACCCGCAGGAGCGGGAGAAGGCGACCAGCGAGGGCTACGAGGACGGCAGGGTGCTCACCATCGACGACCTGTGCTCCGGCCGCAACATCTTCTTCGCCGCCACCGGCATCACCCACGGCGAGCTGCTGAGCGGCGTGCGCTACGAGGAGTCGTACGCGTTCACGCACTCGATGGTCCTGCGCTCGCACTCCGGCACCATGCGCTTCGTGGAGGCCTACCACGACATGAGCAAGCTGCGGGCGAAGGGCCTCCTGCCCGAGCAGGTCGTGCTCGGGGTAACGCTCTAGAGGGGCCGCACCTCTAGCTCAGCCCGAGCCCGGGGCCGTCGTGCGGGCCCGCCGCAGCAGGTCGCCGCTGCCGGGGCTGCTGAGCACCCGGCCCTCGGCGAAGGCCACCTCGCCCCGGCGGATGGTCAGGACGGGCCAGCCGGTGACCGACCAGCCCTCGTACACCGAGTAGTCGGCGTTCGACAGCAGCATCCCGTTCTCGACGGTGCGGCTCAGCTCCGGGTCCAGCACGACCAGGTCGGCGTCCGAGCCGACCGCGATCGCGCCCTTGCGCGGGTGCAGCCCGAAGAGAAGGGCCGCGTTGGCTGACGTCACCTCGACCAGCCGTTCGGCCGTTATCCGGCCCGTCCGCACCCCCTCCGACCACAGCATCGGCAGCATGGTCTGGAGGTTCTCGACGCCCGGCCGCAGACGCGTGATGGTGAGCGCCGGGTCGAGCTTGGCGGCCAGCGACCAGGGGGCGTGGTCCGTGCAGACGGTGCTCACGACGCCCTCGCGGATGCCGGCCCAGAGGGCGTCCACGTCGGCGCTCGAGCGCAGCGGCGGCTGGCCCACGTACCTGGCCCCGTCCGGCTCCGACATCCGCTCGGCCGTGAGGTGGAGGTACAGCGGGCGCGTCTCGACGAAGACCGGGACGCCGCGAGCGCGTGCGTCGGCGCAGACCTCCAGGGCCCGCGCGCACGAGAGATGCACGACGTAGACCGGGGAGCCGGTGGCCTCCGCGATCGCCACCGCCCGCTGGGTGGCGACGACCTCCGAGACGACCGGGCGGCTGGCGGCGTAGTGGACCAGCGAGGTCCGACCGGCGGCCGCGAGCTGGGCCGCCGCATCTTCCATGAGCGCGTGGTCCTCGCAGTGGATGAGCGTCAGCAGCCCGGCCCGGCCGGCCAGTCGGGTGGCCGCCACGTAGCCCGAGACCTGCTGGTCGAAGCCGGGCATGGCCATGAACCACTTGATCGAGCTGCAGCCGGCCTCCGGCAGGCGGGGGATCTCGTCCAGCACCGCGGGCGTGACCTCGCCCAGCACCGGGTGGAAGAAGAGGTCGGCGATGGTCTGGCCGCGGGCCGCCGCCGCCTCCCGCTCGAGCCCGGCCATGGGCGTCTCGCCCGCCGCCAGGAACGTCATGTTGCCCAGGGTGGTCACCCCGCCGGCCAGCGCGGCGCGGGAGCCGCTGGCGAAGTCGTCGACCCAGCGCGGCCCGGGCCGGGGCGGCCCCGGCGGCGAGGAGAGATGGACGTGCCCGTCGACCAGGCCGGGCAGTACGACCCGGCCCGTGGCGTCGATCTGCCGCCGCCCGCGGAGGTCGGGGCCGATCGCGGCCACCGTCCCGCCCGCGATCCCCACGTCGGCGCGCCGGCTTCCCGTGGCATTCACGATCTGCCCACCGCGCACCACCAGGTCGAGCTCCGCCATGGCCCCCCGCAGTATGGTCTGCCGGGCCGGGAAGAAACGGGCGGCACGCTGCGGTACCAGCAGGTGGATGAAGGAGGGGGCGCGCCCGGGCTGGGTCAGGCGCCTGGGCGGGGCGCTGCGCCCGCACAGCCGGCTGGTGCTGCTCGGCTTCGGCGGGGCGATCGCCGCCCAGCTCACCACCGCGCTCGTGCCGCTGATCCAGCGCCACGTCATCGACACCGTCATCGTGCCGCGCCGTGGCGACGTCGTGCCCTGGATCGCCCTGCTGCTCGCCGCCGGCCTGTTCCGCTTCGTCGTGTCGGTCGCGTACCGCTACTCCGGTGGCCGGGCGAGCCTCCAGGTCCAGTACGACCTGCGGACGGCCATCTTCCGCCACCTGCAGCGTCTGGACTTCGCCCGCCACGACGAGCTTCAGACGGGGCAGGTCGTGAGCCGGGCGATCACGGACCTCAATGCGGTGCAGCAGATGCTCGGCTTCCTGCCCATGCTGGTCGCCAACGGCGTCTTCTTCGTCGCGTCGCTCGTGGTCATGGTCGTGCTCAGCCCGCTCCTGGCCCTGGTCGCCCTGGCCGTGGCGCCGCTCATGCTCGTGGTCTCGACCCGCCTGCGCGCGCTCGTCCACCCGGCCACGTGGGACGCCCAGCAGAAGGCTGGCGTCGTCGCCGGGATCGTCGAGGAGTCGGTCACCGGCGTGCGGGTGGTCAAGGGCTTCGGCCAGGAGCGCCGGGAGCTCGGCCGGCTGGGCCAGGCGGCAGAGACGCTGTACGCGAGCCGGGTGCGGTCGATCCGGCTTCGGGCCCGCTACCAGGCCATCCTGCAGGCCCTGCCTCCGCTGGCCCAGGCGGCGATCCTGGCGCTCGGCGGCTGGCTTGCGATCCAGGGCCGCCTCTCCCTGGGCACGTTCCTGGTGTCCGCGACGTACATCACGCAGCTCCAGGCTCCGACCCGGCTGCTGGCGGCGATCTTCGTGCTGGCCCAGCAGGGCCGCGCCAGCGCCGAGCGGATCTTCGAGCTGCTGGACTCGACGCCTGCCGTCACCGACCGAGCAGGCGCAAGGCCGCTGCAGTCGGTGCGCGGGGAGGTGGAGTTCGACGCCATCACGTTCGGCTACCTCCGCTCGGAGCCGGTGCTCGACGGCTTCACGCTGCGCGTGGCCGCGGGGGAGACGGTGGCGCTGGTGGGCACGGCCGGCTCCGGCAAGTCGACCGTGGCCATGCTGCTGCCGCGGTTCTACGACGTCCAGGCCGGCGCCATCCGCATCGACGGCACGGACATCCGGGACCTCGAGCTGCGCTCGCTGCGCGAGAACATCGGCGTCGTCTTCGAGGACAGCTTCCTCTTCTCGGACACCGTGCGCGCCAACATCGCCTACGGGCGCCCGGACGCCACCGCCGCGGAGGTGGCGGCCGCAGCCAGGGCGGCCGAGGCCGACGGCTTCATCGATGCCCTGCCGGACGGGTACGACACCGTGGTCGGCGAGCAGGGCCTCACGCTCTCGGGGGGCCAGCGGCAGCGGGTGGCGCTGGCCAGGGCGCTGCTCACCGATCCCCGCATCCTGCTCCTGGACGACGCCACGTCCTCGGTGGACACCCGAATCGAGGAGGAGATCCACGCCACCCTGCGACGGCTGCTGGCCGGGCGGACCACCATCCTGGTGGCCAGGCGCCGCTCCACGCTGCGGCTGGCCGACCGGATCTGCGTTGTCGATCACGGTGCCGTGGCCGACACCGGCACCCACGAGGAGCTGATGTCGCGCTCCGTGCTCTACCGCCGGCTGCTGACCGGAGCCGGGGAGGACGGCCTGCTGGAAGAGATCGAGCAGCCGCCGTCCGCGGACGACGAGCCGGAGGGGGAGGGCGGCGTCACGCCTACCCTCTGGCAGCGCGACGGCGAGGTCGACGAGGCCGTGGCGATGGCGGCGGCGGGCCGCCTGCACCGGCCGGAGGGTCGGGGCCTCAACACGTTCGGCCTCTCGATGGAGCCCACGCCCGAGCTCATGGCCCGGATCGCCGCGCTGCCGACCGCCCGAGACCGGCCGGACACGACACTGGAGCAGGCGGCGGCTGGGAACGAGGACTTCCGCCTCTGGCGATTCCTGCGACCCTGGCGCTGGCAGCTGGCGGGCGGCTTCCTGCTGGTCGCGCTGGACAGCCTGGCCATGCTGGCGGGACCGTCGCTCGTCCAGCGCGGCATCGACGGCGGCGTGATCCCGAAGGTCCAGGCAGCCGTCTTCGCCGCGGCGGGGGCGTTCCTGCTGGTCACCCTGCTGGACATGTTCGACACCATGGCGCAGACGTTCGTCACCGGGCGCACCGGGGAGCGCGTGCTCTACGCGCTGCGGGTGCGGATCTTCGGCCACCTGCAGCGCCTGTCCCTGGACTACTACGACCGGGAGCTGGGCGGCCGGATCATGACCCGGATGACGACGGACGTGGAGTCGCTGTCGCAGCTGCTGCAGACCGGGCTCGTCACCGCGCTGACCAGCCTGCTCACCTGCGCCGGCGTGGCCGTGGTGCTGCTCGTGCTCGACCCCCGGCTGGGGCTGGCGACGCTGGCGGTGGCTCCGCCGCTGCTGGCCGGCACGCTCGTCTTCCGCCGGTTCTCGCGCCGCGCCTATGCCGACTCGCGCGAGCGCATCGCGACCGTGAACGCCGACCTCCAGGAGGGGGTGGCGGGGGTCCGGGTCGCCCAGGCCTTCGTGCGCGAGCGCCGCAACGACGACCGCTTCGCCCGGCTCTCTCGCGACTACCTGCGGGCACGTCTGCGGGCGCAGGTCGCCTTCGCCGCCTTCTTCCCCTACGTGCTGCTCCTGTCGGACGTCGCGACCGCGATCGTCCTGGCCGTGGGCGCCACGCTGATCCTCCAGGGCTCGCTGACCGAGGGCGTCCTGATCGCGTTCCTGCTGTACCTCGGCCTGTTCTTCAGCCCCATCCAGCAGCTCTCCCAGGTGCTGGACACCTACCAGCAGGCCGCCGTCGGCCTGTCGCGCATCCGCGACCTGCTCCGGGTCCGCACGCTGACCCCCGACGCCGCGGACCCGGTGATGCCTCCGGCCCACCTGCGCGGTCAGGTCGAGCTCCGGGGCGTGCGCTTCGCCTACCCGAAGACGGCGACCGAAGCGCTGCGCGGGGTGGACCTGCGGATCGAGCCCGGCGAGACGATGGCCTTCGTCGGCGAGACCGGCGCCGGCAAGTCGACGATCCTGAAGCTCGTCGCCCGCTACTACGAGGTGACCGGCGGAGAGGTGCTCGTGGACGGGATCGACGTGCGCCAGTACGACCTGGCGGCGTACCGGCAGCGCCTGGGCGTCGTGCCGCAGGAGCCGTTCCTCTTCGCCGGGACCATCCGCGACAACATCGCGTACGGCCGGCCGGCCGCGACCGACGCGGAGGTGGAGGCGGCAGCGAGGGCGGTCGGGGCCCACGACGTCATCACCGGCCTGCCCGGCGGATACCTGCACGTGGTCGGCGAGCGGGGGCGGACGCTGTCCATCGGGCAGCGACAGCTCCTGGCCCTGGCGAGGGCCCTGCTGGTCGACCCGGACCTGCTCCTGCTCGACGAGGCGACGTCGAACCTGGACCTGGCGACTGAGGCACGGGTCTCGCGGGCGATGGGGGTGGCGGCCCGCGGCCGTACGACGCTCCTGATCGCGCACCGCCTGCCGACAGCCGCGCGCGCCCAGCGGGTCGCCGTGATCGACCGCGGCGCGGTTGTCGAGGTCGGGCCGCATGCCACCCTGCTGCGCCAGGGCGGCGCCTACGCGCGCCTGTGGGACGCGTACGAGAACGGCCAGGATCCCCTGGCCGCCACCGCGACCGGCGCCTGACGAAGGCCTTTCCCTCCCGCTACCGGCCGTGAAAGACCGGCGGACGCTTCTCGAGGAACGCCCGCGCGGCCTCCCGCGCGTCCTCCGTCCTCCCGCAGCGGACGTGGCGATCCGCCTCGCGGTCGAGCATCGCCGGGAAGCCCAGCTCCATCGCGTCCGAGAGATTGGCCTTGATGGCGCGCAGCGTCAGGGGCGCGAACGACGCCGCCCGCAGCGCCCTGGCCCGGACGAACGGCATCAGCTCGTCGTCGGGCAGGACCGCCGACACCAGGCCGACGCGACCGGCCTCGTCGGCCCGGAACTTCTCGGCCATCAGGTAGAGCTCCCTGGCCTTCGCCGGTCCGACGATCCGGGGCAGCGTCCACGTGCCGCCGAAGTCACCGGACAGCCCGGCCGTCATGAACGCGGTGTTGAAGACGGCCGAGGCGGCGCAGTAGCGGATGTCCGCGGCGCACGCCCAGGCCAGGCCGGCTCCGGCGCAGGCGCCGTTGATCGCGGCGAACGTGACCTTGGGCATCTCACGCAGCAGTTCCGACGTGCGCATGTAGCCGCGGAGCCGGCGCACGTGGGCGTCCACGCCGTCCTGCCGCGACGCCTCGATCCCGGCCGGCGTGCCGCCGGCCATGCTCTGCAGGTCGCCCCCGGCACAGAAGGCGCGGCCGGCGCCCGTCAGGATGACCGCTCGCACCGCATCGTCGGCCGCCACCTCCTCGAAGATCGCGAGCGCGCGATCGAGCAGGTCGCCGCTCATGGTGTTCAGGTGGTCCGGCCGGTTTAGGGTGATGACGGCCACCCCCTGGTCGAGCTCGTACCGAACGACATCGTCCATCGCCTGAGGGTAAGCCGGGATCCACGGAATCGGTGGATCCCGGATAAGGTCTCGCCATGAGGAGTGGTCGCGGCTTCGACGTCGAGATACGAGGGCCTGGCATCGCGCTGATCACGTTCAACCAGCCGGAGCGGCTCAACGGCATGACGCAGGCCCTGAAACGGGACCTGCTGGAGACGGTGCAGCAGGCGCAGATGGACGACGAGGTGCGGGTGGTGGTGTTCACGGGCACCGGCCGCGCCTTCTGCGCGGGCGACGACGTGAGCGGCGGCTACCAGGGCCACGGCGACCCCGTCCAGGTGCCGTCCCTGCCCGGCGGCCACACGACGCCAATCGGCACGTACGACGCGCTGCGCGTGGTCTCGCAGTCGCTCAATCTCGCCATCCGGAACCTGGACAAGCTGACCGTGGCGGCGATCAACGGGTACGCCATCCAGACCGGGCTGTCCCTCGCGCTGGCCTGCGACTTCAGGCTTGCGTCGACGGAGGCGCGGCTGGGCAGCGGTACCCTGCGGTTCGGCCTGATGCCCGACGAGGGCGGGCAGTTCCTGCTCGTCCAGCTGCTGGGCGTGGCCCGCACCATGGACTTCCTGATGCGCAGGCGGATCGTCGGGGCCGCCGACGCGCTCGAGCTGGGCCTCGTGCACGAGGTGACCGAGCCCGGGGATCTGCTGGACCGGGCGCTCGCGCTGGCCCGCGAGCTGGCCGAGGGTCCGCAGGTGGCGATGCGGCTGCTGAAGCGGTCGATCTATGTGGCCGCAGAGGCGACCTTCGCGCATGCCCTGGAGGACATCGCGCTCCGGACCGCCATCTCGGATCACCACCCCGACGCCCGGGAGGGCGTGCGGTCCTTTCGCGAGAAGCGGGCGCCGGTGTTCAACCAGGAATCGGAGAGCTAGCTGGGTCCGGGGTCATTTCACCCCCCCTCCGGCCCTTCGGGCCACCTCCCCCGCGAGGGGGGAGGGGCTACCGGCCCTTCCGGCCCTTCGGGCTACGTCCCCCGCGAGGGCGAGGGGTTGCCGGCTGGGGTCAGTGGGGCGGACCGGGGCGGGGAGGTCTGGAGCGGCTGAGGTCGTGGCTGGCCGCGAACATCCCCTTCATCTGCGGGGCCGACAGCGTGCGTGACGCGGTGCCGGCGGCGAGATCGGTGAGGCGGCTCTCCCAGGCGGTCATCTCCGGCCGGGCGGTCGCGGCCGTGCCATAGAGCCGGTGAACGCCCGCCATCGCAGCCCGGCTGGCCTGGAGGGCGGCCGCGGCGGCGCCGGCGTCGCCGGCCTCGTACGCGAGGATCGTCGCCATCTGGGCGTGCGCCGGCAGCTGCAGGAGAAGCCTGTCGATCACCGCCTCGTCCACCGGCTCCGCCAGTGCCTCTGCCGCCTCGCAGACGCGGATGGAAAGGCCGGACATGCTCTCCTGGGGGGCATCGGCGACGTCGCGGTAGGCCGCGTGGACGCCCACGGTCAGCTCGTCGCCTTCGAGCGCGACCGGTGTGGTGACCTCGAACAGGAACTCCTTGGGGCGGACGAGATCGCCGAGGAACACCCGAAAGCCGCCGTCCGTGCTCTCCTGGCGATAGCTGTTGACGTTGGTCCCGAAGGCCAGCCGCTCCGGCACCTCGACGCTGACCTCGACCCCGCGGGCCGTCACCTCGGCGGCGGCGGTGAACTCCTCGCGGAGGATCTCGTCCAGCGACTCCAGGGAACGGATGTGGCTGAAGTCGCCGTTGCCCGCCTCGGCGAGCGCGGTCATCAGCCCGATGTTGTACGCGAAGCCGACCCCCAGGGTGGCCGTGGTCACCCCGGCGCGCGCCGCCTCCGCGGCAATCTCGGCGAGCACCGCGGGCCGGCGCTCGCCGACATTGGCCTCGCCGTCCGAGAGGAGGACGAGCTTGCAGCCGTAGCGGTCTCTCGCCTCACGGCCGAGCTGCTCCAGGCCGGCGCGCACGGCCCCCTCCAGGAACGTCGAGCCCCCCGGCTCCAGGCGATCCACCGCCGCCGCCAGCGCCCGCCGCGAACGGTCGTCGACGATGGTCAGCGGCTTCAGCACCTGCACCGAGTCGTCGAAGGCGATCAGGGCGACAGCGTCGCCGTCGTGGACCAGGTCGAGCAGGCGCAGCGTGGCCGCCCTGACGAAGCTCAGCTTGTCCGCGGCGCCGCTGTCCCGCCCCGTCCGGCGGCCCAGAGCCGCCCCGGGGCTCCTCTCGACCGACTCGCCCATCGAGCCGGATCGGTCGATGACCAGCGCGAGGGCGACGGGGCGGCGCCGGGCGGATCGGGGCCGCGGCGGGGGCTCGGCGCGAACCAGCAGGTGGAGGCCGCCGCCGACGCGTCCTATGGCCGGACGCGAGGCGCGGATCGCGAGCTGAAGCTGGCGGGCGGGGGTGGGGACCGTCATGGCGCCTCCTCCTGGATGGCGGGATCGGTGTCCTGGGTGGCGGGGTCGGTGTCGTTCAGCACAGCTTCGATGGCCGCGTACAGCCGGGCGATCCGGTCGTCGGTCGTGCCGGCCGGCACCTGCAGGGAAAACCCTCCGCGAAAGCGCAGGGTGCGCGGCGCGGCGCCCGAGCGGGCGCGCAGCGCCTCGGCCGCCAGGGAGACCGGCGTGGCCGGAGGCTCGTGGACGGCCAGCGGCCGCGGCGCGCGCACCGCGTACGGCCCGGCCAGGCTGGCCGCGGCGCCGAGCGACTGGGCGGCGCGCCGCGCGAGCTCGGCCGCCACCTGGTCGGGTGTCAGGCGGCCGAGCCGCTCGCGGATCTCGGCCAGCCCGGCGCCGTCCCGCTTCAGGCGGCGTGCCAGACGGAAGCGGGTCAGGTGCTCAGGGGTGTAGCTGTTCCGACCTCGCCCGAGCGCCGGCGGCAGGATGCCGACCTGGACGTAGTAGTGCAGCATGCTGACGCTGGCCTCGGGGTCGCCGTCCTGCCGGCGCGCGATCTCGGCGATCTGCCTGGCATCGAGCATGATGGCATTGTAGCCGAGAAATGCCAGCACAGCAAAGCCCGCAATGCCAGTCAGGGCGGTGGTACACTCGTGCTCCGATGGCTCTCCCCGCAGGCACCGCACGCATCGACGACGCCAACAAGCGCGTGGGGGCGCTGTCCAATGCTGCCGGTCCGCCGCCGCAGGACTGACGGCACAGCAGCGAGAAGGCCCCCGCCCACCACCAGGGCGGGGGCCTTCTTCGTTTCTCGACCAATTGATGGAGGACGGATGCGATGAGGTTCGAGGCTCCCCATGAGGGCGCCGGGGAGGCGGACGAGTGCGGGTGCCCTCAGTGCCGCGCCCCGGAGCTGCCGGAGTGGCTCTGGCGGCTCGAGGAGGAGTCGGAGCCGGCCGAGGAGGACGGCGGCTAGAGCTGTGGCCACGACGGGCCAGTGACCCCAGTAGACACCCCCCGCACGGGAGCGGCAGGAAGGGCTCGACAATAAGTGCATGGACGTGGTGCATTACGGGCTGGGGCCGATCGGGCTGGCGGTCGCGGCGCTCGTCGCCGAACGGC
>DATFRD010000405.1:0-4307 GCA_035263645.1 Candidatus Dormiibacterota bacterium | reverse complement strand
TCGTGCTCCGATGGCTCTCCCCGCGGGCACCGCACGCATCGACGACGCCAACAAGCGCGTGGGGGCGCTGTCCAATGCTGCCGGTCCGCCGCCGCAGGACTGACGGCGCAGCAGCGAGAAGGCCCCCGCCCATCACCAGGGCGGGGGCCTTCTTCGTTTCTCGACCAATTGATGGAGGACGGATGCGATGAGGTTCGAGACTCCCCGTGAGGGAGCCGGGGAGGCGGACGAGTGCGGGTGCCCGCAGTGCCGCGCCCCGGAGCTGCCGGAGTGGCTCTGGCGGCTCGAGGAGGAGTCGGAGCCGGCCGAGGAGGACGGCGGCTAGAGGACGGGCCAGCGACCCCGGCGGACACCCCCCGCACGAGAGCGGCAGGAAGGGCTCGACAATAAGTGCATGGACGTGGTGCATTACGGGCTGGGGCCGATCGGGCTGGCGGTCGCGGCGCTCGTCGCCGAACGGCCCTGGCTCCGCTCGGTGGGCGCGGTCGACGTCCGACCCGAGCTGGTGGGGCGCGCTCTGGGCGAGCTCGTCGGACGCCCGGAGATCGGCGGGCCGCC
Organism: Candidatus Dormiibacterota bacterium; assembly: GCA_035263645.1. Taxonomy (GTDB): domain Bacteria; phylum Chloroflexota; class Dormibacteria; order Dormibacterales; family Dormibacteraceae; genus CF-161. Next base: position 3,749 of record DATFRD010000405.1, on the reverse strand, counting down.
GGTCGAGGAGCGCTACGGCGGCGGGCGGGCCGACGTGGCGCTGCACTGCACGGGGTCCTCGCTGGAGCGGGTGGCGCCGCAGATCCTGGAGCTGGTCGCCGGCGGGCTGAACGTCGTCTCGACCACCGAGGAGCTGTCCTATCCCTGGGACGCCCATCCCGCGCTGGCCGCCGAGGTCGACGCCGCCGCCAGGCGAGCCGGCGTGACCGTGCTGGGCACCGGCGTCAACCCCGGCTACGCCATGGACTACCTGGCGCTGGCGCTCTCGGCGGTGGCCCAGCGCGTGGACCGGGTGGTCGTCCACCGTGTGCAGGACGCCGGCACGCGGCGGCTGCCGCTGCAGCGCAAGGTCGGGGCCGGTATGGAGCTCGCGGCCTTCCGGGCCGCCGTCGCCGAGGGGCGGGTGGGCCACGTGGGGCTGGCCGAGTCGGCCCACTCCCTGGCGCGGGCCTTCGGCTGGCGGCTCACCGAGCTGCGGGAGGCGATCGAGCCGCTCACGGCGGAGACCACGATGCCGATGGCGGAGGGCGTGATCGAGCCCGGCCAGGTCGTGGGGCTGCACCAGACCGCCGAGGGCGTGGCGGGCGGGCGGCAGGTGATCTGGCTCACCCTCGACCTTGCTATCGGGATCGGGCTCTCGCGCGACTCCGTGCGGCTCCACGGCGTCCCGGACCTGGAGCTGGAGGCTCCCAACGGCGTGCCCGGCGACCTGGCCACCGCCGCGATCGTGGTCAACGCCATTCCGCGCGTGGTGGCGGCGCCGGCGGGCCTGGCGGTGATGTCGGACCTGGCGCCGCCGACGCCGGGCCCGCCGCCCGGCTGAGCTGCGCTCTGGGCCAGCAGTCGCGGCCCGGCCCCGCAGGCCGGCCGCGCTGCTAGCTACGCGGTCCGGATGCCGGCCGCCTCCTGCAGGCCGAGCTCCCCGACGGCCGTCTCGCGCATCTTGAACTTCTGGATCTTGCCGGTGACGGTCATGGGAAAGCTGTCAACGAACTTCCAGTAGCGGGGGATCTTGTAGGTCGCGATCCGGCCGCGGCAGTAGGCGGCCAGATCCTCTCCCGTGGCGGCGGCGCCCTCCCGCAGGCGGACCCAGGCCATGACCTCCTCGCCGTAGCGCTCGCTGGGCACGCCGATCACCTGGACCTCGGCCACGTCGGGGTGCGTGAACAGGAACTCCTCGACCTCGCGCGGGTAGATGTTCTCGCCGCCGCGGATGATCATGTCCTTGATGCGCCCGACGATGTTGAGGTAGCCGTCCTCGTCCATCGTGGCCAGGTCTCCCGTGTGCATCCAGCGCCCGGCGTCGATCGCCGCCCGGGTGGCCTCCTCGTTGTTCCAGTAGCCCAGCATCACGACGTATCCCCGGGTGCACAGCTCGCCCGGCTCACCGCGGGGGACGACGCGCCCGGTGGCCGGGTCCACCACCTTGATCTCGACGTGCGGGTGGACGGGACCGACCGTGGCGACCCGCTTCTCCAGCGGGTCGTCGGTGTTGCTCTGGGTCGAGACCGGGGAAGTCTCGGTCATGCCGTAGCAGATTGTCACCTCGGTCATGTTCATCGCCGTCTGGACCTTCTTCATGACCTCGACCGGGCAGGGCGAGCCCGCCATGATCCCGGTGCGCAGGCTGGAGAAGTCGAAACCGCCGAACTCGGGGTGCTCGAGCTCGGCGATGAACATCGTCGGCACGCCGTACAGGGACGTGCAGCGCTCGTCCTGTGCGGTCCGCATCGTGGCGAGCGGGTCGAACGACTCGGCCGGCACGACCATGCAGGCGCCGTGCGTGGTGCACGCCAGGTTGCCCAGCACCATCCCGAAGCAGTGGTAGAAGGGGACCGGGATGCACACGCGGTCCTGCTCCGTGTAGCGCAGGCGCTCGCCGATGAAGAAGCCGTTGTTGAGGATGCTGTGGTGCGACAGCGTGGCGCCCTTGGGGAAGCCGGTCGTGCCCGACGTGTACTGGATGTTGATCGGGTCGTCGAACTGGAGCGAAGCCTCGCGCTCGGCCAGCTCGTCGGGGCTGACGCGCTCCCCGTCAACCAGCAGCCGGTCCCAGGCCTCCTCCAGCACGAGCGCCTCGCGCACGCCGGGGCAGCGGTCCCTGACCTCGCGCAGCATGGCTACGTAGTCCGCGGTGCGGAACCCCCTGGCCAGCACCAGCAGCTCCGTGCCTGACTGGTTGAGGGCGTACTCCAGCTCGGAGGTCCGGTAGGCGGGGTTGATGTTGACCAGGATCGCGCCGACCCGAGCGGTGGCGTACTGGAGGACGACCCACTCGGACCGGTTCGGGGCCCAGATCCCGACCCGGTCGCCCCTGGCGACCCCCCTTGCCATCAGCCCCCGAGCGGCGAGTTCGGTCTGTCGCCACAGCTCCCGGTAGGTCGCCCGGTAGCCCTGTTCGCGCACCACGAGCGCCTCGCGGTCGCCGTGACGGTCGACCGTCCGGCGCAGGTTCTCTCCGATGGTCTCGCCGAGGAGCGGGACACTGCTCGCACCATGGACATACGACGGCGCCATGATCGCCTCCCTTGTGTGCTGTCCGAGGCGTACAGCATCGCACGCACCGCGCGGTCGCGGGCACCGGCCTGCCGAGGGGCTCAGCGGGCGCCGGGCGTCCAGAGCTCGAGCAGCGACTCCCAGTCACCGAGGACGGCGTGGGCCTCGTAGGCCCCGTCCGCCGCGGCCACCATCGGGTCCGGGTCCAGCGCCGACCACAGCGCGTTCGCCGAGCGGGCCAGCCGGAAGGCCCGTGCGTACCCCTCGCGGTCCGCGCCGCCGGCGCCGGACATCTCCTGGGCGGCCCACGCCGCGCGGTCGAGCTCGTCGACCAGCCGCAGCAGCGCATCCCTCGCCGGCCCGTCGCCGGTCCGCCCGCTCAGCAGCGCAGCCAGCGCGGCGTCCACGCGGGGGTCGCCGAGCCCGGAGGCCTCGATGGCCAGCCTGGCCGCCCGCGTCGCCCCGCGCCGGAGCTGCACGACGTTGCAGTGGTCCAGCGCCTCCGCAAGCGCCGGGGGGAGCAGGTGCAGCCTCGCCGGGGGGTCCATCAGCATCCTGCATGGTAGAGGCGGTGCGCGATTGCGCCAGCCTCCCTCCACGGGCGGGCCACGCCACCCGCGCTACGCTTCCGGCCGTGGCCGACGATCGTCTCCGACCCAGCCGGGCGCTCGTGCAGGCGGCCCGCGGCCGGCCGGTGCCCGACGTCGTGGCGCCGGGCCTCCGCGTCCTCTTCTGCGGTGTGAATCCCAGCCTCTACTCGGCGGCCGTCGGCCACCACTTCGCCCGGCCCGGCAACCGCTTCTGGCGGGCGCTGCACGGGGCCGGCTTCACCGACCGTCTGCTGTCGCCGTTCGAGAACGGGCTGCTGCTTCGCTACGGCCTGGGCTGCACCAACCTGGTCCCGCACGCGACGGCCAGGGCCGACGAGGTGACCGCCGACGAGCTGCGCGCCGGCGCCGCCCGGCTGGGACGCCTGGTGTCGGAGTGCGCGCCGGCCTGCCTGGCCGTCCTGGGCGTCGGCGCCTACCGCCTCGGGTTCGGGCGCCCGACGGCGGCCGTGGGCCGGCAGCCAGAGGCAATCGGCGGCACGACGGTGTGGGTGCTGCCCAACCCGAGCGGCCTCAACGCCCACTACCAGCTGCCCGCCCTGATCGCCCGGTTCGCGGAGCTGAGGGCAGCCGCAGGCTCGTAACGGCCGTCGACCAGGTGCGGGAGCCCGCCCTGTGGAAAAACCGACCAGTTGACAGACGCCG
>DATFRD010000404.1:0-8621 GCA_035263645.1 Candidatus Dormiibacterota bacterium | reverse complement strand
TCCGCCTCCCGGACGGACGCTACGCGGTCACGAACGACGACGTGGTCCACCTGGCGCTGCAGGGCAGCAGCCACTGGGACGCCCTGACCCACTTCGGGGTCCTGGAACCCGGTCGTCCGGGCGTCTTCTACGGGGACCTCGGCCTGGACGAGGTGGACGGACAGGCGGGCGCCCGGACGCTGGGCATCGACGCGGCGGCCGGCGGCATCGTGACCAGGGCGGTGGTCTTCGACATGGTCGACTTCCTGGGCCGCTCGGAAGACGGCTTCCTGGCCGATGAGACCCGGATCACCGACCGCCACCTGGCCGGCTACCTGGAGAGCCGGCGCCTGGCCCTGGAGGCCGGCGACGCGGCGCTGGTCTACACCGGCTTCTACCCGCGCTGGGTTGCCAACGGGAACGCCATCCCGCAGTCCATCGCCGGCCTGGACGGGAGCTCGATGCGGATCTGGCGGGAGGCGGGCGTGGCGGCCCTGGCCAGCGACAACCCGACCCTGGACGCGGTGCCGATGGACCACAGCATCCACGTCGAGGCCCTGCGCGAGCTGGGCGTGATGCTCGGCGAGTACTGGGCGCTGGACGAGCTGGTCCAGGCCTGCCGCGGCGACGGGGTCTACGAATGCCTGCTGGCCAGCGCGCCGCTCAACGTGCCCGGCGCATTCGGCTCCCCGTGCAACGCGCTGGCGATCCGCTGAAGCGCCGCCGGCCGGCGTCCGCGGTCAGAACGGGGGCCGGCCGGAGTACGGGGTGCCGCCCGGCCCCGCCAGATCGGGCGGGAGGATCGGCCGGTGAGCCGGGCTCCAGTCGAAGTCCTGCTCGGTCTCCGTGTAGACCGTGCTCAGCGGGCCGCCCCGCGTCCTGAACAGCATGAGGTTGCCGGTCTGCGAGCCGTACGGGCCGTGCCAGATCTCCGGGGGCCGCCAGAAGTAGGCGCCCGCGTGCATGATGCCCAGGTTGCCGACCAGCTCGCCCGAGAGCAGGAACATCTCCTCGACCACGGGATGCTTCTCGGGCCGCCGGCCGGAGCGGAGCGGCATGGTGCCGAGGATCCAGGTCTGCTCCCCCGTCAGCGGGTCCTGGCGCAGGAACTTGCGCCCCGCCCCAAGCGGGAACAGCGGGTGGAAGTTGCCCGTCCACTCCCCCTCCAGCGCGCTCACGTGCACCGCGTCGCGACCGGCGGCAGCGGCGGCGGTGGCGCCGGCAGGCTCGCCGGGGACCGGCCTCGGCTCCTCCTCGAAGAACGTGACGACGAGGGCGCCGCGTGGCGACCGGGCGCCGCGGCGGACGTGGCCGGCGGGCAGGAACCCGTACCCGAGACGGTCGTGGGCGACCCCCCCGATCTCGAGGGAGCCCTCCACGACGAAGAACTCCTCGTCCGCGAGCAGGTGCTCCACCTGCGGGCGCTCCCACCCCGGCGGGTAGCGGATGACCAGGCTGCACCCGCCGGTGTCCTCGTCCAGGCTCAGCGTGCGGACCGAGACCCCGGGGCGGCCGCCGCCGGGGAGACCCGCGCTCCAGGGCAGCACCTGCTCGTGGATGAACTCGACGTGCGGCCTCGTCATGTCACTCCCGTTCGACGGAGCTCGGAAGGTGAAGTGGGCGGCCCGGGACTCGAACCCGGATGGGTCACCCCACACGCCCCTCAAACGTGCGCGTCTACCTGTTCCGCCAGCCGCCCAGGCTGGGGTGTCGCGGACCGCCGACACCATGCCCGCTAGAGGACTCGAACCCCTAACCTCATGGTCCGAAGCCATGTGCTCTGTCCATTGAGCTAAGCGGGCGTGATATTGAACTTCGCTGGCTCGCACGGCCAGGGGTGAGGGCCCCTCCTGGCTCACATTTCCGGCCAGAGGAGCCATGCGCGGCACAGCCACGCGAATTCTAGCGCCATCCGCACCTGTTGCCGGGCGAACACCCGTTCGGCAACGGTAGCCCCGGGCACCACAGCGTAGCGCCGTACCAACGGCCTATGCTCAGGTCCAATCGCACGCACGGGGGAGTCGCTCACCAGGAGCGAAGATGCGATGACGATTCCAATTCTTCATGCCGGCCTTACCTTCGTGGGTACGACCACCGCGGGGCACATCGTGCGCCTGTGGCCGACCCCGCGCCGGGACTACTGGCATGTGACGTACAACCGTGGACATCGCGCCACGAGCGAGCCGACACCGGGCCATGCCATTCCGGCGCTGCTGGCCGCGTGGGGCGTCGAAGCGACGTCGTGGACAAGCTGGGCGGTCACGCCTCGGGAGAAGAACCCCGACCTGCGCTTCGACCCATCGAGCTGGTAGCCGGTCGTCGGTCACGATGCCGGCTCCTCGCCGTGGAGCGAGCGAACCCACCTGCGGTAGGCCTGGGCCCACCGCTCCCGCGCCAGGTGCTCCTGGTCCCGCAGGCGAGCCGCCTCCTCCCAGTCCTGGCGCGCGATCGCCTCCTCTTTCTTCGCCCGCGCGTCCTGGACGGCGTCGCGGAGAACCGCCAGGTCGCTCGGATGGACGAGCCTTTGCTCCAGCCCCTCCACGTCGATCCCCAGGTGGCCGAGGAGCGCTGCGCTGGCCCGGTCCCGAACCATCGCCCTGAGCACGTGATACGGGAAGACCGTCCCGACGCCCTCGGCCGCGGCCTCTCGCTGGGCCGCCGCCAGCAGCGACTCCGTCTCCACTGAACGCGACACGACCGGCCGGCTGGGAGCGGGGTCGGGGATCTGCTCCGGGTGACTCCGCAGCCGCTCGACCTCCTGACGCACCCGGTCCAGCGTCACGCCCAGCTCGGCGAGGACCCTCGCCCCGACGCCCTCGCCCTCCGTCAGGATCCCGACGAGCAGATGCTCGGTGCCGACGAAGTCCTGGCCCAGGCGCGCGGCCTCTTCGAAGGCCAGCTCGATGGCGCGCTTGACCTCCGCCGTGGGCGCCACCACGTCGGAGCCGGCAGGCTCCTGGTCACCCTGGAGACGCTGGATCTCCTGACGCAGCCGGGGCGTGGCGTCGGTGACCTCCATCCGGCGCAGCGCGATCGCGGCAAGGCCGTCGCCCTCGGTCACCAGGCCCAGCACCAGGTGCTCGGTCCCGATGTAGCCGCGGCCGGCCGCGGCGGCCTCGGCCTGGGCCAGCGTCAGCGCCTTCTTCGATCGCTCGGTGAACCGCTCGAAGGGATACATGGACGTTCCTCCGGTGAGAGCGCGGGAGGGACGCGGACGCCTCGTCGCGCCCAGCAGCCGGGCTCGGGCGCTGGTGTAGGACTCGCCGGTCCTGCGCATGCGGGCGCGCACGCGACGCTTGAAGTCCTTGTCGCGGGGCATCGGCCGTGACCTCCTCGGACCGCGGGACCGGCCCCCCAGCGACGGTCACGCGGCCGGCGGTTGCGGCCAGCAGCCCGGGAGTTCACCCCCCTTTGCCTCGGCGCGGGCCCGGCTGGGGCGGACCTTCGAGGTTGGGCGGGGACCGCCGCCCGGGAACAGTCTGGGTCGCGGCTCAGGGACTGTCAACGGGGCTCATTCCGCCCCCAGGCTCAGCTCCTCGAGGTCCAGGTCCCGCTGGATGCGCTGGAGCACCTCGTCGCCGATCTGTCCCACGTTGCGCAGCCGCACCACGGCCGCGCGCTCGACGGCCAGCAGCTCTCGCTGCAGCCGGACCAGCGCCGCCAGGCGGTCCCGATGGTCCAGGGCATGGTCGGCGCCGGTCTCGTGCTGGTGCCGGAGGCCGTCGCCGGCCCTGTGCTCGTGGTCCAGGCGGCCGAAGCGGGCGTCCAGCGTGTGCCGCCGCTTGCCGTACCGCGCGCGGAGATAGCGGATGGCCTCGTCCCAGACGCGCTCCTCGGCCGCGATGGCGTCGAGCTGGGCCAGCGCCGTGTCGATGGCGTGGGACCGGGCAGCCAGCTCCTCGGCCTCGCGGATGGAGGGATCGTCGCCGACGCCGAGCCGCCGCATGAGGAGCGGAAGGCTGAGGCCCTGCAGGACGAGCGTGGCCAGGATCACGCAGAAGGTCAGGTAGATGATCAGGTCCCGGTCCGGGAACGGCCGGCCGCCGCCGACCGTGAGCGGCAGCGAGAGCGCTGCAGCCAGCGAGACGAGGCCGCGCATGCCGGTCCAGGCGACCACGGCCACGTTGCGCCAGCCCGGGTAGGGGTCGCCACGCCGCACGTGCGCGGAAAGGAGCCGCGGGAGATACGTGGCCGGGAAGACCCAGACGACGCGGGTCGCGACGACCGCCAGGCTGACCAGTACGCCGAGCAGGACGAGCTGACCCGGCGATCGGCCGCCCAGGCCGGCCCTGATGGCGGGCAGCTGGAGCCCGATCAGGATGAAGACCAGCCCGTTCAGGACGAACGTGACGACCTCCCAGACCGCGATCGCCTGGAATCGGCTGGCCGGGGAGAAGGTGTCGCTGCTGCGCCGGCTCGCGTAGATCCCCGCCGCCGCCACGGCCAGGACGCCGGAGAGGTGGAGCCCGTCCGCCGCCAGGTAGATCCCGTACGGCACCAGGAAAGAGAGCGTGATCTCGATGGGCGGGTCGTCGATGCGGCGCTGCACCTGGATCAGCAGCCACGCCAGCGCCAGGCCGAGCGCCACCCCGCCCACGCTGGAGACCACGAACTGGGCGCCCGCCTCCCACACCGAGAAGGCGCCGGTGCCGACTGCGGCGACCGCGAAGCGGAACGCGATCAGGCCGGTCGCGTCGTTGACCAGGCTCTCCCCCTCCAGCACCGACTGCACCCGCTGAGGCGCCCCCACCCGCTGGAAGATCGCGGCCGCGGCCACCGTGTCCGTGGGCGAGACGATCGCCCCCAGCGCGAACGCGGCGGCCCAGGGCAGGCCGGGTACGACGGCGTGGGCGAGCGCCGCGACGCCGACCGTGGTGGCCAGCACCAGCCCGATGGAGAGCAGCCCGATCGGGCGCAGGTTGGCCTTGAAGTCGCGCAGCGACGTCAGCCAGCCGGCCGAGTAGACGAGCGGCGGCAGGAAGACCAGGAACACCGTGTCCGGCGCCACGGTGACCTCCGGCAGGCCGGGCACCACCGCGATGGCCAGGCCGCCGAGCACAAGCACGACGGGGTACGGCACGCCCACCCGGCGGGAGGCGAGCGCCAGCCCCGCCACCGCTACCAGCAGTCCCAGCACGACGCCGACGGCGGGCACGTCCGCGCCGGGCTACAAGGCCGGGCCGGCTACCCGGCGCTGCCGCCGGTGCTCGAGGCCCCAGGCCGCATACCGGACCAGGCCGATCGGGCGGTAGCGCTCGCGGTGCGCGCGCGTCCTGCCGGACTCGATGGCGGCGCGCAGCGCCCTCGGGGTCCGGCCGGGGAAGCTCGTATAGGCGCGGCCGATGGCGTCCAGGATGTGCGCGTCCGAGTTGCCCAGCTCGGGGCGGCCGATCGAGTCGCAGAGCCGCCTCGCCATCTGGTTGAAGAGGTAGAAGCCCGGCGTGGAGTTCTCGACCTCGATCGCGTCGAAGGAGAGGTCGGCCGCCCACCAGCCCACCCCGTGGACGATCCGGCCGCGGGCCTGTCGGTCCGTGCGCCAGAACGGATGGGCGGCCACCGCCAGGCCGCCCTGCTCGTGGATCGCGTGGATCGTGGCCGCCGCGGACATGCCCGGCCGGACCCGCCGCTCCAGGAAGAGGCCCAGGATGTGACCGTGCCGGCTGGACACCTCCTCCCCGATGACTACGTGGGGGCAGCCCGGCCGGCCGGCCGCCAGGTCGGCGGCGCGGAGCGCGCCTTCGATGGTGTCGTGGTCGGTGACGGCGATCACGTCGAGATCGCCGAGCGCCGCCGCGTGCTCCACCACGGCTCCCGGGCTGGGCCAGCCGTCGCTGAACGTGGTGTGCATGTGGAGGTCCGCTCGACCGAGCCGGGGCACGCCTCGGATGGTACCGGCAGTAGGCCCGGCCTGGCGGGCTGCCGTGTCCAGCCCGGCGGGCACTTGCGCATGTGCCGTGGATGCTCCATCGTTCGCTGATCGGGAGGTGACCACCAGATGAAGGGACTGATGCAGGACTACCCGCTCACGGTGCAGCACATGCTGTGGCGCACGGAGCGGCTCTTCAGCAAGAAGGAGATCGTGACCAGGCGCGAGTCCGGGCTCCACCGGTACAGCTACTCGGACCTGGCCCGGCGCGTCCACCAGCTCGGCCACGTTCTGACGCGCCTGGGCGTACGGCCGGGCGACCGGGTGGCAACCCTCGCCTGGAACAACTATCGCCACCTCGAGCTCTACTACGCCATCCCCTGCCTGGGTGCGGTCCTCCACACGCTGAACCTGCGCCTGTTCCCCGACCAGCTGGAGTTCACGATCCAGGACGCCGCCGACACGGTGCTGTTCGTGGACCGGACCCTGATCGGGGTGCTCAACCAGGTGGCCGGCCGCATCCCGAGCGTGCGAACGATCGTGGTGCTCAACGACGGCGGCCCGCTCCCCGAGCACGGCCTGGGCGAGATGCTGGACTACGAGACCCTGATGGCGGCCGAGCCGGATGAGTTCTCCTGGCCGAGGCTGGACGAGTGGTCGGCGGCCGCCATGTGCTACACGTCGGGCACCACTGGCAACCCGAAGGGCGTCGTGTACTCGCACCGCTCCCAGTTCCTCCACGCGATGTGCGTGCTGCAGAAGGACTCGCTCGGTCTTGGCGAGCGCGACGTGATCCTGCCGGTGGTCCCGATGTTCCACGCGAACTCGTGGGGCATCCCATACGCGGCCGGTCTCTCGGGCACCAAGCTCATCTTCCCCGACCGGTTCATGGGCGACGGCCAGGTGATCCTGGATCTCGCGGACCAGGAGGGCGCCACCATCCTGGCCGGCGTGCCCACGATCTGGATCAACCTGCTCGGCACCATGCAGAAGACCGGCCGGCGGCTGCCAAAAGTGCACACGGTGATCTGCGGCGGCTCGGCCATCCCCTCGTCGCTGATGACGGGCATGGACCAGCTCGGCCTGCGCATGCTCCATGCGTGGGGCATGACGGAGACGTCCCCCATCGGCAGCATCGGTATGGTCAGGAGCTGGGTCCCCGAGAGCGAGGAGCTGGAGACGCGGCTCAAGCAGGGCGTGCCGGCGCCGGGCGTGGAGATCCGCATCGCGGACCTGGCGACCGGCGCGGAGCTGCCGTGGGACGGCGTGGCGTTCGGGGAGATCCAGTGCCGCGGTCCCTGGATCGCCAGCGCATACCACAACGACGCGGACCCGGGCAAGATCACCGCGGACGGCTGGTTCCGGACGGGCGACGTGGCCACGATGGATCCGGACGGCTACATCACGATCGTCGATCGGACCAAGGACGTGATCAAGTCCGGCGGCGAGTGGATCAGCTCGGTGGAGCTCGAGGGCGCGATCATGGCCCACCCGAAGGTGCTGGAGGCGGCGGTCATCGGCCTCACCCACTCGAAGTGGCAGGAGCGCCCGGTCGCCTACGTGGTGCCGAGGCCCGAGCACGCCAGCGACATCACGGCCGAGGAGATCCGCGCCTTCCTCGCCGACAAGGTCGCCCGGTGGTGGCTGCCCGACGAGATCCGCTTCCTCGCGGAGATGCCGAAGACGTCGACCATGAAGTTCGACAAGAAGGCCCTCCGCGCGACGGCGGAGCCGATCGCGGAGGCGGCCGCCGAGGCGGCCCGCGGCTGACCGGGGCCAACTCGCTTGGCGGCGGGCCGGCGCGGCCCCGGGCGCCTGCCGGCGGCGTCCTCGGGCTGGCCAGCCTGCCCTCTATACTTGACGACCTGCTGACGCGGCGGTGGCGGAACGGCAGACGCGCTAGCCTCAGGAGCTAGTGGGGGAAATCCCCGTGGAGGTTCAAATCCTCTCCGCCGCACCAGGGCCCACTTTCGAGTTCGGCCCAATTGCCTCGGAACCCTGTAGGCGGTCCTGGGGAACCTCGCTGAAACCCGGTGGGAAGGGGCCGACGCTGGTGGGTTGGACGGCGACTCGACCTTCGATGATGGCCGAAGGAGGGGTTGCTTGGCGAGTCATTCAGGGCGCCGCTGCGGAACGCGACACGTCCCCAGCGGAGGGTAGACGCGCACTGTCATCTCGACCGGGTAGGGAGGCCGCGAGTTCGGTTGGCCTCATCTTCGGCCTCGACCGCGCCGATTTTCCGGTCATGAGCGGGCCGCCAGGGAGGGGGGTGACGATCGCGCAACCAAAGAGACCTGCGGTTTTGTACGACAAAACGTTGTAGACTGTGGTTCGATTTGCGGACTCTGCGAGCAAGCATGGAATCAGCCGGGACAGGATTCGGTACGTCATCCAGCACTGCGGCCTGCCGTTCGACGTTCCACCCCCAGCCGACTCGCCCTACCGGTCCGCATCCTCTATCTCGGTGACGACGCCGCTGGCGTGGCGCTGGAGGTCCTGGCCGTCCTGGTCGAGGGCGGTGACCTCCTCATCTTCCACGCCAGGCCGATCGGAGCGCAGTATCGGCGGCAGTACGAGGAGGCGTTGAGATGCCGGATCTGAGGACGGCGCAGGGCGAGCCGATAACCGACAAGATGCTCGAGGCACTCGCGGCTGAAGCGGAGGCGGGCTACGACCCTGCCACGCTGCGGCCGAGGAGAGCAGGACGCCCCTCCCTCGGTTCCGGGACCTCGCCGCGGGTCCAGTTCCGCGTCAGCCCGACCGTCTACCAGGAGGC
>DATFRD010000403.1:0-8919 GCA_035263645.1 Candidatus Dormiibacterota bacterium | reverse complement strand
CGAACGAGCTGTGGCTGCGGCTGGACGGGCCGGCCGCCCCGGTGGTCGACCGGCTGCGCGACCGGGGCGACGTGGCCGAGCTGGCCGACCGCGGCGTCCTGGCCCGGGCGGCCGTCTCCGACCCGTTCGCGCGCGCCCTGGCGGCCAACCTCGCGCTGGGGTTCCTGGCCGCCGGCCTGCTGTCGGTGGGCGCCTTCGCCCTGCACTTCTTCGTCCTGGCTCGGGGCAGGGCCGCCGACTATGCGGTGCTGCGCGCGAATGGCCTGAGCTCCGCCGAGCTGGGCGGCGAGCTGCTGGTCGCGGAGGGCGTGGTGCTGGCCGTCGGCCTGCCGCTGGGGACCCTGGTGGGGGCGCTGCTCGCGCTGACGCTGCTGCCGCTGCTGACCACGCTCGGCACGAGCCGGGTCGGGCCGCCGGCGGCGCTGGCCGTCGCCTCGCTGCCCGTTGGCGCCGGCCTGGTGCTCCTGCTGGCGGCCTCGGCCCTGGCCGGCTGGTTGGCGGGTGGGCTGGGCGCGCGGGTGCGGGTCGCCGACGAGCTCCGGAGCCTCGCGTGAGCGGCGCAGCGCCGCTGGTCGAGTGCGAGGGGCTCGTCCACATCTACAAGAGCGCAGACATCGAGGTCGTCGCCCTCCAGGGCCTGGACCTGCGGCTGGGCGAGCGCGAGACGCTGGCCGTCGTCGGCCGCAGCGGCAGCGGCAAGTCGACGCTTATGAACATCCTGGCCGGCATCGAGCCTCCGACCGCGGGCCGGGTCACGGTCGGCGGCCTCGACGTGGGCCGCATGGACGCGCGGGAGCGCCGCCGCTACCGCGGCCGGCAGGTCGGCTACTGCTGGCAGGGTGCCGGCGGCAACCTGGTCGGGGATCTCACCGTGCGCCAGAACGTGGTCCTCCCGATGCTGGCGGCCGGGGTGGGGGCCGCCGGCGCCAGGACAAGGGCGTCGCAGCTCCTGGAGGGGCTGGGCATCGAGGGCGTGGCGGGCGAGCGGCCGGAGGCCCTGAGCGGCGACCAGACCCAGCGCCTGGCCCTCGCCGTGGCGCTCGCCAACCGTCCCCGGCTGCTGCTGGCCGACGAGCCGACGGCGGAGCTGGACAGCCCGACCGCGAGGCGACTCCTGCGCGACCTGGGCGACCTCCTCGCCGACACGCGGGCCGCGGCCATCCTGGTCACCCACGACCGGCACGTCGAGCGCCACGTCGACCGCGTGGTGCAGATCCGCGATGGCCGGATCAGCACCGAGACCCGGTGGGACGGAGAGGAGGCCCGGCAGCCAACCGAGCTCGTCGTGCTCGACCGCGCCGGGCGCCTGCAGGTGCCCAGGGAGTACCTCCAGCGTCTCGGCCTGCGCGACCGCGTGCGCATGGTGATCGAGGAGGACCACCTGCGCATCTTCCCGGTCGACTAGGGGTGGGGCCGATCGCCTGCGGGTCCGTCAGCTGCCGGCGGCCACGCCGAGGATCCCGTCCTCGATGGTCACCACCCGGTCCGCCAGCCGCCCCACCGATTCGTCGTGGGTCGCAAACAGCACGGCCGCGCCGCCGTCGGCGGCCTCGCGGATAAGCCCCGATATCACCGCGGCCGTCTCGCTGTCCAGCTGCGCCGTCGGCTCGTCGGCCAGGAGCAGAGCGGGCGCCTTGACCAGCGCGCGGGTCAGCGCGACCCGCTGCTGCTCGCCGCCCGACAGCTCGCCTCCGCGGTGGGCAGCGCGGTCGGCCAGGCCCACCGCTTCCAGCGCGGCCCCCGCGGCGCTCGCCGCCTCGGTCCGCGAGCGTCCGAGCATCTCCGCCGCCAGCGAGACGTTCTCCAGCGCGGTCATCAGCGGCAGCAGGCCCGGCGTCTGGAAGACCCAGCCCACGGTACGGCGCAGGAACCGCTCCAGCTCCGCCCCCGAGAGGGCGGTCACCTCCGACCCCGCCACCCGCACGGCACCGGCGTCGGGTCGGTCGAGGCCGCCGCAGCAGTTGAGCAGCGTCGTCTTGCCGGCCCCGGTCCGGCCCAGCAGCACGACCAGCTCGCCGCGCCGGACGATGAGGCTGGCCCGGTGCAGCGCCCGCACGACCCTGGGCGGGCGGCCGAACGTGCGGGTCAGCTCGGACGCGACCAGCACTTCGGGGGGCCCGGTCACTGCCGGGGGGCGGGGGTGCCGAGGTGCCGGTGCACGAAGTCGACCTGGGTCTCGAGCTGGCGGATCCTCTCGGCCACCACGAGCGACGAGTGGCCGGCGTCGAACTCGTAGAGCTCGTAGGGCCTGCCCAGCTCGGCAAGACGGGCCAGGTATCGCCGGATCTGCCGAATCGGGCACCGGGGGTCGTTCCGGCCCGCCATCACCAGCACCGGGACCCGGAGCCGTTCCGCGCAGGTGATCGGCGACCGCTCGCGATAGAACTCCGGGCGCTCGGCCGGGGAGCCGCCGAAGAGCGAGCGGTCGAAGGCCCGGAGCGGCTCCATCTCGTCCTCGTAAGCGGCCACGTAGTCGGCGACCGGCACCACCGCCACGCCCAGGCTCCAGGCGTCGGGCTGGCGGCCGAGCCCCAGCAGCGTCAGATAGCCGCCCCAGGAGCCGCCGGCCAGCACCAGCCGGGCCGGGTCGGCGACGCCTGCCGCGACCAGGTGGTCGCGCGCCGCCCGGACGTCCTCCAGCTCGGTCAGTCCCGGGTTTCCCTCCAGGGCGTCTCGCCAGTCGCGGCCGTGGCCGGTGCTGCCGCGGTAGTTGACCAGCGCGACCGCGAACCCATGGTCGACCCACGCCTGCACCGGGGGCGACCACGCGTCCCGGTCGTGGAAGTGCGGGCCGCCGTGGACGAGGAGCACCGTCGGGTGCGGGCGGTCGCCGGCCGGCTCGACCAGGAACCCTCGCACCTGGCCCGCGACCAGCTCGCGGTACGGAGCGCCCGCCGGCGGCGCCGGCCCGTCCCGCTCGAGCAGGGTCCGGCCGTCCTCGAGCAGCCGGGGCGGCAGCGCCCCGCTGGAGTGCTCGTACCAGACGCCGTGGTCGGGATGCACGGCCGCGGCGGCGATCGAGCCCGGCGGCGTGGGAAGGCGCTCGGCACGGCGACCGGCGAGGTCGTAGCGGTAGAGCTCGCTGCTGCCGCGGTCTTCGTGGCGCAGCAGCAGGGCCGCCGCGTCCGGATACCAGACGGCGTGCACGTCCCCGGCCAGGTCGAGGAGGAGGTCGGTGAGCGAGCCCGCCTCCGGCGCCCAGACGGCCGGCCGCCGCCGGCCGGTCCGCTCGTGGGTGACCAGCAGGCGCGCGTCCCCCGGCACCGGCGACCAGGGGCCCGCCTCGAGGCCGAGTCCCGGACCGTCCGCCAGGTCGGCGACGGCTTGGCCCCGACCATCCAGCACCCGCAACGCCCGGTGCCGGCTGTCGCCGTGCTCCGAGTGCCACATGGCGAGCAGCCGGTCGTCTCGGGAGAGCGAGCCCACGCCGGCGTCCTCCCGGTGACGATAGAGCAGGCGCGGCGCGGCTCCGGCCTCGCATCGCCACAGCCGGCTGCCGTCGTCGGTCGAGGTGCCGACGACGGCGAACCCACCGCCGAGCGCGAGTCCTGCGGTGTAGCCCGGTTCGACGCCGGGCGCGGCCGGGACGGCGCCGCCGCCGGCGCCCTCGAACGGCTCGGCCATCCACACGCCGTGCTCGCTGCCGCGGTCGTCGTCGAACCACCAGACCGTGCGTCCGGCCGGGTCCAGGCGCCCGAGCGGCGTGCCGGTGGGCCGGTCGGTGACCTGCCGTCTCCAGCCGGCAGCGCGGTCCCAGGCGTGAAGCTCGAACTTGCCGCCGCGCTCGTTGGAGAGCAGCAGCATCCGGTCCGGCGCGTCGCGGGCCCATTCGGGCAGGCTCATCGAGACGGCGCTGAACCGCCGGCGCCAGGCCGCGTCCTCGCTCACGGCAAGGAGTGTAGAGGCGCTATCAGGGGTGCGCCGGGCCCACGCCGGGTCGGGCGGCAGGGCCGGCCGGACACTCTAAACTCCTAGCATGCCGCCGACCACGCTGGAGCGCCGCGTGCTGGGGCTGCGCTGCCGCGAATGCGGGGCCGAGTACGAGCTGCAGCCGACGCACGTCTGCGAGGCGTGCTTCGGGCCGCTCGACGTCCGCTACGACTACGAGGCGATCCGCCGGGTCGTGAGCCGCGAGCGCATCCAGACAGGGCCGCCCACGATGTGGCGCTACCGGGACCTGCTGCCGCTGGAGGACGACGCGCCCGTCGTGACCCTCGGCGAGGGATTCACGCCGCTGGTGCGGGCCGAGCGGCTGGGGGCGGAGCTCGGCCTTCGCAACCTGTACCTCAAGAACGACAGCATGAACCCCACCAACTCGTTCAAGGACCGGGTGGTGTCCGTCGCGGTCTCCTGGGCCCGGGCCCACGGCTTCGAGACGATCGGCTGCGCGTCGACCGGCAACCTGGCCAACTCGGTGGCGGCCTATGCGGCCCGCGCCGGACTGGAGTGCTACGTCTTCGTGCCCGAGGACACCGAGGAGGAGAAGCTGGTCGCCACGGCCGTCTTCGAGCCCCATGTCCTGTCGGTGCGAGGCACCTACGACGAGGTCAACCGCCTCTGCAGCCAGGTCATGGAGGAGCTGCCCTGGGCCTTCTGCAACATCAACGTCCGGCCCTTCTACGCCGAGGGCTCGAAGACGCTCACGTTCGAGACGGCCGAGCAGCTGGGCTGGCGGCTCCCCGACGAGATCGTGATCCCGATCGCCTCGGGCTGCCAGTTCGTTCGCCACCGGCGCGCCGCCAGCGAGCTGCTGGAGCTCGGGCTGGTCGACGGCTCGCGCCTGCCCCGGCTGACCGGCGCGCAGGCGCTTGGCTGCGCCCCCGTCTACAACGCCTGGCGGGCCGGCACGGAGCGCGTCACCCCGGTCCGCCCCGACACGATCGCCCGGTCCATCGCAATCGGCAACCCGTCGGACGGTCCCTACGTGGTCCGGATCGCGCGCGAGACCGGGGGCGTGGTGGAGGCCGTGACCGAGGAGGAGATTGTGGACGCCATCCACCTCCTGGCGCGCACCGAGGGGATCTTCACCGAGACCGCCGGCGGCGTGACGATCGGGGTGCTGGCCAAGCTGGCCCGCTCCGGGCGCTGGGCCGGCGACGAGGTGGTGGTTGCGTACGTGACCGGGCACGGCCTGAAGACCGCGGACGCGGTGGCCGACGGCTCTGCCGGTCGGGTGGAAATAGAGCCCACCCTGCGGTCGTTCCGCGAGGTGGTGTCCGTCTAGACGTTCTGGCGAGGAGATACGAGAATTGCCGGTATTCCGCATTCCAGGCCCGCTGCGCAGCCTGAGCGAGGGCCAGTCGACGGTCTCCGTCGAGGCCCAGGACCTCCGCTCGGCGATCGATCAGCTCGACGTTCGGTTCCCGGGCTTCAAGGGCCGGCTGCTGGACGATTCGGGAGAGCCCCGCCAGTTCGTCAACCTGTTCCTCAACGACGAGGACGTCCGGCTGGGGCACGGGCTCGACTCGCGGCTCAGCGAAGCGGACGAGATCGCCATCGTGCCGGCCGTCGCCGGGGGCAGGAGCCCGGGCTCCTAGGCGGGGCCGGCGGGGACCGCGGAGCGGGGCCGGACCGGGGGAGGGGGCCCGACACAGCAGACGGGCCGATAGGGGACTATAGGGGCCAGACAGGGGAGTAGGGAACGTGGGAACGGGGAACGTAGGAGAGACCGTCCGCGCCCTGGGGCAGCCGGCACGCCTGGCGTTGCTGGCGGTGATCGTGTTCGGGTTGGCCCCGACGGGTGCAGGCCTCCCGTCGACGGCGGTCAGGGGCCGGCCGACCGCCGTGGCGCTGCTGGGGCTGCCACGGCCCCCGCTCGGGCCCTCCCGGTCGTGGCTCGAGCGGATCGCGGGTGACCGGATACCGGGGGCCCCGGCCGTCCGGATGGCCGCGCCGGGGCTGTTCGCGCCCGTCAACTCCCCGGTCCGTCTCGTGTTCTCCGAGCCGATGGACCCCGCCTCCGTCGAGCGCTCTTTCTCCGTGGAGCCCGCCGCGGCCGGGTCGCTCGCCTGGCAGGACCCCGAGACGCTCGTCTTCGAGCCGTCGCAGCCGCTCACCTACCGGACCGTCTACCGGGTGGCGGTCGCCGGCAAGGTCGCCCAGGGCTGGCTCGCGACAGGAGGCAGCTTCACGTTCACCACAGTGTGGGAGCCGCCGGCGGCGCCGGCGCCGATCACCCTCACGTTCGACGACTGCGGGACCCCGGAGGAGATCCAGGCCATCCTCTACGTGCTGGCCGAGCGGGGCCTCCAGGCGATCTTCTTCCCGACCGGCATGTGTCGCGACCAGTACCCCTGGCTGGTGCCGGCCCTGGTGGCGGCGGGGCACCGGGTGTGCAACCACACCTATTCCCATCCGGTCCTGCCGAGGCTGTCCGACGCAGCGGTGGCCTCGGAGATCCAGCGCGGCGTCACCATCGACTGCGACCTCTTCCGGCCGCCCTACGGCGCCCTCGACCGGACAGGGCGCATCGCGCGGATCGCCGCTTCGCTCGGCTACCGGATCCAGCTCTGGGACGTGGACACCAGGGACTGGGCAGGGACGCCGGCGGACGCCATGGTGGCGATGATCCATGCCCGAGGCGGCGTGGTCCTGTTCCACATGCACGGCATCCACACGGTGGAGGCGCTGACCAAACTCTGAGAGAGGCAAGGGGGGCAGGCCCCCCCTTCCGGAACCCCCCTCTCTTTAGATCTTGGGGGCACCTTCGGTGCATCCCTTCGGGGCTACAGGTGGCGCCGGTCGGCGTCGGGAAGACGGACTCACACGCTCGGGCGAAGCCCTTGCTTACGCTGAAGACGGACCTTCTTCGCCTGGTCCTACACTGGCCCTCCATGAGGGTCGCGGTCGCCCTTTCGGGCGGGGTGGACTCCAGCGTGGCGGCTGCGCTGCTGGTGCGCGAGGGCCACGACGTCGTCGGCGTGACGCTGCAGCAGTGGCCGCGCGGCGACGACGAGGCGGATCGCCACGGCGGGTGCTGCTCGCTCTCGGCGGTCGAGGACGCCCGCCGGGTGGCGGCGCTGCTCGGGGTCCCCTACTACGTGTGGAACCTCGAGCGCGAGTTCGGGGAGCGCGTGATCGCACCGTTCCACGAGGCCTACCGGTCGGGCCGGACGCCGAACCCGTGCCTGCGCTGCAACGCGTTCGTCCGCTTCGACCTGATGCTCCGCCGCGTCCTCGACCTGGAGTTCGACGCGCTGGCCACGGGCCACTATGCCAGGATCCTGCCGGGTTCCGGGCGCGCGCTCGAGCTGCACGCGGCCGTCGACGCCGCCAAGGACCAGTCGTACGTCCTCTACCACCTGGACCAGGAGCGGCTGGCGCGCATCCGGTTCCCTCTGGGCGCGATGACCAAGCCCGAGGTGCGGGCCGTCGCCCGCGCCGCCGGCCTGCCCGTCGCCGACAAGCGAGAGAGCATGGACATCTGCTTCGTGCCCGGGGGCCGGACCGCCGTGTACCTCGGCCTGCACCTGCCCCACGAGGCCGGCGAGGTGGTCGACCGTGGCGGACGCGTGCTCGGCGCCCACCGCGGGACGGCGCTGTACACCGTGGGCCAGCGCGAGGGTCTCGGCCAGCTCGCGGAGGCCGGTCCCTGGTACGTCACCGCGATCGACGCGGCGGCGAACCGGCTGGTCGTGGGACGCCGCGAGGAGCTGGGGGTCGACCGCGTGGAGCTGGAGGACGTCAGGTTCGTCGGCGAGCGCCCCGACCGGCCGCTCGCCTGCGAGGCGCGCCTGCGCTATCGCGCCAGACCGCTGCCGGCCGTGTACGAGGACGGCGTGCTGACGCTCGGCGAGACCTTCTGTGGGGCGGCGCCGGGCCAGGCGGCCGTGATGTACCGGGGCTCTCGCGTCCTGGGCGGAGGGACGATCGCGCGCGCGAGCCGGACGGTGCCGGCAACACCCCACCGGCAGCGTGTTGAGAAAGAGCGCCGAAGATCCGCCGATCCTTCTTCGGGGCCCTGGTAGAGTCTTTCGTCCGGGGCGCTGGTCTGCATCCGTGGTGGGGAGGGGAAGCGATGAGGCGGTTCGTGCTCGTGCTCGGTCTGGCGTCGGCCGGCGCCGTGGCGGCTTCGCCGCCGGTGGCGGCAGCCGGCGGGTCGCTGACGGTGCCGGCCCAGGTCCAGGCGGTCGCCGGCACCAGCACCACTGTCGAGGTCTCGTTCGCGTACGCGGAGGCGACCCCGTTCTGCACGGACGGCGTGGACTTCACCTGGGACGGCGTTTCGTGGCTCGCGGAGCTGCCGGTGCAGGACGGCGGTCAGTGCGTCGCCACCGGCGCCGGTCCGGTGCCGTCCGGCTACGACACGGCCGGCACCCACACCGTGTGCGGCGCCGTCAGCAGCCTGCTGCATGACTGCAAGAGCCTGACGGTGGTCGTGCAGGCGGCGACCTCCGGCCCTGCGGCCGCCGCCTCGGCCCCGGCGGCCGCCGGCGCGACGGCCACCGGCGCGACGCCTGCCGCCGGGCCCGCCGGACCGGGACGCGTCGCGGCACAGGCCACCACCCTGCCGGCGGCGCGCGCCGCCGCCGCCATCCGGAGCCACGGCCAGACCGTGGCGATGCTCGGCGCGCTGGCCGCGGTGGCGCTGGTCTTCGCGGTGGGCACCGCGCTGCGCCTGCGGCGCCCGCCGGCGGCGCCGAGCTCGTCCCGACCCCCCGGACCGGGCGGGCCCGGCCCGACGCCGGCGGTCGGGGCGCCGGACGGCCGGCTCGGTCGGCTCGGTCGGCTCGGCCCGTTCGGGCGGTTCGGGCGTTCGGGCCGGGGCCGGCGCAGCCACTAGATGAGTGCTTCCGAATTGCCGGCGGATCTTCGGCGCCCATGCACCCCATCTCGCGGCCCTGCTTCTGCGGTCCTCGCTCGCCTATCAACGGATAGGCTCGCTCCGGTCCTCGGCGCAGGCCCACGATCTGGGGCACC
>DATFRD010000402.1:0-12748 GCA_035263645.1 Candidatus Dormiibacterota bacterium | reverse complement strand
GGAGAACGTGATGGTGACGGCCCGCGGCACCTGCGCCAGCGAGCTGCCGGCGGCCGGGTCGGAGCGCACGACCAGGGCGTGGGCGGAGGCGGTGACCGGCAGCAGCAGCACCACGGCCGCCGCCACGACGGCGCCGCCCAGCAGGAGGCGGAGACGGGGGGCCGCCGCGCGGGCGGCCCCCCGAATGAGCGTGGGCAAGCGGGCTACGTCGTCGGAATGTACGGCCGCATCATCTCGACGTCCTCGTGGTCGAGGATGTGGCAGTGCCAGACGTAGGAAGGCCCCTGGGTGGGGTCGAACTGGAACCTGTTGACGCCGGCCGACACGTCGCTGAGGGCGGTCTCGGTGGGAGCCCAGCGGACGAGGACGCGGTTGACCATGCCGGGCAGGATCTTGAAGGTGTCCTTCCAGCCCGCCTCGTTGGGGTCGGGTGGCACCACGGGGCCGTTGAGGAAGTGCTTGAAGGCGGGGTTGCCGCCGACCGCGCCGTCGGCGTTGGGGGTGTTGTAGTCGTTGGGTGGGCCGTAGCCGGGGATGATGGTGCCGGGGGCGTAGGTGACCTCGCCCAGGGAGCCGTCGGGGTTCTGGCCCGCGAAGGTGCCGCCGGGGAAGGCGGCGGCCCAGGTGTTCATGAAGTTGGTGACGTCGGCGCTCTGGCGGTTGAGGACCTGGAACTGGATGAGGTGGATGTGGATGGGGTGGGAGTCGGGGGTGGTGTCCAGGAGCTCCCAGAGCTCGGTGGCGCCGACCCTGGGCAGCTCGGTCTGCCAGATGCCCTGGCCCTGCTGATCCTGGACGGAGCCGGCGATCGGGGTGCTGGTGCCATCGCGCCGTGCAGGTGCACGGTCGTCGGGATCGGGCCGGCGAAGGGCTTGAAGCTGTTGCCGGCGTTGAGCGGGTCGGCCCAGTGCAGCGTCTGGTCGATCATCAGCAGCGGCTCGAGGTTGGAGCTGGACGCCGATCCCGGCAGGGAGTTGATGTAGGTGACGTTCGTCGGCGTGCCGCGCACCGCTTCGACGGAGGTGCCGGGCCACGACGGCGGCGTGCCGTCGACGCCGAAGCCCCACAGGTAGGTCCCGTTCAGGAACTTCTGCGGATACATGGACCGGGGCAGGACGAGCTGCTGGAACTCGACGATCTTGGTGTTGAACGACGACCCGGTGACCCTCCTCCCCGCGAACGTGCGGAGGTGGGTGACGTACTTGGGGATGTTCGCGCTGGGCAGCGGCGTCTGCGGCTGCGTGACCGACGCCAGCACGCCCGAGCTCGAGATCAGCGCGTCAGCCGAGGTCAGTCCCGCTCCGATGGCCGCGGAGGCCAGGACGAACTGCCGCCGCGTGAGGCCACCGATGAGCCTCCTCCTCGGTTCCCTCGGTGTCATAGACGTCCTCCTTTCCTGGGCACGTGCGTCGTTAAGGTCACATTCGCGTGTGAGCTGATTCCGCCGGGGGCCGGGCGCTCGTGCCCCGACACCGGCCCTGAGAACCGAGCAGCGGCTGCGCCAGTCCTGCCCCACCACCCAGGACCTGGCGCAGCTGCCAGCCCGGCTCATGTACCCGCTCAGGCTAAGGACTTCAGGCGGGGATGCACATGACAGTTTCGTCACGAAAGCCGGGGTGCTCTCGGGGAGCGGTCGCCTCAGATCTCAGTCAAGAAGCTGACTGCGATCGTGGCCCGCCTCTGCGCGAAGCAGTATGAGAGCCCGGACAGCTAGGGGTGCGGCACCCCTGGTGATCCTTCGCCGGCGTCCCGTGCCGGTGCCGGCCTCAGTAGCTATACGCCGATGCGCTGGGCGAGGTGCTCGCGGTGGTAGGCGGCGTCGCCCAGGAAGAGCTGGCTGGACTTCGCCCGCTTGAAGTAGAGGTGGGCGTCGTGCTCCCACGTGAACCCGATGCCGCCGTGGATCTGGATGTTCTGGGCGGCGGCGTGGAAGTACGCCTCCGAGCACGTGGACTTCGCCAGGCTGGCGGCCACCGGTACGTCAGGGGAGTCCTCGGCGACCGCCCAGGCCGCGTACTGGGCGGCCGAACGGGCGGAGTCCACCTCCAGCAGCATGTCCGCGCACCGGTGCTTGATGGCCTGGAACGAGCCGATCGGCCGGCCGAACTGGTAGCGGACCTTGGCGTACTCGACGCTCATGTCCAGGCAGGCCTGGGCGCCGCCGACCTGCTCGGCGGCGAGCGCGATCGCGGCCAGGTCGAGCGTCCGCGAGAGCCCGGGCGACGCCCCTCCCTCCGCGCCGACGAGCGACGCCGGCGTGCGGGCAAACTCCAGGCGGGCCAGCTTGCGCGTCTGGTCGAGCGTCGGCAGCGCCGTCCTGATGAGGCCCTCCGCGCCCCCGTCGACGGCGAACAGGGAGATCCCGGACCAGGTGCGGGCCGCCACCAGCACCAGGTTCGCGATGCTCCCGTCGACGACGAACGACTTGTGGCCCGTCAGCGTCCAGGCACTCCCCGAGCGCTCGGCCGCGAGCGTCACGCTCTCCTCGTCCCAGCGCCCGGTGTCCTCGGCCAGCGCCAGGGTGGCGATCGTCTCGCCGGCGGCGATGCCGGGCAGGTGGGCGGCGCAGGCGACCTCGTCGCCGGAGGCGATGAGCGCGTTCGCGGCCATGGCCACCGTCGCGAAGTACGGCGCGCAGAGCAGCGTACGGCCCATCTCCTCCAGCACGATCCCCAGCTCGACGCAGCCGAACCCGAGGCCGCCGTGGCGCTCCGGGATGGCCAGGCCCTGGAGGCCCAGCTGGGTCGCCATCTGCTTCCATACCGGCGGGCTGTAGCCCTCGGCCGTCTCCATCAGCCGGCGCACCTCGGCCGACGGCGACCTGCCCTGGCAGAAGCGCCGGACCGAGCTGCGGAGCTCCTCCTGCTCCTCGCTGAACACCATCGCCGTGGGCATATCACCCCTCCCTCGATCCAGTGACGACGAGCACGTCCAGCCCCTCGACGCGGTCTCCGCTGCACCAGAGCGGGTTGACCTCCAGCGCCTGGAGCGACGGCCCCACAAGCGCCGCCGCGCCGGCGAGCCCGAGCAGGACGTCCGCAACGCGGTCGAGGTCGACCGGCGTCCCACCCCGCGCGCCGCGCAGCAGCGGCGCCGCCCGCAGCTCGCCGAGCATGTCGCGGGCGTCCGCCTCCTCGATCGGCAGCACGCGCAGCGCCACGTCGTGCAGCGCCTCGACCCAGATGCCTCCGAGCCCGACCGCCAGCACGGGGCCGAAAGTGGCGTCAACCGTGACGCCGGCCAGCAGCTCGACCCCGCCCGACCGCATCGGCGAGACCAGGACCCCCTCGACGTCCACCTCGGCCTCCGGCCCGCCGGCCGCGGCGCGCACGCGGGGGTAGGCGCGGCGCACGGCCGTCGGCGAGGCCAGCCCCAGCGCGACGCCCCCGGCGTCGGATCGGTGCGCGAGGCCGGCGGCGGAGACCCGGAGCGCGACGGGGTAGCCGACCCGCGAGGCCGCGGCGACCGCCTCGTCGGCGGAGCAGGCGAGCTCCGCCGCGACCATCGGAACGCGGGCGACCGCCAGCAGGCGCCGGCCGGCGGTCTCGGGCCACACACCCGCCGGCCAGCGGCCCTCACCCCCCCTCCGGCCCTGGCTGGCCACCTCCCCCGCTGGGGGGGAGGGGCTGGTCGAGGCGGCACGGCGGCGGGCGCGCCGCTCCTCCCAGCGGAGGGCATGGCCGATGGCCGTCAGGCCCAGGTCGAGCCCGGCCAGCAGGTGCAGCCCCCGCGCCTGCAGCACCTTGCGCGCGTAGTCCGTGAGGTCGTGGCAGGCGGTGCTGGCGGCGACGACCGGGACCGGAGACGAGGCCATGATCGCGGCCTGGTCGTCGAGCCGCCGCTCCAGGCCGGCGGGCTCGGGAGGCGGCGTCCCCGGGACCACGATCCCGAGGGTGAGCACGAAGTCGACGTTGGGGTCCTGGACCACCGCCGCCAGCGCGTCGACGATCGGCCGCGTCGCCCCGGTCTGCTGGCTGGCCAGCCCGACGCCGGTCACGTCCACCGGGTTCTGTGGAGACGCGAACGAGGGCAGCACGCGCTCCAGCGCCGCCACCGTGCCGGGGCCGAAGTCGGGCAGCTCGATGCCCTCCTCGGAGGCGCGGTCGGCGATGATGTCGCAGGCGCCGCCGGAGGCGGTCACCACCCCCATTCGCCGGCCCCGCAGCGGCGGCGCCTGGCCCAGCAGCCCGGCCGTGACCAGCAGCTCCTCCAGGCCGCGGACGCGGATCACCCCCAGCTGACGCAGCGCGGCGTCGACCACGGCGACATCGCCGGCGACGGCGCCCGTGTGGGCCAGCGCCGTCCGCTGCCCGGCCGGGCTGCGGCCGACCTTGAGCGCGACGATCGGCTTGCCCGCCGCCTGGGCCCGGCGCGCCAGCCCGGCGAAGCGGGCCGCGTGCCGGATCTCCTCCAGGAACAGCGCGATGACGCGGGTGCCTTCGTCCTCGACCAGGTAGTCGATGACGTCCGCCGTCGTGACCATCGCCTCGTTGCCCATCGAGACCAGGAGGCTGAACCCGATCCCGTGGCCGCGGGCGAACGAGAGCACGGCGCTGGCCAGCGCGCCGCTCTGCAGCACCACGCCGACCGGGCCGGCGGTCAGCGGCGGGCTCAGGACCAGCCCGTACGGCGCGACGCGGGCGGGCGCGTTGATGAAGCCGAGGCCGTTGGGGCCGAGCAGCGTGATGCCGTGCCCGGTCGCCGTCTCGACCAGGCGACGCTCCAGCAGACGGCCCGCGTCCCCGTGGTCGCCGAAGCCGGCGGCCAGCACGATCATGTTGCGGATGCCGGCCGCCGCGGCGTCATGGATGACGTCCTCCACCGCGTGCGTCGGCACCAGGACGAACGCCAGGTCGGCGGGCTCCCTCAGGTCGCGGAGGCTGGGCCGGGTCGGGATGCCGAACGCGGTCGGGTGGCGGGGATGGACCGGGACGAACCGGCCGTCGAAGCCACCGGCACGGAGGCTCTGATAGACGTTGCGAGCCCAGCCCGACGTGTCCGAGGCGCCGACCAGGGCGATGCTGGCCGGGGAGAACAGCTCCCGCAGCCGCGCCCGCGACGTCAGGACATCGCTCAAGCAGGCCCGTTCTCGACGGCCGACCGGAAGCTGCGCTCGACCAGCTCCGACAGCCGGTCCAGCTCCCACGGGCCGTCCGCCACGATCTGCCGGATGACCTGCGGGCGGTTGTACAGCGACACCTGGTACCCGCTGGCGCCGATAACCTGGCCGTTCAGCCAGTCCGACTGGACGCTGGCCAGGTACGCCACCACGGGGGCCACGTTCTCGGGCGCCCGCTCGCCGTCGCCGGTCCGGGGCGAGCGCCGGCGGTCCTCGGGCACCGACGCCGTCATCCGGGTGGCGGCGCCCGGTGAGATCGCGTTGGACGTCACGCCGTAGCGGGCGAGCCCGTTCGCGCAGGAGTAGGTGAGGCCGACGATGCCCATCTTGGCAGCGGCGTAGTTGGGCTGTCCGGGGGCGCCGTGCAGGCCGGAGCTGGAGGTGAAGTTGATCAGGCGGTGGTGCGCCTCCGGGTCGCGCAGCTCCCGCCAGTAGGCGGCGGCGTGCTTTGTCGTGTTGAACGTGCCCCGCAGGTGCACGCGCACGACCGCGTCCCACTCCTCTTCGCTCATGTTGAAGACCATCCGGTCGCGGAGGATGCCCGCGACATTGACCAGCACGTCGAGCTTTCCGAACTCGTCGATGGCCTGCCGGATCATCCCCTCGGCCGCGGCGTGGTCGGCCACGTCGATCGTGCTGGCGACCGCGCTGCCGCCCCCGGTCCGGATCTCGTCCACCACTTGCTGGGCGGGGCCGACGTCGCGGCCCGTGCCGTCCAGCTCCACCCCCAGGTCGTTGACGACGACCGCCGCGCCCTCACGCGCAAAGAGCTTCGCGATCCCCGCGCCGATGCCGCGGCCGGCACCGGTCACGACGGCCACCCTGCCTTCGAGCATTCCCATCGACATCACCTCCGGCCCTTCGGGGCCTCTTCCTCAACGGGGTGGTGGAGGCACGGATCTTCATGGCTTCCATCGCCGGGCAGGCCCAGGGCTCGCTCGGCGATGACGTCGCGGAGGATCTCGCTCGTCCCCGAGGCGATCGTCTCCGCCCGGCCGGACAGGAAGACGTCCTGCCAGCGGTCGGTCGCGTAGCCGTCGCCGTCGGGGCGGACCAGCGCGTCGGCGCCCACCACGTCCACGGCGATCTCGCCGAACCGCCGGTGGTACTCGCTCGAGAACAGCTTCGTCATCGACGCCTCGACGCCGGGCTCCTGCTTCACGGCCATCTGGGCGAGCCGCCGGATGCCCTGGATGCGCATGAGCTGCACCTGGGCGTAGGCCCACGCGAGCTGCTGGCGGACCAGCGGGTCGCGGCTGCGCCCGGAGCGGCGAGCGGTCTCGATCAGCCCCCAGAGCTCGCGCTCGTGGGCCAGGTGTTCGACCGCGGCCCGGCCGCCGCGCTCGAACGCCAGCGCCGTCATGGCCACCCGCCAGCCGCCGCCGAGCCCCCCGATAACGTCGGCCAGCGCTGCCCGCGTCCGCTCCAGGCGGACCTCGAAGAACCCGGTCGCGCCGGACATCTGGCGCAGCGGCCGGACCTCCACCCCGCCGCCGCCCATGGGCAGCAGGACGGCTGACAGGTCCCGGTGGGGCCGCGCGTCGGGCCGGGTCCGGCAGAGGACGAACACGTGGGTCGCGCGATCCGCTCCGGCGGTCCACGTCTTCCGGCCCGTGACGACGATCTCGTCGCCGGCGACCTCGCCCAGGGTCTCGAC
Organism: Candidatus Dormiibacterota bacterium; assembly: GCA_035263645.1. Taxonomy (GTDB): domain Bacteria; phylum Chloroflexota; class Dormibacteria; order Dormibacterales; family Dormibacteraceae; genus CF-161. The sequence continues at coordinate 5,972 of DATFRD010000402.1, read as the reverse complement.
ACCGGCCAGATCCGAGCCGTGCCCGGGCTCGGAGAAGCCCAGGCAGTGGCGGTCCCGGCCCTGGACTATGCGCGGCAGGAGGCGGGCGCGCTGACCGGCGGTGCCATGCACGATGAGGGACGGACCGACGATCGACTCCCCCACGCCCCGGGTGAGCCGGGGTAGGCCCGCCCGGTGGCACTCCTCCTCGAAGACCGCGAGCTGCGCCCCGCCCCAGCCGCGGCCGCCGGCCTCCCCCGGCCACTGCGGGCAGACCAGCCGCGCCTCCAGCAGCCGCCGCTCCCACTCCGGCCACGCCGGGTGCCCGGGGCCGTCGACGCCCGGCGGCGCAAACTCCGCGATCCAGGCGCGCGCTTCGCGGCGGAAGGCCTGCAGGTCCGGTCCCGGGTCCAGCTCCATCGGCGATCCTCCTGCGTTCACTGCTGACCTGGCTGGGTGCCCGTCTTGAGCTCCCGGAACGGGACATCCACGTCCAGCCGCGGCTCCTTCGGCAGGCCCAGCACGCGCTCGCCGATGATGTTGCGCTGGATCTCGTCGGTGCCTCCCGCGATCGACGTGCCCGGGCTCGACAGCGCCAGACGCTGGAGGCGCCCGTCGCCCGGCGTGTCCGGGCCGACCAGCATGCCGCTGGCGCCCAGTACCTCCATCCCCACGTCACTGCCCAGCCGGGCCAGGTTGGAGCGGGCGACCTTGCGGACCGACCCGCCGGAGCCGGGCCTCTGCCCGGCCCGCGCGGCGGCGGAGCGAAGGCCCGCCAGCCGGTTCACCTCCTCCAGCGCGGCGAGCTGGGCGAGCCGCTGCCGGACGACCGGGTCCGCCTCCTTCTCCAGCGTCCGCGCGACCTCGATCACGGCCTGGGCGATGGCGGCGACGCCCGCGCCCTCGCGCTCGCTGCGCAGGCGGCCGCTCGCGACGTCGCCGGCCCGCGCGTCCAGCATGCCCAGCTTGGCGCCGGGCTGGGCGCTGGGGAGCGCGCTCATGAAGCGCTCGTACATGAGGGTGGTGACGGCGACCGACCAGCCGCCGTTGAGCTGGCCCACGATCCTGTCGTTGGCGACGCGGGCGTCGGTGAAGAAGACTTCGTTGAAGCCGTGGGCGCCGTTCATCTGGTGCAGCGGGCGCACCTCGATGCCGGGCTGGTCGAGGTCGATGACGAAGTAGGTCAGGCCCTGGTGCTTCGGCAGGTCGGGGTCGGTGCGGGCGACCAGCAGGCCCCGGTCGGCCCACTGCGCCCCGGAGGTCCACACCTTCTGGCCGTTGACGACCCACTCGTCCCCGTCGCGTACGGCCCGCGTCTGCAGGCCGGCCAGGTCGGAGCCCGCGCCGGGCTCCGAGAAGAACTGACACCAGAACTCGTGCCCGCGCGCGAGCCCGGGCAGGAAGCGCCGCTGCAGGTCCGGGCTGCCGTGGGTCATGAGCGTCGGCCCGCCCAGCTGTTGGCCGAGGCTGGCCGGCGGGCCGATGGCGCCCACCTCCAGGAACGCCTGGCGCACCGCGGCCACCTGCTCCGGCGACAGGCCGCGGCCGAACCACTCACGCGGCCAGGACGGAAACCCCCAGCCGGACTCGGCCAGCAGAGCCCACCACTCGCGCACCGTGAGGTCCGGGTCCCATTGCTCGCGGAGCCATGCCGCGGCCTCCGCACGAACCGGGTCGTGCTCCTCTCCAACCATGCCGCCATGTGACCACCTGCGCCATGGCCTGTCAAGGCGGTAGCCTACCGATCGCTCGTTCGGTTAACCTCCATCCGATGCGAACGGAACGCCTCGCGGCCATCGCCGGCATCCACGAGTTCCCGCGGCGGACGGCGAACGGGCTGAGCGCCCTGCAGATCAAGGCCGAGTCGGCCGCGCGGGCGCTCGAGGACGCCGGGCTGGAGTGGGCCGACGTGGATGCCCTGTACGACGCCGGCGAGTCCGGGCCGGGGGCCGGCCTGATGATCGCCGAGTATCTGAACGTCCGGCCGCGAGTCGTCGACACGACGTCGGTGGGCGGCTCCTCGTTCGAGTTCCACGCCGCGCACGCCGCCCGCACCCTGGCCACGGGCCGGGCCCGCGTGGCCCTGCTGACGTACGGGTCCACCGCGCACAGCGACGCCAGGGCGATCGGCACCGGGGGCTGGACCGGCCAGGCCGCGCTGCCCGCCGCCAACATGGAGCTCGCGTACGGGCTGACGCTGGTCGGCAACTACGCGCTGGTCGCGCGCCGGCACATGCACCAGTACGGCACCACGCCGGAGCAGCTGGCCGAGATCGCCGTCACCACCCGCACCCACGCCATGCGCAACCCGGAGGCGGTCCAGGGGCTGGTCGACATCGGCCAGAAGGACGTCCGCGAGATCGGCGTCGAGGACGTGCTCGCGTCGCGGATGATCGCCGACCCGCTCCACCTGTTCGAGTGCTGCATCATCTCGGACGGCGGCGGCGCGGTCGTGATGGTCGCCCCGCCGGCCGTCCGCGACGTGCGGACGCGGCCGGTCTGGGTCATCGGCGCCGGGGAGGCGGTCGGCTACGGCGAGAACGACGGCGACCTGACCGTCAGCGCTGCGGCGCGCTCGGGCCCGGCCGCGTTCGGCGAGGCCGGGGTGCGTCCGGACGAGGTCGACGTGGCGATGATCTACGACTCCTTCACGATCACGGTGCTGACGATGCTGGAGGACCTCGGCTTCTGCCCCAAGGGCGAGGGCGGCGCCTACGTGGAGGGCGGCGCCCTGCGCTTCGACCGACCCGGCCGGCCGGCGCTCAACACGGACGGCGGCGGACTCTCCTCGAACCACCCGGGGATGCGCGGGATCTTCCTGCTGATAGAAGCCACGCGGCAGCTGCGCGGCCAGTCCTGCTCGCAGGTGGCGAACGCGCAGCTCGCGGTCGCGCACGGCAACGGCGGCCAGCTCGCCACGCGCCACGCGGGCGGCACCATCGTCCTGGCGAGCGAGGGACGACCGTGAGCACCAGCGGCGCTCAACCCACGCGGCCGCTGCCCCGCCTCTCCGAGCCCGACACGCGGGCGTTCTGGGAGGCGACGAGCTCGGGGCGCCTCACGTACCAGGTCTGCCGGCGCTGCGGCGGCGTCGTCTTCTACCCGCGCCGCCACTGCACGCACTGCACCAGCACCGACCTCGAGGAGCGCACGTCGGCCGGGCGGGGGACGGTCTACACGTACACGGTCATCCGCCAGCACGGCCAACCGTTCTTCCGCGGACGCACCCCGTACGTCCTGGCATTCGTGGACGTCGACGAGGGGTTTCGGCTGCTCTCCGAGATCACAGGCGCGGCGCCAGAGGAGGTCCACGTCGGCCAGCGCGTCACCCTGACCTGGGAGGACCACGAGGAGGTGCGCGTCCCGCTCTTCCGGCCCGACGGGCCCTGACCGGTGACCCGGCTGGTGCGCGTCGACTGCCAGCTGCACACCGTGTGGTCGGGCGACGCCACCACGACGCTCGACCAGCTCGCCGAGCGGGTCGCCGCGGCCGGCATCGACGTCGTGTGCATCACCGACCACCACACCCTGGAAGGCGCGCGACGAGCGATCGAGCGCGGCATCGGCGCCCGCGTCGTGGTCGGCGAGGAGGTGCGGACCAGGGTGGGCGAGCTGATCGGGCTGTTCCTGACGGAGCGCGTCCCGTACGTGCTCCCCGTCGAGGACGCCGTCGCCCGCATCCGCGGCCAGGGCGGGCTCGTGTACGCGCCGCACCCGCTCGACCGGCACCGGCGCGGGTTGGGCGAGCGGCGGCTGGAGGAGCTCGCACAGCGTGGATCGCTCGACGTCGTGGAGGTCTTCAACGCGAAGGTGCGCGATCCGGACGACAACCAGCGGGCGGCGGACGTGGCCCGCCGCCACGGCCTGCCGGGCGGGGCGGGCTCGGACGCGCACGACCCGGAGGGCATCGGAGCGGCCTACCTGGAGATGCCGGACTTCGACGGGGCGGCGGCCTTCCTCGCGGCCCTGAGCTCAGCCCGCGTCGTGGGCACGTTCCGCGACCACGCCCCGCGCTACCTGCCCGGCGGCGTGCGCGGCTGAGTGGCCAACGATTCGGCACCCCTAGCAGGCCCCGTCGGCCGACGGGTCGGCAGGCATCCGGTCGGCGCCCCAGCCGCGCACGAGGGCGACCGCCGCGTCGCCGTAGCTGGCGGCCATTCGCTCCAGGTCCCGCCGGTCCCTGGGCCGGTACCACTGCGCGATGCCGTTGACCATGTCGAGGATGGCCATGGCCGCCAGCTTCGGGTCGGGCACCGAGAACACGCCCTGCTCGCAGCCCCGCCCGATCGTCGCCGCGAGCGCGTCGCGGTACTGGCGGCGAAGCGCGTTGATCGCGTTCTGCTGCTCGGCGGGCAGGCTGCGCCGCTCCCGCATGTTGACCAGCACCTGGGGCCAGTTGCGGTTGGAGAAGAGGACGTGGCTCCGGATGGCGGCCCGGATGGCAGCCTCCGGCGGCCGCTGCGCGCCGAGCTCCGGCACGACCTCCAGGTTGAAGTCCTGCTGGAAGCCGTAGCAGATCTCGAACAGAATGCGGTCCTTGCCGGTGAAGTGGTGGTACAGCGACGACGGCCGAACCGCGACCTCCTCGGCCAGGTCCCGCATACTCGCGGCGTCATAGCCCTTCTCGGCGAACAGGCGGGCCGCGCGCTCCAGCATCTCGTCCCGGCTGCCCCGAGGCCCGCGCCGTCCGCTCGGCATCATGCGCGCAGTCTATCGGCATCTGGCCGCGCATCACCCAACTTTCCGGCCGAACGATCGTTAGGCAACTCGCGTGTCGTCGGTGGAGTCCGGCTATGCCTGCGCGGCCAGCTCGTCGAACTCGGCCAGCCCGCCCTTGAACAGGAAGGCGTCGGTCTGCGTCAGCGCGATCGCGATCAGCCGCCGGTGCGGGTCGTTGAACCAGGTCGTGCCGTAGCCGCCGCTCCAGCCATAGCGGCCGGGAACGGGCGACACCTGGTCCGGTGAGACGGTGACCGCCATGCCGAGACCCCAGCCGCTGCCGGACAGCAGGAGGCCGCCTCCAGCGACCTGCTCCGGGGTGAGGTGGTTGGTCGTCATCATCTCGACCGATCGCTCGGACAGGAGCCGCTGGTCCCCGTGCAGGCCCCGGTTCAGCAGCAGCCGCGCGAACGCGAGATAGTCGTCGGCCGTGGAGAGGAGGCCGCCCGCTCCTGACGGGAACGTCGGCGGCCTGGTCCACACGTCGGGGCCGGTGAGAGGCTGCAGCTCCACCCCGCCGGTCTGGAAGTTCGTCGTGTACTGGCTCGGCAGCCGGTGGGCCTGCTCGGCGGACAGGGAGAAGCCGGTGTCCGCCATGCCCAGGGGCTCGAAGATGCGCGTCCCGAAGAACGCCCCCAGCGGCTGGCCGGCGGCGCGCGCCACCAGGACGCCCAGCACCAGGGAGCCGGTGTTGTACTGCCACCGCTCCCCGGGCTGATGCATCAGCGGCAGCGTCCCGAATCGCTCGACCCACCGGTCCGGGTCGTGCGGGGTCCGCGGGTCCGGCGGTCCGAGGACGAGCTGGAGCTCGTTGGCCGCCCGGACGATCGGGAACGGCGGGTCGAAGGTGGGCTCGATGAGCATGCCGTGGCCCATGCGGAACGTCAGCAGGTCCTCGACGGTGATCGGGCGGTCGGCCGCGACCGTGTCGTCGAGCGGACCGTCGACGTGCCGGAGCACCCTGCGATTGGCCAGCTCCGGCAGCAGCCGGTCGACCGGCTCGTCCAGCGCCAGCGTGCCGTCCTCCACCAGCATCATCGTCGCCACGGCCAGGATCGGCTTCGTCAGCGACGCGATGCGGAAGGTCGTGTCGCGCCGCATCGGCTCGTCGCTGCCGAACGCCATCATGCCGATGGTGTCGACATGAACTTCGTTACCACGGGCGATCAGGGTCACGATGCCGGGGAGCTCACCTGACGCCACGCGGGCCGCCATCGCCTGGTGCAGACGGTCCAGGGCGGCTGCCGACAGAGAAGGGATCGTCGTCATCGGCC
>DATFRD010000401.1:0-12657 GCA_035263645.1 Candidatus Dormiibacterota bacterium | reverse complement strand
GCGCCGGCTGGACGCCGGCGACCTGCCCGAGCGGGGCGGGGAGAGGCCGCACCTGATGCTGGTGGCCGAGCTGTCAACGCTGCGCCTGGAGCCGGGCTCACGGCTGGCCGAGCTGGACTGGGGACCGCTGGTCACCGGCGAGGGCGTCCGCCGCATCGGCTGCGACGCGGCGCTGACGCCGGTGCTGGTCGGCCCCGGCGGGGACGTGCTGCACGTCGGGCGGCGCAGCCGCTCGGCGCCAGCGTCACTGCGAAAGGCGCTGAACCTGCGCGATCGTCGCTGCCAGTGGCCCGGCTGCATGATCCCGGCCCAGGAGTGCCAGATCCACCACCGGCGCCACTGGGCGGACGGAGGCGAGACCAGCCTGGCCAACACGATCCTGGCCTGCGCCCGCCACCACCGGCAGCTGCACCCCGAGAACCGGCGTTTTCAGGAGTGAGCCGGCCCTCTAGCCGCGGCCGTCGAGCAGCACGGTCCAGCGCTCGATGCTGGCCGGGCGCAGCATGCCGTTCTGTGCCCATGGATCCTCCGCGAGCCGCTCTCTGACCGCGTCCTCGGACCCCGCCTCGACGATCAGCAGCACCTCGCGGTCGCCCTCCAGCGGGCCCGCGAGCAGGACGAAGCCCGCGTCGACGAGGCCGTCCATGAAGCGCGCGTGCTCGCCCCAGCCCACCTGCTCGCGCATGTCGAGCGACCAGTCCCAGGGCCCGCCCCGCCGGAGCCGCACGACGTACAGCGCCATGAGCTCAGCATAGCCACGCAGAGAGCCTGGTGCAAACATATGTTTGCCCAGCCACGCCTCGCACTGATCGGCGGAGTCTGGATGAGACGCCTGGTTCCTCCGGGGCCCTCAGCGGCCCCGGCCGAAGGCGTCGGTCCGGCCCCAGGCGCCCCGGATATCGAGGACCTGCAGCCACCCGATCTGCTGCGGGAGCGCTGAGTCCACCAGCAGCTGACGGCCGACCGGTTCCAGACCCAGCACGGCGCGCAGCAGCATCAGCGGCGCCCCGGTCGCCCACGCCTGCGGGCTGCAGGCGGTCGGATACTCCACCGGGAACCGGGTGAGCTCGCGGGAGTATCCGGCGAATGCCTCGGGCAGCCGGCCCTCGAAGTAGGTCGCGGCCTCGAGGATGGCCATCGCGATCCGGGCCGCCTCCGCCCGGTATCCGTACCGGGTCAGGCCCCAGGCGATCAGGGAGTTGTCGTGCGGCCAGACGGTGCCGAGGTGATAGCCGATGGGGTTGAAGCCGCCCTCGCCCTCGGCCATCGTGCGCACGCCCCAGCCGGAGAAGAGCCGGTCGCCCATCAGGTGGCGGACGCACACGGCGGCCTTGTCCGCGTCGGCGATCCCGCTCCAGAGCAGGTGACCGATGTTCGAGGTCAGGGCGTCGACCCGGCGCCCGTCGCCGTCGATGGCCAGGGCGAAGCACTGACGATCCTCGAGCCAGAAGTCGCGGTTGAAGCGGTCCTTCAGTTCCGCGGCCTCCCGCTCGAGCCGGTCGGCCAGCGCGGGGTCGCCCCAGCACGTGCGGGCCAGTCGCGCCCCGCGCCGCTTGGCGTCGTACGTGTAGCCCTGGATCTCACAAGTCGCACGGGGCAGGCGCGACATCGAGCCGTCGGCGAAGAGTATCGAGTTCCACGAGTCCTTCCAGCACTGGTTCTCGAGCCCGGTCTCCGGGTTGCGGCGCTCGTAGTCGACGTAGCCGTCGCCGTTCCGGTCGCCGTAGGCGTCGATCCAGTCGAGCGCCGCCCTCGCCTCGGTCTCCAGGCCCCGCACCAGGCGGTCGTCGCCGGTCCAGCGCTCCATCTCGTCCAGGAGGACGATGAAGAGCGGCGTCGTATCGGCCGCGCCGTAGTACGGGGAGTGGGGGCGCTCCTCGAAGGCGGTCAGCTCGCCGTAGCGGAGCTCGTGCAGGATCTTGCCCGGCTGCTCGTCGCGGAAGTCGTCTAGCCTCGATCCCTGCAGGGCGGCCAGCGCGGTCAGCGTGGTCGCCGCGAGGCGGGGCACGAAGGGGAGCGCCTGGAAGCTCGTGATGATGCTGTCGCGGCCGAAGATGCTCATGAACCAGGGCAGCCCCGCCGCCGGCAGGGCGCCCCCGGGACAGATGAGGGGAGAGAACCGGAGCGCCGCCAGGTCGACCATGCTGCGGCGGTAGATGCGCTCCAGCGGCTCCCAGTCGCAGCCCAGCCGGGGAGCGGCGGACAGCCAGTCCTCCAGGTCCCTGGCCTTCTCCTGCTCCGCCGCGGCCATCCGATGGCGGGTCGCGCCCCCCTGAAGCATCGCCGGGCCGACCGGGACCCGCACGTCGAGCCGGACCGACCACTCGCTGTGGGGCTCGACGTGCACGCGGAATCCCAGGCCCCTCTCGTCGATCTCGACGGGCCGGTCGGCGGTGATGCACGTCTCCCTGACGAAGGTGTCGCGGCGATAGCCGAGCACGAGGCAGCCGTCCTGGACCTCCTGGTAGAGCTGGCCCTGCTTGTGCTGCGCGTCCTTGACCTCGAACAGGTCGGCGAAGTCCGCCGCCGCCTCCAGGCGCACGTCGAGGTCGACCGCTTCACTCCGCTCGTTGCGGATCAGCAGCTGCTCGCACAGGCCCGCGCCGATCGTGCGCCGCCGGATGATGGAGACGTCGGCGTCGACGTACACGCTGCCGGTCGTCGGGACGAGGAAGAACTGGACCTCGTAGTAGTGCACGTCATCCGTCGACAGGACGCCCGGCACGATGCCGTTGACGGTCAGGATCCAGCGCGACAGGTAGCGGGTGTCCCAGGCGAATAGGCCCTGCGGATCGGCCGGGGACGCGTCGATGTTGCCGGCCCGGTCGCTGACGGCGAAGGTGTTCCCTCCCAGCACGCTGACGTTCCCGCCGATCACGGCGTCACCGGAAGCAGCCGGTTGAAGGACACCCCCAGCGCGAGGTCGCCGGTGACCCTCACCCGGCCCTGCAGAGCCGCGACGATCAGGTTGAGGGTGCCCTCCGCGACCCCGACAAAGTCGGCGGCCCCGCAGCGGATCACGCAGTCGGCCTCGCCGGGATCCTCGGACACCGTGAGCGAGCCGGCGTCGATGGTCAGTCCCCACGTGCCGGCGCCCTCGATGTCGAAGCGATAGGTGCCCCTGGTGCCGTGCAGCCGCGGCTCGTAGCGCCGGTGCGCGAGGCGGCCGAAGACGGCGCGAACGGCGGTTTCCTGGGTGGTGGTGGTGGTGTCACTCATGGTGTGGTATCCGACCGAAATTCTGGTCGACGCAGCGATCATGAGAAGCTGCCGGACTGCAGAGAGCACGGCATCACCAACGGCAGTTGATTTTTCCTGTCGAACGGGGTTGGTAGAGTGGACGAGAGCCCCCCTGAGCGACCAATGCAGCTGACCCCCCGCGAGACCGAGAAGCTGTTGATCTACGTCGCCGCGGACCTGGCCCGCCGGCGGCGAGCCAGAGGCCTGCGGCTCAACCTGCCGGAATCGGTGGCCCTGATCACCGAGGCGATGCTCGAGGCGGCCCGCGACGGAATGCCCACGGCGGAGGTCATGTCGCTGGGCCGGCGGGTGCTGGCCAGAGAGGACGTCATGGACGAGGTGCCCGAGCTGCTGCGCGTCGTGCAGGTGGAGGCCACGTTCCCGGACGGCACCAAGCTGGTGTCGTGCCACGAGCCGATCCCGTGACCCCCATCGGCGGCTACCAGCACCCGACCGAGGAGATCGAGATCAACGTGGGCCGGCCGGTCACCACGCTGCGGGTGGTCAGCCGTGGCGACCGGCCGGTCCAGGTCGGCTCCCACTTCCACTTCGCCGAGGCCAACCGCGCGCTGGAGTTCGACCGCGCGGCCGCAGCCGGCCAGCGGCTCGATATCCCGGCCGGCACCGCCGTGCGCTTCGAACCCGGTGACGCCAGGACGGTTCGGCTGGTGCCGTTCGGAGGCCGGCGCCGGCCGGGGGCGGTCCGGTGCGGCTGAGCCGCCGACAGTACGCGGAGCTGTACGGGCCCACGGTGGGCGACCGCTTCCTGCTGGCGGATACCAACCTGGTCTGCGAGGTGGAGGCGGACCTGACCGTGCCGGGCGAGGAGGCGGTCTTCGGCGGCGGCAAGACGATCAGGGACGGGATGGCGCAGTCGCCAGACGCCCGCGCCGCTGACGGCGCGCTCGACCTGGTCATCACGAACGTGGTGGTGCTGGACGCCCTGCTCGGCGTGGTCAAAGCAGACCTGGGCGTGCGCGACGGCCGCATCGTCGGCATCGGCAAGGCCGGCAACCCGGACATCATGGACGGGGTCACGGCGGGCCTGGTCATCGGGGCCGGCACCGAGGTGATCGCCGGCGAGGGCTGCGTGGCCACGGCGGGGGGCATCGACAGCCACGTCCACATGATCTCGCCCCAGCAGGCCTGGGCGGCGCTGTCCAGCGGGGTCACCACGATGATCGGCGGCGGCACCGGGCCGGCCGAAGGCACCGCCGCCACGACCTGCACGCCCGGGCCCTGGAACCTGGCCCAGATGCTGCGCGCCGGGGAGGCCCTGCCGGTGAACTGGGGCCTGCTCGGCAAGGGCAACGCGAGCACGCCGGGCCCGCTCCGCGAGCAGCTGGAGGCGGGGGCATGCGGGCTCAAGGACCACGAGGACTGGGGCACCACGCCGGCCGTCATCGACCGGAGCCTGCGGGTGGCCGACGAGTACGACGTCCAGGTGGCGATCCACACGGACACGCTGAACGAGGCCGGGTTCGTCGAGGACATGATCGCGGCGATCGCCGGGAGGACCATCCACACGTACCACACCGAGGGCGCGGGCGGGGGCCATGCCCCCGACATCATCCGGATCGCCGCCCACCCTAACGTGCTGCCCTCCTCGACCAACCCGACCCGTCCGTACACGGTGAACACGCTGGCCGAGCACCTGGACATGCTGATGGTCTGCCACCACCTGAACCCGGGCGTGCCCGAGGACGTCGCGTTCGCCGAGAGCCGGATCCGGGCCGAGACGATGGCGGCCGAGGACGTGCTGCACGACCTCGGCGTCCTGTCGATGTATTCGTCCGACTCGCAGGCGATGGGCCGCATCGGGGAGAGCTTCATCCGGCTCTTCCAGACGGCACACAAGATGAAGCACTTCAGGGGAGCGCTGGAGGGCGACGCCGGGAACGACAACCGCCGCATCCTGCGCTACCTGGCCAAGCTGACGGTGAACCCGGCCCGAGCCCACGGCCTGGCCTCGGTGGTGGGCTCGATCGCCCCGGGCCTCCTGGCCGACATCGTGCTCTGGCCGATCGCGTTCTTCGGCGTCAAGCCGCGGCTGGTGGTGAAGGGCGGCATCGTGGCCTGGGCGCTCATGGGCGACCCCAACGCCTCGATCCCGACGCCCGAGCCGGTGCGCTACCGGCCGATGTTCGGCGCGTTGGGGGGAGCCCTGGCGGCGACGTCGGTGACGTTCGTCTCGCGGGCCGCGCTGGACAGCGGGATCGGCGAGCGGCTGGGGCTCGTGCGCCGCCTGGAGGCCGTCCGCGGCTGCCGCGCCGCGACCAAGGCCGACATGGTCCGCAACGACCGGACGCCGGAGATCACCGTCGACCCGGAGACCTACGAGGTGCGCATCGACGGTGAGCTGGCGACCGTGCCGCCGGCGGAGCGCCTGCCGATGGCCCAGCTGTACTTCCTGGTCTGACATGAGAGACCTGCTGCCGGCGCTGCAGATCGGTGACAGCCTCTTCCCCTCTGGCGCCTTCAGTCACTCCTCCGGCCTGGAGACGCTGGTGGCAGACGGAGTGGTCACCTCGGCGGCGCACCTGGCGGAGGTGCTGGACGTGCACCTGCAGGAGCGGCTGGCCCGCTCCGACCTGCCCGCGCTGCTGGCGGTCCACGCGGCCGACGACCCGGCCCTGGTCCGGGAGGTCGACCGGGCGCTGAGCGCGGTCAAGCTGTCGAGCGAGGAGCGCGCGGCGTCCGAGCGGATGGGCCTGCGCCTGGCCACCGAGTGCGCGCGCCTGGCGCCGGCCCCGGCCCTGAAGGCGCTGATCGCCGACGTGCGCGCCGGCCGGACGCCCGGCAACGCGGCCGTGGCCCTGGGGCTGGCCACGCGGGCGCTCGGGCTGAGCCGGGAGGACGCCGGCCTGGTCCTCTGCTACTCGACGTCCGCCGCGCTGGTGTCGGCGGCGCTGCGGCTGATGCGCCTCGGCCACGGCGAGGCGCAGGCGGTGCTGCTGGCCGCCCACCCGGCCATGCGCGCCGCCGTCACCGCCGCGCTGGACGTCGACTGGCGCGACCTCGGTCCGTGCGCCCCCCAGCTCGACGTCGCCGCCGCGCGGCACCAGCGGGCGGCCATTCGGCTGTTTGCCTCGTGATGCGGGTTGGCGTAGGCGGGCCGGTCGGCTCCGGCAAGACGCTGCTGATCGAGCGCCTGGTCCCCCGGCTGGTCGCCCGCGGGCACTCGGTGGCGGTGGTGACGAACGACATCCTGACGCGCGAGGACGAGCACCACGTGAGGGCGGCGCTGCGTGGCGTCCTGGACGACTCCCGCATCGTGGGCGTCGAGACCGGAGCCTGTCCGCACACGGCCGTCCGCGAGGACCCGTCGATGAACCTGGCCGCGCTGGCCGAGCTGCAAAGGCGTCATCCGGACCTGACGCTCACCCTCCTGGAGAGCGGCGGCGACAACCTGACGCTCACGTTCAGCCCCGAGCTGGTCGACCGCTACGTGTACGTCGTTGACGTCGCCGGCGGTGACAAGATCCCGCGCAAGCGCGGGCCGGGGCTGGTGCTGGCCGACCTCCTCGTCGTCAACAAGGTGGACCTGGCGGCTCATGTGGGCGCGGACCTCGGCGTGATCGAGCGGGACGCGCTCGCGGTGCGGGAGGGCCGGCCGCTGCGCTTCACGGACTGCCGGCGCGGGCTCGGGATCGCCGCAGTGGTGGCGTGGCTGGAATCTGCCAGGCCGGGCACCTGCGGCTGACCGCGCGCCGGCTGGCCGGGCGCACCCGGCTGACCGACCTCGACTGGCGGCCGCCGCTGCAGGCGATGCGTGCCCACTACCTGGACCCGGCGCTGCCCGAGATGGCGTTCGTCGCCGTGATGAGCCCGTCCGGCGGCGTGCTCCAGGGCGATCGGCTGGAGCTGGCCGTCAGGGTCGAGGCGGCCGCACAGCTCCACCTGGCCACCACGTCGGCGACCCGCATCTACCGGATGCCTCGGGCCGAGGCCCGACAGCACACGCGCATCCACGTAGGCCCGGGCGCGCTGCTGGAGTTCGTGCCCGATCCGTACCTGCCGTACGCCGGCTCGCGCTTCGTCCACACGGGCCGCTACGAGGTCGCGGATACCGGCACGCTGATCCTGGGCGAGGTGATCGCCCCCGGGCGTCAGGCCCGCGGCGAAGTGCTCGCCTTCGAGCGCTTCTCGAGCCTGGTCGAGGCTCGGCGCCCGGGCGGGGGGCTCGTGTTTCGTGACCGGTGCGTGCTCGAGCCGCGACGCGGCCTGGGGCGGCGTGGCCTGCTCGGCGGCCACGCCGCCCTCGGGACGCTGTTCGTGGTCAGCCGCGGCCTGAGCTCAGACGTCCTGGCGGCGGCGGTCGACGGCGTTCCTGGCGCGGGCTGCAGCGAGCTGCCCGGCGGCGCCGGCGCCTGGCTCCGGGCGCTGGCCGGTGACTCGGCAACGGCCGCGGCCGCGGTTCACGCGGCCTGGCGCGCCGCCCGCGTCGCCCTCACCGGCGCCGAGCCGCCGCCGCCCCGCAGGTACTGACGCCGGCACCGCGTCGGCCATGGCCGACCGGCAACCCCGCCGCCGAGCGCCGGGAGCCATGATCGACAACCCGAGCCGACACGATCGAGTGGACGACGCGGGCCGGAAACGCGGTTGCAGCCTCCATGACCCGGCGCGGCTGGATCCTCTTTCTGGCGATGGCGGTGATCTGGGGCATCCCATACCTGCTCATCAAGGTGGCGGTCGGCGACCTGAGCCCGGTCACCGTCGTGTTCCTGCGCACCGCGATCGCGGCGGCGCTCCTCGTCCCGCTCGCCGCGGCCCGAGGTGAGCTGTTCCCCTTGCTGGCGCGCTGGAGGCCGATCGCCCTCTACACGCTCGTCGAGGTGGCGGTGCCCTGGCTGCTGCTGCCCACCGCCGAGCAGCGTCTCACGAGCTCGCTGGCCGGGCTGCTCATCGCCGCCGTCCCGCTCATCGCCGCGGTGCTCGGGCTCCTCACGCGTGGCGACGACCGGCTGGACGCGCGCCGCGTGGCGGGCCTCGTCGTCGGCTTCGCCGGGGTCGCCGCGCTGCTCGGGCTCGACGTCTCCCAGGTCGACGCCCGCGCCGTCGGCGAGGTGGGCCTGGTCGCCGTGGGGTATGCGATCGGGCCGATGATCGTGGCCCGTCGGCTCTCGGGCGTTCCCGCCCTCGGGGTCGTCGCCGCGTCCGTGGCGCTGACGGCCGCCGTGTACGCGCCGGTCGGCCTGGCCTGGCTGCCGGCCCGGCTCCCGCCGCTCCAGGTGCTGGCGGCTGTCGCGGTCCTGGGCGTCGTGTGCACGGCCCTCGCGTTCGTCCTCTTCTTTGCGCTCATCGCCGAGGCGGGGCCGCTGCGCGCCCAGGCCATCACCTACGTCAACCCGGCGGTCGCCCTGGCGCTGGGGGTGGCACTGCTCGGAGAGCCGTTCACCGCCGGGATCGTGGTGGGCCTGGCCATGATCGTGATCGGGGTGCTCCTCGCCAACGGGCTCCGGCCGCGGCCTCTCCGTCCGCGTTCCCGAGCCGCGATCCGGGACTGGTAGGCTTCGCTCGCGGTGCGAGGCGAGTTCCACGGCTGCGCGTTCATCCCGCTGCTCGACGAGCCGGGCGCCAGCCAGAGCCTGGAGCTCCTGACCTCGCGGCTCTCGGCCGCAGCGAGCCCGCCGGCCTGCTGCGTCAAGCCGCCGCTGGGGGGACTGGCCTTCGTCGCCACCGAGGGCGAGGTCTCGGACATGCTCGACTCCTGGTGGAGCCACGCCGTGCCCGCCGAGCGCTTGCCCGTCCTCATCATGCTGCACGAGCCCGGGCTCGAGCGCTGGCTCGGGAGCATGGACGCGGAGGCGGTGGTCGGCGTGCAGGACCAGGACGAGCTGGCCCTCTACGCCGGCCTGGCAAACGTGCGCGCGGCGGTGGGCCTGGACGTGAGAACCCTGACCGAGCTGGTCATCCGCACCCACCAGGACTGCTTCGAGGCGGCTCCGGCCGCGCCGGGCCCGGCGGCCGGGGACACGCCCTACCGGCCGCGCGCCGCGCCGCCCCTGGGCCGCCGCCCGCCGGCGGCCCCGCCGCCCGCGCCCCCGCCGCCCGGGCCCCCGCGGCCGCAGCCCCCGACGCCGCCGCCCCCCAACGCGTTCGTGCCGCAGCCCCCGGAGCCGCCCGGTCGGGCGCCGCGCCCGCCGGCCATCGACCTGCGCGGCCTGGTGGAGCGGGCGGCCGGCCTGCTGGGCCAGCCCCCGCGCGGCGCGTGGGTGCCCGAGGAGCTGACCCGGCTGGTGCTCTCCCACACGACCGGCCGGCTGGTGGGCGTCAGCTCGAGGGCGGGTGGGGTCGGCAAGACGGCGGTGGCCGCCGCCCTCGGCATCATCTACGGCGAGGCGGTCCAGGCCAGCGGCTGGTGCGCCGCCGTGGTCGACCAGAACATCGGCAATCCCGACCAGTGGGGCCGGCTCACGCTGAGCGCGCAGGTCCCCACGGTGTTCGAGATCATGGCGGACATCGAGGCCGGGCGGGAGTGGTCGGTCCCGGCGTGGAACCGCACGCCGGCGCTGGCCATCTATCCCGAGCGGCGGGACGTGGCCGACGCCTACGCGCCCGGCCAGGTCGAGCGCTTCGCGGCCCAGCTGCGGCAGCTGCACGCGGTGTCGGTCATCGACCTGCCCAACCGCATCCCCGCCTTCACCTCGGCGGAGGCGGCGGTCTGCGCCGGCTGGCTGGGGGTGTGCGACCTGCTGCTGGTCCCGACCACCGACGACCCGACCCGGCTCCAGGGCGTGCTCGACTACCTGGACGCGCCGATGGTGCGGGGCGACGCGGGGGTCTCCTATCGCCGGGTGCGGACCGTCGTGCCGTACGTGCGCTCCCCCCTCCGCGCGGTGCGCGAGGACCCCGGGGTGCGCGCGATGCTCGACGAGATCCGGGCCCGCGTGGTCGCGGTGGTCGAGATCCCGCGCAACGAGCGCGCCACGCTGGCCATCGTGAAGGGCCAGCCGATCACCGAGATCGACGCCGGCCTGCGCGGCGCGTACCTCGACCTGGCGCTGACCGTCGCCCGCGCGCTGCGCCAGGGCTGACGCAGACCGCGGCGACCGTCGTCCGCTCGCTCAGGGCCGGGAGGCCGGGCAGGCCGGGCCGTCCAGCGCCGCGAGCACCCGGTCGGACACCAGCTCCATCGTGGCCCGGCTGAGCAGCCGGACCCGTCGCTCGCGCAGCGACTCGGCGGCCGCCCGCAGCCCGTCGAGCGTCGGCTCCGCCCGGCGCAGCACGCCCTCGACCCGCACGGCGTGGGGTCCGAGCACCTCGCGAGCCTCCGCCAGCGCGACGTCCAGCGGCGACGTCACGACCGGTGACGCTGGGGCCGCCACGGGTGGCGCCGGGATCGCGTCTGCAGCCGGGGCGGGCGCCGGCCCCGCCTCGACGGCCGGCCCCGCCTCGACGGTCGGCGCCGCCGGGTCGCTGCCCAGCCGCGCCCAGAGCGTGGCGCCCGGGCTCGCGAAGAGCGGCGCGACCTGCTCGAGGCCGCCGGCCGGGCCGTCCTGCCGACAGGCGAGCACGACCCTGCCACCGGCCAGGAAGACCACGCCCAGGGCCTCCGGGGCCCGGACCAGCAGGCACCCGCGCTGGCCGGGCCGGGCCAGGCTGCGCACGAACTCCTCGGGCGCGACGAGGCCGGCGGACAGGGCGCGCAGCTCCGTGGGAAGGAAGTAGCTGCCCAGGACGCTCGCCACTTCGGGCGTCACCTCGGTCACGGTCACCTCGTCCACGCGCGCGTCCGCGATCTCGTCCAGGGCGTCGGCGCCGAGGACGCGGCGCTGGGCCCGCAGGGCCATGCCGTCGGCCGGCCGGTGGTCGACGAATACGACCATCGCCGTCACCTCGTCCGTGCGGACGGTCACCACGGCGGTGCGCAGGCCGGCGACGAGGCGGGCGATGCTGCGGGCGCCGGCCTGCGGCACGACGCGGCCTCCCGGCAGCGGCGGGAACAGCGGGAGCCCGTCCGCGTCCAACCCGAGCGCCTCGCTCACCGGCGCGATTGTAGGGGCGCCGCCCCCCGGCCGCGCCCCTGGGCTTTGTCCCTCGAATGTCCGCCGCACCGGGTGGACCCCGCCGGCATGATGGCAGGGCGCTGACCATGAGTGACCTGCACCGCGGCGACCACCGTTCCCGGACCAGAGGCTCGCAGGGCGACGAGCGGCTCGGGCGGGTGCTCCGGGACGTGGTAGAAGGCCGGGGCGGTCAGCCGACGTGGTCGCCGGCCACCGCCGGGCTGGGCTCGCGGGCCTTCGTCGCGGCGCTGGAGCCGCGGCCCGACAGGCGTGGCCGCGGGGCCGAGGGCCCCCGCTTCGGCGCCATCGTCGTGACGGCGGTGCTCGCCGCGGTGGTCGCGGCCGGCATCGCGCTGTGGCCGGCGATCACGAGCCACCGGGCGCTCGCCGGCGGGCGCCCGGGCCTGCCCGCCTCGCATGCTACGGCAGCGCCGGCGAGCCGGAGCTGATCCACCAGAGCAACGGAGGCGAGGACCATGGGAATGAGACACGGAGCGCAGCCGCCAGGCGGCTACCAGGCGCCGGTCGGGGGCATCCACGGCGGGCAGGGCTTCGACACCGACACGCACATCATGGTGTCGGCCCAGCAGTACATCAGCCACGTCGGACAGGTGATGACCAGCGAGGTCGACAAGCTGATGACGAACCTCGACGGCCTGCACCCCGGCACCTGGGACGGCGACGCCTACCGGAAGTTCCTGCAGGCCAAGGCGGACTGGCAGACCGCCCACGACCACATCAAGAACGCGCTCGCGGAGATCGAGAGCTGCATGGGCGACAGCGCCAGGCGCTACGACCAGGCCGACTGGGACAGCAAGCTGGGCATAGACAGCGCCGTCAAGGGCCTGAACTACACGATCTAGGAGATCGAGGAGCGAACATGGGGAAGCTCACAGTCGACTTCCACGCCATGATGCAGGCCGCCGAGGACGTCGCCAGCTGCCACCGGGCGCTGGTCGCCGAGAAGGATGACCTGGACAGGTTCCTGAAGACGCTGCAGGGCACCTGGGGCGGCGCGGCGGCCGGGCAGTGGAACAAGGCGCAGCAGGACTGGACCGGCGCCTGCGACGAGGTCAACGGCATCCTGTGGCACCTGTACCAGGCGCTGGAGGTCGCGTTCGCCAACTACCGGCAGACCGAGCGCTATCTCGAGCAGCTGTGGGGGGGATGAGACGCGCAAAGGGGGGCAGGCCCCCCCTTCCACCGGGGTCCCCGCGAAATCGCGCGGGCGGGGTGCGGATTTCGTGGGGTGGTCCGGAACCCCCCCTCTCGCTGGGATTTCCGCGGCACCTTCGGTGCATCCCTTCGGGTCTGACTGAGGCGCTGGCGGCGTCGGGAAGAGGGACTCACCCGCAGTGCGGAGCCCTTGCTTACGCTGCCGCTGGGTCCTGTTCTTTGGTTGGGAGTT
>DATFRD010000400.1:0-2566 GCA_035263645.1 Candidatus Dormiibacterota bacterium | reverse complement strand
TGGAAGGGCATCGAGGTGATCCCCCGCCGGACGCTGCCGCCACGGTCGCTCGTGATCGCGCTGACGCCGCTGCTCGACCAGCGCAGCGTGGCCGCCCTGACGGACCTCCGCGGCCGCGGCTACGACCTGGCCATCGTGGAGGTGTCGCCCCTGCCCTACGTCCCGCCCGGCCGGCGGGAGACCGAGAGGCTGGCGCACCGTCTCTGGCGCCTGGAGCGCGAGGCCCTGCGGGGACGCTTCCTGGGTATGGGGGTCTCGATCGCGACCTGGACGCTCGACGAGCCCCTGGAGGCGGCCCTGGCCACCGCCGGCGCCCTTCGCCGGGGCGCCCGGATGGTGCGGCCGTGACGGCGGGACGGTCGCTGACCAGGCTGGCCGTGGTGCCGGCCGGCCTGCCTGTGGCCGTGGCCCTGGCCGTGGTCCCGCTGCCGGGGAGCGGGCTGGCGCTGCGCCCCCTCGGCTTCCTGGGCGCGGTCGCGGTGGTGGCGTACGGCGCGGCCGTCGCGCTGCCATGGCCGGCCGTCCTGCCGTGGGCGCTCGGGCTGCTGGCGGTGGAGTACCTCGCGGCGCTGGCGCTGCGGCAGGCACCGCCGGCTTCGACCGCCCCGGTGTACGCGGCCGCCTACTTCCTGTGCGCCGAGCTGGGCTGGCTCGGGCTGGAGGCCAGGCAGGGGCTCGGGCCCTGGGTCGGCCGGGTGCTTGCGGTCGCGGCGCTGGCCGCCGCGGGGGCGGCGCTCGGCTCGCTGCTGCTGGCCGCGGCGGCGCTGCCGGTGTCTGGAGGCGCCCCCCTGACCGCGCTGGGCGTCGCGGCCGCGGTCGCGGCCGCGGCCTGCCTGGCCTGGCTGGTGCGGCGATGAGGCGCCGGGCGACTCCAGGTCGGGCGCTGCTGGCCGGTGTGCTGCTGGCCGGTGCGCTGCTGGCCGGGGCCTGCTCGCCGCTCCCGGCGCCGGCCGGCCCCAGCTCCGAGCAGGTCTTCGAGGCCGTCAAGCCGGCGGTCGTGATCGTGGAGACCGACGACGCGGTGACCTGGTCGGTGCCGCAGCCGATGCTGACCGCGGCCAGGGAGCAGCAGCTCCGCAGCCGCCTCCAGGCGATGGTGCGAGCCGGGCAGGTGGCGAACACCCAGGCGGCCATCGGGCAGGCGGCCGTGCGCCTCCTGGTCGACAGCCCGGACGCCTGGTTCGCCCGGGGCACGCAGCGCCACGAGGAGACGGACT
This sequence comes from Candidatus Dormiibacterota bacterium, assembly GCA_035263645.1. Lineage (GTDB taxonomy): Bacteria > Chloroflexota > Dormibacteria > Dormibacterales > Dormibacteraceae > CF-161. Next base: position 1,349 of record DATFRD010000400.1, on the reverse strand, counting down.
CCATCCTGTCCCTGGGCACGGGCTTCTTCATCACCCAGGACGGCTACCTGCTGACCAACGACCACGTCGTAGAGCTGCCCGCGGACGAGGTGCGCCAGGAGCTGCTGGACGAGCTCCACCGTGCCAGCGCCGACCCGGCCCAGGTGGCCGCGTTCCGGGACGAGATGTCACGCTCCCTGGGGGTGCCGTTCGCCGACGACCAGGCGGCCCGGCTGTTCCAGTGGATGGTCGGGGTGTTCACGGCAGACCTGCAGGTGGCGTCGGTGCGACCGAGCTACCGGATCGGCTTCGGCAGCACGGCGATCGGGGACATCGCGCGACAGGGGACGCCGGTCCAGCTGGTCGCCCACGGCGCCACCAGCCCCGGCAGGGACGTGGCCGTCCTCAGGGCGGCGGGCGGTCCCTACGTCAGCCTGACCGTGGCCACGGCGGCGCCCGCGGCAGGCGCGGCGCTGTCGGTGGTGGGCTATCCGTGCCGCTGCGGCGACGACGGGTCTCCCCCGGACCTCACGCACGTGCTGACTCCGGTGCTCACGCAGGGCACGGCCCGCGAGCGGGTGCCGATGAGCGGCGGCTGGACCGCCCTCGGCACGGACGCCCACATCGAGCGCGGCAACAGCGGCGGCCCCGTGCTGGACGGCGCCGGCGACGTGGTCGGCCTGGCCACGTTCACGGCGGAGATCCAGGCCGGCGTGCCGCAGAGCTTCGCCGTGCCGATCGACGTCGCCTCGCAGCTCGCCCGCCAGGCCCACGTGCGGCCGGTCCAGGGCACGCTGGGGAAGGAGTACGCGCAGGCGGTCTCGGCGTACCAGCGCCAGCGCTACAGCGACGCGCTGCCGCTCTTCCGCGCGGTCGCCGCTCATACCCACGACGGCTACGCCCAGCGCTACGTCCTGCTGAGCGAGCGCGCGATCGCGCGGGGCGAGGACCGCACGCTGCCGCCCCTGGTCGACGCCCTGCCGGCGGTGGCCGGGGTGCTGGCCGGCGCGGTGCTGGCGACGCTGCTGGCGCTGGGCCTGCTGATCCGCCTCCGCACCCGGTAGGAATACCCCTCCCCCCAGCGGGGAGGTGGCCCCGCCAGGGCCGGTGGGGGTACGGACCGCGCCATCCGCAGTCCTGCACCATCACCTGATGCGTTCGCTGCCGGTGTCGATTAAGCTGGACGCGGTCCGGAATCGAACATGCCTACCTCATCGGGCCGGCGGGCTGGCCACGCGGAGACGAGATCGGGGGGCTCTCGCAGCGGCGAGGCTCGAATGAGGCGGAGCTCGGTCGAGGTCGTGCTGGTCACCGGTCTGCTCGCGCTGGTCGTCGCCGGCCTCACCGGCCTCACCGGCTTGCTGTCCGGA
>DATFRD010000399.1:0-7890 GCA_035263645.1 Candidatus Dormiibacterota bacterium | reverse complement strand
CCGTCGTGATCGTCCTGGACGGCCCGACCAGCCGCTGAGTGGTTCCGGCCACCCCGGCACCGCGGCCGGCGCAGCTCACCGTCGACACAGCTCTCGCCGCATGCCGCGCTCGACCGCGTCGATGAGGTAGGAGCGCAGCTGGTCGGCGGGGATGATGACGCGGATGGAGCCCACCTGCTGCGCGCGACGCACGCTGTGCACGGCGTCGAACTCGCGCGCCACCTCGCCGAGCTTCTCGGCCCGGACCTGCTCCACAAGCGCGCCCAGCGTCGCGCGCAGCGACACGCGCTCGGCCGGGTCGGCCCCGTCGAGGCGCCGCTCCAGGCTGCGCACGCGCTCGTCCGCACGCGCCCGGCTCTCCACCTCGCGGGCGAACACCACGGCGGCGGCGGGCGCGCCGCCGATCACGGACGCGTAGGAGCCGTCGAGGGCTGCCACCTCGAGGCCCTCGTTCAGGCGGTTGGAGAAGACGACGAAGGCGCCGCCGTGGTAGCGGGAGATCACGCAGAACACCATCGGGCCGCGGAAGTTGACGACCGCCCGTCCGATCTCCGCCCCGAACTCGAGCTGCAGGTCGCGCATGGACTCGGGGGAGCCGTCGAAGCCGGACAGGTTGGCGAGCACGACGACCGGCCGGTTGTCGCTGGCGGCGTTGATCGCCCTGGCGACCTTCTTGGAGGACAGCGGGAACAGCGTGCCGGCGGTCCACTGGTGCGGCCCGTCCGCCGGCAGCGGGCCGGGGCGCGGCAGCGGCCGGGACTCGAACCCGACGAGGCACACGGGATAGCCGCCCAGGTGCGCGTCCCAGGTCACCGCCGTCTCCGCCCCGCGCATGCCCAGCCAGCGCTCCATCGGCTCCAGGTCCTGGTCCACCACCGCCGCCATGACGCCACGGATGTCGAACGGGCGCTTCCGCTCCGGGTTGCGCTGCTCGTCGAAGATGTCGCCGACGCTGTCCGGCCCGCCCTGCTGGGGGGGATGCGGCTCGGACCGGACGTCCCGATCGCGGGGATCGCCGGTTGCGGCCGGACGCGGGAAGCGCTCGCCGGGTGCGCGGTAGGTGTGCTCGTAGTGGCGGAGCAGCAGGCGGCACGCGGCTGTGAGGTCCGGCGCGTAGTACTGCGCCTGGCCGTTCCGGCCCATGATCTGCTCGTAGCCGCCGATGCCGAAGTTGTCCTCGGCCGACACGCCGCCCGAGTAATCGAGCGCCTGCTTGCCAGTCAGCACCATGGCGCCGTCGGGCGTCATGATGAGGATGCCCCGCGTGTGCATCAGCATCGTGGCCTCGGCGTTCCAGTAGGGCTGGGCGCCGACGTTGACGCCGTTGACGACGACGTTCACCTCGCCGCCGGCCTGCGTGAACTCGATCAGGCGCCTGAGCACCGCTGCGATCCAGTCCATGTTCTCGGTGCCGCTGTCCATCGAGATGCGCGCCCCCGAGGACAGCGCGAACCACTCGAGCGGCACGTCCATCTCCGCGGCCGCGTCGAGCGCCGCGATGATGCGCCGGCACTCCGGTTCGGCCAGCGCCCCGAGGCTGCGGCTGGGGTCGCCCAGCACGATCACGCGAGCCATGCCCTCGGGGTGCTTCTGCGTGACATTGCGGATGACGCCGACCACCAGGTTGGCGGTGTTCCGGCCGTAGGGCCGGACCACCGGGACCAGCCGGCCGTCGCCGTCCAGGTCGTGCTCGGCGAACTCGCCCGGCGGGAGGTCGGTGGCCGGGCCGTCCGCCGCGGGCGCCAGGAGGCCGACGATCTCGTACGGGTAGACGAGCCCGCGCCGGCGCATCTGGACGACCTTCTGCCGGTACTCGCTCAGCGGCTGGATCGGGCGCGCGGCGGGAGTGTCGTACCGCATCACCATCACGCCGGTGCCGAGCGTGTTGGCCAGGTGCAGTACTGAGTCCCTGACAGCGCCGGTGCCGGGCTCGACCATTGGCGCCCGCACCACCGTCTTCTCCATGCCGAGGCCCTCCGTGGCGGGCGCCAGCCGCCTCACGATCGCGTGCATCTCCTCGGGCTGGATCTCGAACAGCGGCCACACGTGCAGCGTCACGCGGTTCCACTGCAGCCGCTTGCCGGGCGGCCGGCGGGCCTGGAACCGGCGGATGCCGGCCAGCGCCTCCAGGAACATCCGCTCCATGTGGGGGAGCGCCACCACCCTGCCGGCCTCGTCCCGCACCGGTGTGACGTCCCGCACCTCGGCGATCGCGAACAGCCGCTCGTCCGCCGGGTTCTCCCTGGCCACGCCGTGGAAGAGGTAGACGTCCTCGACCGACGGCAGCCGCTCCAGCTGGAAGTTGCCGAGCCGCCAGAGGTCGAGGCGCTCCGCCATCATCGGGTGCAGCCCGCGCAGCGCGCGGTCCTCCTCGTAGCGATCCCCGGACCGCCGGTAGGTGAAGTGGTGGCTGTGGATCGCCGTCCCGTCGGAGCCCGGCCCGCTCACCGACACGAGCACCCGCCGGGTCAGGGCGGGGAAGCCGGCGGACTCCACCCCTGCCCGCGAGGCCGGCTCCAGGGCGTCGGAGTCGGCCGGTCCCTCCGGGTCCCACAGGTTGAGGTCCACGACCGCCTCCTCGCTGCTCTTCGCCGCGTGGAGCGCTGCGGCGGCCTGCGCGGCGACCGCGGGCAGCTCGTCGCGCGCGGCGACCGTGTTCAGCACCTGGACCCGGCGCCCGTCCTCCGCGTACCGGGCGGCCCCCCACGTGCGGCCGCAGGCGTCGAAGGTGCGGACGTCCTCGAGCTGGCGGATCCGGTAGTAGCGCCGGATCATCACCTCGAGCATCAGCCCGCGCCGTTCGGGCGAGGCCGTCTGCGCCAGGTGGCTCATGAACGCCTGCATGGGCTGCGGACAGTCGACCAGGCGCCAGATGCGATCGGCGCGGTCCGCGGACTCCGGGTCCGCTGCCAGATGGGTGATGTGGGACTCCATCTCGGCGTAGACGGCGCGGCGCGCCCGCTCGAACTCGGGCTGGTGGAACGATCGGTAGTGGGCCTCCCGGGCCAGGTCGGCGACGGCCGGGAAGCGCCGCTGGCTCATGGCCACGATCCGGTCGAGCAGCGGCCCCAGCGCCTCGTCCGCCGCCGGCTCGTGGCTCGCCTCCGCGATGCGCCGCTCCAGGATCGCCATGATCGCCGGGAGCTGCTGGTCGACGCGCAGGTGCGCCTTGAAGATCCTGAACAGCGCCTGCTCCAGCGCCGGCGTGTGCTCCAGCCCGGTAACGCCGTAGTGAGCCAGCGCCCGCCGCACCTTGGCCAGGAAGGTCGCGGGCAGGCCCTTTCCCTGGACGTCCAGCGAGCGGAGGTAGTCGTAGAAGTAGTCGCGCGCGCTGTGCACCTGCTCCCCCCACTCCTCCGGCTCCTGGGGCCGGCGCAGGGAGAGCGCGCAGACGTCGGCGAAGACGGTGAGCACGTCGTCCTCCAGGGCGCGGACGGAGCTGTCTGCCGGTGCCGGCCGGGCGGTCACCGCCCGGCGAACCTCCTCGGGGTCCGCGTCGAAGCCCAGCATCAGCCTGCGCAGGAGCGTCAGGCCGGTGGTCCAGCGCCCGTCGGGCGGGTCGTCGTCGCGCCCCTCGTCCAGCCGGCGCAGCGAGATCCGGTCGGCGCGCCGCTCGTCGGGATCCCGGCGCGGCTCGACCCGGACGAGCGGCGCGCCTGCGCCGACCTGCACGTTGGCGCCCACCAGCACCTGCGTCACGGTGCCGGACAGGGGCGTGAGGACGGCGCTCTCCGTCTTCATCGCCTCGAGCACCGCGACCGCCGCCCCGGCCGCGACCTGCTCGCCCGGCTCGACCAGGACGGAGACCACCACCCCCGGTGACGGCGCCCGGACCACGCCGGCGTCACCCGATCGCAGACGGAAGGCCGCGTCGTCAACCTCCACCAGCTGGGTGGCGCCCTGGGGCACCACGAGCACGTGGTGGCGGCGGCCGCGGTGGACGAGACGCCGCTCGAAGCGGCCCAGGCGTTCGACCCGCAGCTCGGCGCAGCCGCCCTCGCCGGTCACGCGGTACTCGTCCGGACCGAGGGCGTAGACGTCCAGTCGATACGTCTGGTCGGCGTGGCTGAGCTCGACGGTCCGCCGGACCGCGCGGCCTGCGGCGGGGCGACCGCGCGCCGCTGCGCCGTAGAAGCTGGCCTGCTCCAGCCGCAGCTCCTGGTCCGAGACCTCCACCGCGGCCTGCAGCAGGGCGATCCTGGCCCGCTCCTCATCGGCGCCGTTCGGCTCGACGCCGGCGCGCTCCAGCCAGGCAACGTCGAGCGCTCCCCGCTGGACCTCCGGCCGTCCGAGCAGGCGGAGGAGGAAGGCCCGGTTGGTGGTGCCGCCGCGCACCACGACGACGGTCTCGCTCAGCGCCCGAGCGAGCCGGTCCAGGGCCTCGGGCCGGTCCCTGCCCCACGCGACCACCTTCGCGATCATCGAGTCGAACGCCGCGGCGATGGCCTCCCCCTCCACCACGCCCGTGTCCACCCGGACGCCGGGGCCGCCGGGGAGCCTCAGCAGCTCGACGACCCCGGGCGCCGGCGCGAAGCCGCTGTCGGCGTCCTCCGCGCAGATCCGGGCCTCGATCGCGTGGCCGGTCGCGGCGGGCGGATCCCGCTCGAGGGAGCCCCCGGCCGCCAGGTGCAGCTGCAGCTTCACCAGGTCCACCCCCGTCACCGCTTCCGTGACCGGGTGCTCGACCTGGAGCCGCGCGTTCACCTCCATGAACGAGAGCGCTCCGGAGGCGGGGTCGAGCAGGAACTCGACGGTGGCCAGGCCGTGGTAGTCCACGGCCCGGCAGAGCCGCGCCGCCGCCTCCTTGAGCGTCTGCTCGGCGCCGGCGTCCAGCGCGGTCGAGGCCGACTCCTCGACCAGCTTCTGGTGGCGCCGCTGGATGGTGCAGTCGCGCACACCCAGCGCCCATACGCCGCCCGTCCCGTCGGTTGCGACCTGGACCTCGACGTGGCGGGCGCGCTCGATCAGCCGCTCCATGAAGACGGTCGGGTCGCCGAAGGCCGAGCGCGCCTCCGCGCGGGCCGCCTCGAGCGCCGGGCCCAGGTCCTCGGGCCGGTCGACCCGGCGCACCCCACGGCCACCGCCGCCGGCGCTGGCCTTGACGAGCAGCGGGTAGCCGATCCCCTCGGCCCGTCTCAGGGCCTCCTCCAGGCAGCCCACCGCACCGCCGCTCCACGGCGCCAGCGGCACGCCCAGATCGTCCGCGAGACGCTTGGACGCGATCTTGTCGCCCAGACGTCGCATCGCGGCCGCGGTCGGGCCGATGAACACGATGCCGAGGCGCTCGCACAGCTCGGCGAACTCGGGGCGCTCGGCGACGAAGCCCCAGCCCACCCAGGCGGCGTCGGCACGCGACCGACGGAGGGCGGCCTCCAGCCTCTGAAGGTCGACGTAGTCGGTGCCGTGCCTGCCGAGGCGGACCGCCTCGTCGGCCTCGCGGACGAAGAGCGCGCGCTCGTCGGGGTCGGAGTAGAGGGCGATCGTGGCGAGCCCGGGCCCGCCGGCCCGGTTGAGCTCGCGGACGGCGTGGATCAGCCGCACGGCGGGCTCGCCGCGGTTGACGATGGCGATGCGGTGGAACGGCCGCGCCGTGGCCGCCGTGCGCGCGGCGCTCACGGACCGTCCCCTGTCCCGGCCCGCGGCGGAGCCGGCGCCTGCCGGGCCCCGTCCGAAGGAGGCACCGTGCGGTACCGGCAGACCATGTCCACCGTGTCGACGTCGAGGTCAGCGACGAGCCCTACGGATCGGGCGGTCCCGCAGGTAGCCATGCGCAGCTTGTCGTTCGATGCTGGGGTTTGCGACCCGAGCTCGGATAGGGCCGGATGGCCCGCTCGGGAGGGGACCACTGGGGCCGCATGATCCGGGCGCGGGCGCGGATGTGCGTCGGGCCGGGCCGAGGCGGCCAATGGCCACCGGGCGCCCCGTCGGGAAGCCCGACTGCGATCATGTGCGGAGGTCATGAGCAGCGAGGCTACGAAACGCGGGGCGGAGACCGCCGCGCACGGGGCGTCGCGTCGCTGCCGAGCGAGACGTTCGGCATGAGCCTGACGGTCCGAGCGCTGCTGGCGATCCTGCTCACGATCGGCTTCTATGCGCTGGCCGCTGCGATCGCAGGGCTCCTGCTCGCGTTCGCCATCTCCGGGCTCGCCGGCGGCGAGGTCGACCGGGCCACGGTGTTCTCGCTGATCGGCGGGGTGATCGTGCTCTGGTCGATCCTGCCCCGGCCCCGGCGCTTCCGGGCACCGGGCCCGCGGGTGGACCTGGCCGCCAACCCCCACCTCGCCGAGCACCTGCAGGACGTGGCCCGGCGGGTCGGGGAACCCCTGCCGCCAGACGTCTACCTCACCCTGCAGATGAACGCCGGCGTCGCCCAGCGCGGAGGGCTGCTGGGCATCGGCTCCAGACGGTTCATGGTCCTGGGCCTGCCCCTGATGCAGCTGCTCACCGTCTCCGAATTCCGCGCCGTTCTGGCGCACGAGTTCGGCCACTTCCGGGGCGGCGACACCCGGCTCGGTCCGAGCATCTACCGTGCCCGACAGGCGATCGCTCGGACCGTGCAGCTGGCGGGAAGCGTCAGCATCGTCCTCTGGCTGCCCTTCCGCGCCTACGCCACGCTGTTCTTCCGCATCACGCAGGCGGTGTCGCGGGCCCAGGAATACGCGGCAGACGCGCTCGCCGCTTCCGTGGTCGGCGCCATGCCGCTCGCCTTCGCCCTCCGCAAGCTGCCGGGCGGATCTCTCGCGCTCGACCTCTACCTCCGGCACGAGCTGGTGCCGGCCATCGCGGCCGGGTTCGAGCCGCCGGTGGCCGCCGGCTTCCTGCACTTCGTGACCCGGGAGCCGACGCTGGCCCTGACGACGAGGTTCGCCCAGGAGCAGCTGGCCCGCCCGCCCCACGATCCCTACGACAGCCACCCGCCTACTGCGGCCCGCCTCTCCGCCCTGGCCACGCTGCCGCCGGGCCCGGACCCCAGCGGCGAGCCGGCGGCCCTCGTCCTGCTGAGCCAGGTGCCCACGCTCGAGCAGGCGCTGGTGGAGGGGCTCCGGCCGGCGGGGACACCGCCGCTGAGGCCGGTCGCCTGGGAGCAGGTCGGGGCGACGGTGTTCCTGCCCGCCTGGCAGAAGCAGGTGCGGACGCACTCGGCGCTGCTGGCCGGCGCCACGCTCGGCAACCTGCCCGAGTGGGCCGCGGCGGCGGCCGAGCTCGGCAACCGCCTCGCCGCCGGGGCGAGCGAAGCCGGGCAGCGCGGGCGGGCAGGGGGCCGACAGCCGGCGAGCGCCGATCCCGAACGGGCGCGGGAGGCCGGGCTCAGGCTGCTGGCGGCGGCGGTGGGTGTGGCACTGGCCGCCCAGGGCTGGAGCGCGGAGTCCCTGCCGGGCGAACCGGTGACGTTCCGCCGTGGCGACCTGGAGCTCGCGCCCCTGACCGCAGTGCGGCGCCTGGCCGACCGCGAGCTGGACGCACAGGGCTGGTACCGGCAGATCCAGGAGCTGGGACTCGGCAACGCCTGGCTGGCCACCGCCTGATATCAGCCGAAGCGCCGGCGTGAGGGGTCAGAGCATGTCCCTCCCCCGCGAGGGGGAGGGACGCCATCATGACTCCTCACGCTTCATTGCCGTGATCCACCACGCCGGATTGCGCGGCGCGAGCGGACGTGCCGCCTCGCGTCGCGTGTCGTCGGTGGAATCCGGCTACGAGGGGTGCGGCCGGAAACCTGGCCGGGAGATTTGGGTTCCAGGTGCCCCAGATCCGGTGGCTCCGACGAGGAGCGGAAGGAGCGCCCTCCAGGGCGTGACTGAGCACCGCAGGAGGCAACGCCGGACCCGGGGTCCCCCGCGAAATCGCGGTGGTGGGGTGCGGATTTCGTGGGGTGGGGAGATGGGGTGCATG
>DATFRD010000398.1:0-6591 GCA_035263645.1 Candidatus Dormiibacterota bacterium | reverse complement strand
CATGCACCCCATCTCCGGCGTTGCCTCCTGCGGTGCTCGCTCACGCCCTGGAGGGCGCTCCCTGCGCTCCTCGTCGGCGCCACCGGATCTGGGGCACCTGGACCCCAAATCTCTCGGCCCGGTTTCCGGCCGCGCTCCTAGCGGCGGGCTACGGGCCGACCTGGTCCGCGCGGCCGGGGTCAGGCGGGCGCAGCCGCACCCGCCGGCCACGCCGTGCCTCGGCGGGGACGCGGCCGACGACGCCCGGCTGGGCCACGTCCTCCTCGACCTCGAACGTGACCAGCGCCTCGCCCACCCGCACCAGGTCGCCTGCGGCCGCGTGCAGCCGCACGACCGTCCCCCGGCGCGGCGAGGGGATCTCGACAGTCGCCTTCGACGTCTGCACCTCGCCCAGCAGCTGGTTCAGCTCGACGCGGTCGCCTTCTGCCACGCGCCAGCCGACGACCTCGGCGTCCTCCAGGCCCTCGGCCAGGTCGGGCAGGCGGAACAGGAACAGGGCCACCGCTCAGTGGTCCAGCGCCCGCTGCACGGCGAGCAGGATGCGGTCCACGCTGGGCAGGTACTCTTGCTCGGCCGCCGCCGCCGGGTAGGGCACGTCCCAGCCCGTCACCCGGAGCACCGGCGCCCGGAGGGCGCCGAACGCGCGCTCCATGAGCCGGGCGGAGACCTCGGCCCCAAGGCCGCCGGTCAGCGGCGCCTCGTGCACGACCACGGCCCGCCCGGTCCGCCGCACCGATGCGACCAGCGTCTCCTCGTCCAGCGGCTTGAGCCAGCGCAGGTCCAGCACCTCGAGGGAGACGCCGTCCTCCTCGGCGGCGGCCGCCGCCTCGCGGCAGCGCTGCGTCATGGCGCCCCAGCTGACCAGCGTCGCGTGCTCGCCGGGTCGGACGACGCGGGCCCGCCCGGCGTCCGCGCCGTCCGGCTCGAGCGACACCTCCTCCCGGGCCCAGTAGCGGCTCTTGGGCTCCAGGAAGATCACCGGGTCCGGATCACGGATGGCCTGGACCAGCAGGTTGAACGCGTCCTGCGGGCCGCTGGGCGCCACGACCTTGAGCCCGGCCGTGTGGGCATAGAGGGTCTCCGGGCTCTCGCTGTGGTGCTCGGGTCCGCCGATGCCGCCGAACGCCGGGAGGCGGAGGGTCACCGGCATGTGGTAGGCGCCGCGGGAGCGCCCGCGGTACTTGGCCAGGTTCGTCAGCACCTGGTCCAGCGCGGGGAAGCTGAACCCGTCGAACTGGATCTCCGGCACCGGACGCCACCCGGCCATGGCCAGCCCGACCGCGATGCCGACGATCCCGGACTCGGCCAGCGGGGTGTCGAAGACGCGCCGCTCGCCGAACTCCGACTGGAGGCCGTCCGTGACGCGGAATACACCGCCCAGCCGGCCTACGTCCTCGCCGAAGACGAGCGCGCGCTCGTCCTCGCGCAGGCAGTGCCGGAGGGCCGCGTTCAGCGCCTGGACCATGGACAGCTCGGCCATCAGGACCCGGTGTCCGGCAGCTCGCGGAGCAGTTGGCGAACCCGGCCGGCCTCCAGCCGCTGCGCGGCCATCTCCGGGGGTGGCGCAGAGAACACGAAGTCGAACATCTCGTCGGCCGGCGGGTTGGGGGTGCCCGCGAGCCGGGAGCGGATCGCCGCCACCTCGCCGGCCGCGCCCGCGTCGGCCTCCGCGAAGAAGCCCTCCCCGGTCCCGGCCGCCTCCAGCCGGGCACGCAGCCGCGCGATGGGGTCGCGTTCATGCCAGGCCGCCACCTCGGCGGCCGGCCGGTACCTGGTGTCGTCGTCAGCGGTCGAGTGGGGGCTGAGCCGATACGTCATGGCCTCGATCAGGGTCGCGCCGTCCCCTCGCCGCGCGCGCTCGGCCGCCTCGCGCGTGGCACTGTACACGGCCGCGGCGTCGTTTCCGTCCACGCGCACGCCCGCCAGCCCGAAGCCCTCGGCCCGGCGCCAGACCTCGCCGGCCGTCTGGCGCGCCGCGGGCACCGAGATCGCCCAGCCGTTGTTCTGGCAGAGGAACAGCACCGGGGCACGGTAGACGCCGGCGAAGTTGAACGCCTCGGAGGCGTCCCCCTCGGAGGTCGCGCCTTCGCCGAAGTACACGATGGCGACGTCGTCACGCCCGTCCAGGCTCGCGCCCATCGCCCAGCCGACCGCGTGCAGCAGATGGCTGCCCACCGCCGACGCGATCGGCGCGAAGCGATGGCGCCGGAAGTCGTAGACGCCGCCGTTCCAGGCGCCGCGGTAGGCGAGGAGGTAGTCGACCATGTCGACACCCCGAGCGACGGCCGCCCCGTGCTCCCGGTACGACGGGAAGACCTGGTCGGTCTCCCGCAGCGCCAGGATGCTCGCGACCTGGGCGGCCTCCTGGCCCGCCATCGGCGGGAACGCAACGATCTCGCCCTGCCGCTGCAGCCGGACCGCCTCCTCGTCCAGCCGGCGCGCGCGGACCATCAGGCGGTAGCAGCGCCGCAGGACCTCCGGGTCGACATCCGCCATTCGGAACCAACCATAGGGCAAGGTGCGCGCCCTGCCCTGGCGGGCCCTGGGGGTGCGGTCCTATGCGCCGTTGAAGGTCAGGAAGAGGTCGGTGCCGAGGGCGACCAGGAAGCCCAGGAGCAGTCCCGCCGCCATCGTCGGCGGAGTGCTGACCCTTCTGCAGACGGCGAACATCTCGTTGATCACGTAGAAGAGGGCTCCCGCCGCGAGCGTCAGGAACAGGACGAAGGCCCACGCTGCGACCACGTTGTAGCCGACGATCGCGCCCAGGAATGTGGGCCCGCCGCCGATCAGGCCGGCCACCGCAAGGAATCCCCAGCTCGGCCGGTCGTCGCGCGAGGCCATCGGCGCCGCGATGCCGAACCCCTCGGTCACGTTGTGCAGCCCGAACCCGATGACCAGCACTCCGGTCAGCGCCAGCGCGCTGGCGGCCGCCGACTGCCCGATGGCCAGCCCCTCACTGAAGTTGTGCAGGCCTAAGCCGGTCGCGATCATCAGGGCGAGGTTGCGCGCCGAGGGCACGGCCGCCGCTCGGACCGCGACCGTGGCGCCGGGGCCCCGCAGCGACTCGCCCCGCAGCCGCCGCGACAGCAGACGGGTGAACCAGACCAGGCCCAGCAGGCCACCGACCAGGCCCAGCACGTAGACGGCGCAGAGCCCGACGAACGGCGCCAGGCTGCCGTGCCGTGCGCCGTTCATCGCGTCCTCGATCGCCCGGTTGGCGTTGCCGAGGATCTCGACGATCAGGAAGAGCAGCACGCCGGTGGCCACCGCGTTGAGGAAGCCCTGGGTGCGCGGCCCGATCGCACGAGCCCGCGCCACCGGCAGGCCGAGAAAGATCGTGAGGCCCGAGATCGCGCCCATCAGCGCCACCGTCGTCTGGTTCAACCGAAGTTCCTCCCACCCCTCATGATAGCCCTGGCTAACTCGCCGGTTAGCAGAGGCTAACACACGGCCCGGCGGAGCTCTGGGATCCTGGCTAGGGAGCGCCCTCGGTCCTCAGGCGGGCCGGCGCCGCCAGGGCAGCCGTCTCGGCGGCGGTGCCCACGGTCACCCGGAGGCAGAGGTAGGCGGCCACGGCGAACGTCACGCCGGTCAGCGCGGCGTGCAGCAGCTCCGCGGTCGTGGCCCAGTGCGAGAGCACGAGCAGGGCGCCGGCGCCGCCCTGGACCACCAGCATGGCGATCAGCAGCGAGGCGCCGGCGACGAGATCGGCCCGCGCCGGGGCCGCGCGGCGGTAGAGCACCAGCAGGCCGGCGGCGAGGAGCAGCGCCGCGGCGGCGCCGAAGCGGTGCAGGAGGTCGACAGCGAGCGCCTGGGGGCCGAGCGGCGCCCCGCTCCCGCACAGCGGCCACGACGTGCAGGCCCCCGCCGCGCCGGCGTGCCGGATGTAGGCGCCGGTGTACACCAGGACGTACAGGTACGCCGCGCCGCCCCAGGTGGCGGCGCGAACCCGGACGGTGACCGCCGGGGCCCCCAGCACCGCCGCCGGACGCCGCACGTACGCCGCCGTCAGGGCAGTGCTGGCCAGGGCGATCAGGGAGATGCCGAAGTGGAGCGCCAGCACGACGGGCTGCTGCGGATAGACCACGTCGAGCGCGCCCATCCCGGCCTGCAGGAAGAGGAAGGCCAGCATCAGCGGGGCCAGGACCTGCACGGGGCGCTGCCGGCCGTAGAGCCACAGCGTCGCGGCCGCAAAGGCCACGACCAGCACGGACTCGACCCCCGTCACCGCGCGGTGGCTGAACTCGATGGCGGCCGAGATGGCGAAGTCCGGGATGAACCGTCCGTTGCAGAGCGGCCACTGCCGCCCGCAGCCCTGGGCGGAGCCGCTCGTCGTGACCCAGAAGCCCATCACCAGGACCACGAGCATGCCCACGGCCGTCACCACCCCGATCCAGAACACGGGCCTGGCGAGCCGCTCGGAACGCACCACGGTTGGAGGTTACGCCGGCCGCCGGTCGGGCACCCTATCGTTACGCACGTGAGGGAGCAGATGCGCACACCCCTGGTCGCCCTCACGGTGGCCAACCGGCCGGACGGGCGCGGCCCGGCCGCGCTGGGCGTCAACCGCGCGTACCTGGACGGCCTTCGGCAGGCGGGCGCGGACGTCGTCCTGCTGGCGCCCGGGCAGCTGCCACCGCCGGCGCTGGCCGACCGCCTCGACGGGATCGTCCTGCCGGGCGGGGTCGACGTCGACCCGGCCCGGTACGGCGAGCGACCGCGGCCCCAGCTGGGCCAGGTCGACCGGGAGCTGGACGAGCTGGAGCTCTCGCTGGTGCGGATGGCCCTCGAGCGGGAGCTGCCGCTGTTCGGCATCTGCCGCGGCCAGCAAGTCGTCAACGTCGCGCTCGGCGGCACGCTGTACCAGGACCTGGCAGCGGACGCAGCCACGAGCTTCCCCCATCGCTGCCGGCCCGAGGACGGAAGGGCCTTCCTCACCCACGCGATCGAGATCCGGCCCCGCTCCCGCCTCCGCCGCATCATCGGCACCGGCCGGGTGGAGGTGAACAGCTTCCACCACCAGGCGGTCAGGGACGTGGCCCCGGGTCTCCAGGTGACCGCCACCAGCCCGGGCGACGGGGTGATCGAAGGGCTGGAGACGCCGGACGGCCTCGTGCTCACGGTGCAGTGTCACCCCGAAGAGCTGACCGCCGGCCACGCGTGGGCGCGGGCCCTGTTCAGAGACTTCGTCGTGACGGCGGCCGACCTGTCGCGCAGTCTCGCCAGGAGCTGACGGTGAGCCATACCGACGCCCTCCTGGAGAACGACCGCGCCTATGCCGCGGCCTTCACCAGGGGCGGGCTGTCGCATCGTCCGGCCCGGCCGGCCGCGGTCGTGACCTGTATGGACGCCCGGATCGACGTCCACCGCGCGCTCGGCCTCGAGGAGGGGGAGGTCCACGTCATCAGGAACGCGGGCGGTGCGGTGACGCGGTCCGCGGCTTCGTCTACGACGTGGCCTCCGGGCTGCTCCGGGAGGTGACCGCGACCTGACCGGGGCCGCCTCCGACCCCGGCGCTGAGCCGGTCAGGCCAGGCCCAGCTCGTTCTCCAGGGTGGTGAGGGAGCGGTCCACCAGCGCGAGCAGCAGGGACAGCTCCTCCTCGGCCGCGTTGAGCGGAGGTGCCACCAGCACCGCGTCGTTGAACCCGTCGCTGGCCGGGTACAGCAGCAGGCCGCTGGCCTGGCAGACGGCCAGGAAGCGCTCCGTGACGGCCTGGTCGCGGGCGAACGGGCGCCGCGCGGCACGGTCGCCGACCAGCTCGAGGCCCCAGAGCATGCCCAGCCCGCGCACGTCGCCCAGGATCGGGTGCGTCTCGAGCAGGTCGCGCAATTCGGCCCCGAGGGCAGAGCCCCGGCCGGCGGCGCGCTCGACCAGGCCCTCCCGCGCCATGACGTCGAGCGCCGCCAGGCCGACCGCGGCCGCCAGCGGGTTGGCGCTGTACGTGTGCCCGGTCGTGAGCGTGCCGCTGCCGGCGGCGATGGCCTCGACGACCGGCCGCCGGGCCAGCACCGCCGCCAGCGCCACGTGGCCCGCGCCCAGCCCCTTGCCCATGGCCACCAGGTCCGGGACGGTGTCCCAGTGCTCGATGGCCAGGAACCGCCCACAGCGACCGGCGCCGGAGAGCACCTCGTCGGCGATGAGGAGGACGTCGTGGTGGTCGCAGATCTCGCGGAGCCGCTGGTAGTACCCGGCCGCGGGGACGACGGCGCCGCCGGTCGCACCGACCACCGGCTCGACCACCACCGCCGCCACCCGGTCGGCGCCGGCCGCGCGGATGGCGGCGTCGAAGGCGTCCGCGCACGCCAGGTCGCAGGGCGGGCAGCCGGCGCTCGCGCCGCACCGGTAGGGGCTCGGCTGGGGAACGGCGGGGAACGCGTGGAGGAGGGGCTCGAAGTGCTGGCGGCGCACGGGGTGGCCGGACAGGGAGAGCGCGCCCAGGGTGGTGCCGTGGTAGCTGCCCTGGCGAGACACGAACCACCGTTTCGAGGGCCGTCCCTGCTCGCTCCAGTGCTGCAGCGCGAGCTTGAGCGCGGTCTCCACTGCCTCCGAGCCGCTGCCGGCCAGGAAGACGGCGTCCAGGTCGCCGGGC